>NHEI02000025.1 GCA_002171575.2 Flavobacteriaceae bacterium TMED81
TGAAGTTTAAGTTTAGTTAAAACAAAAAGCCAATCTATTTATAGATTGGCTTTTGCTTTNCTTGCTCCNCCTCTTGGGCTCGAACCAAGGACCCTCTGATTAACAGTCAGATGCTCTAACCAACTGAGCTAAGGAGGAATGTGCTNGCAAATATAATTCGTTTTTTCTTCTTGTTCAAACCCTTTTTTACNTCTGTTTACCCCAANAAGCGAATTAAGTCATTCGCATTNGCATACACAAAGAGACCNAGNAGCAAAAAGATCCCAATCATCTGTGCGACTTCCATCACNCGGTCGTGTGGCTTGCGACCTGTNATCATTTCATANGCCAAAAACATCACATGNCCNCCGTCCAAAGCNGGNATGGGTANTACATTCATAAANGCCAANATAATAGAGATCAGTGCNGTNGTGTGCCAAAAGGCCTGCCANTCCCAAGTNCCNGGGAATANACTCCCGATNGTTNCAAAACCACCNAGCTGNGATGCACCCTGTTTGGTNAANACAAACTTGAACTGNGCCACATANTCATACAAGGTCCAGTATCCNTAGCGAATNCCNTCCACGANACTTTCGTCTAAGCTNTAGGTGAGNTCTGTTGCAGAGACATCNGGAGATTCTACNCGAATCCCNATGGTGTTGTCTTCCCGAACTGCCATGGAGTAACTGTTGATCAGACCGTCACGCTCAACACGAAGCNCNACCTCAGATTTGTCGTAATCCGCAAACNTTTGAAGCACTTCTTGCCAAGANNTGATNTCTTCTCCATTGATCCCTCGAATAATATCCCCNGANAGNAGTCCTGCTTGTTCGGCTGGTGACTCCGATTCNACANNCATNATTTTNGCCANNACCAAAGCAGAAAAAGGACGTTCGCCAGACGCAAANAGCTGTTGNCCAAAATCATCCGGTATCGCTATGGTTTCTGTTGTGCCATCGGNATGACGAACACGCGCNGTTTCTGGNGAGCGAACCAATAAAATTCGAGAAGCATCATTGAGNTTTTCAAGGGGNNCTCCATCAAAAGAGAGGATGACATCCCCATCTCGAAAGCCNAGCTCCTCCACCAATGGNCTCACTTCCAATCCNTTTGGTACATTGCTTNCCGTCACGATNGTTTTACCCCAGACAAACATGATCATGANATAAATNAAAACNCCGAGGATCAGNTTAACCGTCACCCCTCCNAGCATGATAATCANTCGCTGCCAAGCNGGCTTGGAACGAAACTCCCAAGGTTGTGGGGGTTGTTGCATTTGTTCCTTGTCCATACTNTCATCGATCATTCCTGAGATTTTGACATANCCCCCTAGNGGTAGCCAACCGATCCCATAAACGGTTTCCCCGATTTTCTTTTTAAACAAGGCAAACTTGATATCGAAAAACAAGAAAAACTTTTCGACACGAGTCCCAAATAAGCGGGCTGGTATAAAATGNCCCAACTCATGGANAACAATNAGCAGAGAAAGAGANAAAAAGAATTGTATGACTTTGATAAGAACTGGATCCATNTTTATTTTTTTGCGGTTCAAATGTAATCTTTTTACTTCATTTAACCACATCGGATTGCCCGTGATATTGTGGGCAAATTGTNGGGGTTTGTGTACCTTTGNAAACAATTNCTATGTGGACATTTTTTCGCAGATATAAACGATTTTTCTGGGTGCTGGGNATTTTGTCGNCAGCTATCGTTTTNCTNTTTTTTCGNGCACTTCAACCAACCCCTGTGCTCCCCATATACCAACCCGCAATGGTCGATCCTGTTTTGGTAGATGAATCGATTCAGTATGTCAAAAAATACCACCGNATNGATNACTTTTCNCTGACCAACCAAAACAAGNAAAACATCACTCATNTNGATTATGATGACCATATNTATGTNGCTGANTTTTTCTTTACNACCTGTCCGAGCATNTGNCCGATNATGACCGAAAANATGGTGNNTCTACANTCTTTNCTAAANGANCTTCCAGAANTCAAACTCNTNTCNTTTAGNGTAACNCCNGACATCGATACCCCCGAAGTCCTCAAGNCCTANGCNCAACAAAAAGGNGTNNACGANAGNCGATGGAATTTGCTCACTGGCGATAAAAAAGAGATTTACAACCTGGCAAGGCGATCCTATTTGGTTGTACAAGAAGATGGAAACGGNGACGAACACGATATGATTCACACCGAAAATTTTGTGTTGATCGACAAGCAAAGACGAATTCGCGGATATTATGACGGTACCCAACGCGAAGACATGGATCAAATCNGAGCAGACATCGATATCCTACGCCAAGAAAAATAAATTTGCTCGTNCCGATAATATGCGTAGTTTTGCTTACTTAAATTTAATCTAAATAAGTGTTGCCATGACATTAGCCCAACTCAACAAGGGGGAAAAAGCGATTATTGAAGACCTCAATACCGATCTNGTTCCGCTTAAACTCATCGAGATGGGTTGTCTCCCTGGCAATCAAATTGAACTTCTTCAACTCGCTCCCTTCAAAGATCCTTTATTCTTGAATGTCAACGGTGCACAAGTAGCCATTCGCAAAGAAACTGCAGAGCATATTCAAGTAAAAAGAACTGCCGAATGAGTAAGCGCATCAAAGTTGCGCTGATTGGCAATCCAAATACAGGAAAGTCATCTGTGTTCAACTTGCTCACAGGCTTACAACAAAAAACGGGGAATTACCCCGGAATTACCGTAGAAAAAAAGGAAGGATTTTGTCGCTTGACCAAAGAATTGAGTGCAACCATCTTTGATCTCCCCGGCACCTATAGCTTAAACGCATCTTCGCTAGACGAAAATGTCGTCATTGAGCTATTGATGAACCGAAAGCATGAAGACTTCCCCGATGTGGCAGTCATTGTTGCTGATGTCGAAAACATCAAAAGAAATCTATTGCTATTTACCCAAATCAAAGACTTGGGGATTCCTTCCATACTGGTTGTAAACATGTCGGATCGTATGTGGCGAAAGGGAATTTCGCTAGATGTTGAGATGATGGAACAGGAACTCAATACCAAAATTGTATTGACCAGCACCCTCAAAAAGGAAGGCATCGATACGCTAAAAACACAGATTGCGAACTACAACCAATTGGAAAATTCTTCCTGTCTCGATTTTCGAGATATCGACCCTGACTATTTTACTTCGCTTCAAAAGACCTTTCCCAATCAGTCGATTTACAAACTCTGGCTGGTCATTACCCAAGATGTCAACTTTGCCAATATCGATCGGAATACCATCCAATCTACAAATGGGGATCATACCCGTTCAACTTCCTTTTTAAAGCGTTTACAACAGCGAGAAACCATCAAACGCTATCAGTTTATCAATGAAGTCTTGAAAAAAAGCTTGCAAATCAATCGTGAGCAAGCCACTGATTTTCAAAGTCGCTTAGATCGCATTCTGACCCATCGATTTTGGGGCTATGTTATTTTCTTTGTGATTCTGTTGACCATCTTTCAAGCGATTTATGACTGGAGTGGCTATCCGATGGATGTTATCGATAGTGCTTTTGTATCGATGAGCGAATGGGCAAAGACCAACCTGCCCTCTTGGTTTGTTCCCAAACTCATTGCTGAGGGAATCATTCCCGGTTTAGGTGGCGTGGTAATTTTTATTCCACAAATCGCCATTTTATTTGTTTTTATATCCATACTCGAAGAAACAGGATATATGAGTCGGGTGGTTTTTTTGATGGATCGCGTGCTTCGCAGATTTGGACTCAGTGGAAAGAGTGTAGTGCCTTTGATTTCTGGTACTGCCTGTGCGATTCCAGCAATTATGGCGACACGAAATATCGAAAATTGGAAAGAACGCTTGATTACCATCTTGGTCACTCCGTTTACAACCTGTTCAGCACGACTCCCTGTTTATCTGATTTTAATTGCACTTGTCATTCCAGACACAAGAGTTTTGGGTGCCAATTTACAAGGTCTTGTCCTGATGGGATTGTATTTGCTGGGCTTTGGGATGGCATTGGCAGGTGCTTATGTCTTGCAATTGGTTTTAAAACTTCCTCATAAAACCGCCTTTGTGGTTGAAATGCCAAACTACCGAATTCCCATTCTTCGAAATGTTGGGATTACTGTTTACAGTAAAACCAAATCTTTTGTTTTAGAAGCTGGAAAAATTATTCTTGCGATTTCTGTATTGTTATGGGTACTTGCCTCAAATGGTCCAAGCAGTAGTTTTGGTGACGCTGAGGCGATTGTTGGGCAAGAACAAGGATTGACCCAAACAGAGTTGGAACAAAAAATCAGTGCCTACAAGCTCGAACAATCCTATCTTGGATATGTTGGGAAATTTATCGAACCTGCCATTGCTCCTCTGGGTTATGATTGGAAAATCGGAATTGCCATAGTGAGTTCTTTTGCCGCGCGTGAGGTGTTTGTCGGAACCCTTGCAACCATTTACAATGTAGGGACTGATGAAGAAGATACCATCAAAAATCGCATGGCTGACGAAGTTCACGCAGATGGTAAACCAGTGTTTACACTCGCTTCAGGAATGTCTCTAATGATTTTCTATGCCTTTGCCATGCAATGTATGAGTACCTTGGCAATCGTGCGGAAAGAAACAAACAGTTGGAAGTGGCCAGCAATCCAACTTGTTGTGATGACCCTTGTTGCCTATTTAGCTGCTTTTGCTACCTTTCAAGTTCTTTAATACCTTTACCAAATGAACACCATCCTTACCATTATCGCAGTTGGACTCTCCATCGGATTTTTGGTCAAACGTTTTGTTCTACCCAAAAAGAAAACAGCTTCGTGTGGTGGTCAAGACTGTGGATGTCACTAGCCCAAGGCAACATCTAAGGTCATCATCACAATAAACCCGCCGATAAATCCAAGTGTGGCGATGTCTGTGTATTTATCTTGTTGGGTTTCGGGAATCACTTCTTCCACAACTACAAAGATCATGGCCCCTGCAGCGAAAGCCAACGCATAGGGTAGAATTGGTGTAAAAAAGGTAACTGCCAATGCTCCGATCACAGCTGCAATTGGCTCCACGATAGCCGAAGACTGTCCATACATAAAACTTTTCCAACGACTCAGTCCCTGTCGGCGCATGGGCATTGAAACGGCAACCCCTTCTGGGAAGTTCTGAATCCCAATTCCCATCGCAAGGACGACGGCGCCTGCAATCGACGCCTCTGGTAGTCCTGCGGCAACCCCGCCAAACAGTACGCCTACTGCCAATCCCTCAGGGATATTATGGAGGGGTATGGCAAGGACAAGCAGTGTTGACCGATGCCATGGGGTTTTCACGCCCTCTGGCTTTTTAAAATTGATGTGAAGGTGCGGAAGAACCTTGTCCAGTCCAAAAATAAATAGGGCGCCAAGTCCAAACCCAACAGCTGCTGGAATCACTTTGACAAATCCCTCTCCTGGACTCATTTCAATTCCGGGCGCTAACAAGCTCCAAAAGCTCGCCGCTACCATGACTCCACCAGTAAAGCCCAACATCCCATCCAAGAAGGCACGGTTCATCGTCTTAAAGAAAAATACAAAAGACGCACCGAGTGCGGTCATCCCCCAAGTGAATAATGTGGCGTATAATGCCCCTAGTACAGGGGGCGTTTGCTCAAAAAAAGAAAAAATTTCTTGTAACATGAATTATGGTTTTATATAAATATTTTCAGCTGTTTTTTGGGTAATCATCAGCGTTGAGTTCCCTGCTTGTATGTGTAGGGATTGGTCAAAATCTTCGCGATGCAATACCAGTATTGGCGTCCCGATTCCAATCTGTCTTCTGTCGAGATAGCGTAAAAAATCAGACGAGTTATCCTTCACCCCTACACAAACCCCCTCCTTGTTTAGCGGAAGTTCGGTGAGTAAAATTTTATTGTAGGATTTCATAAACAACGCCCTATTGGGTATGGGATCGCCATGCGGATCATGGGTGGGGTAGTCCAAAAACCGTTCAAGCTCATTGGTCAGTTTCTCAGACTGAATGTGCTCAAGCTGTTCGGCAACCTGATGCACCTCATCCCAGTTAAAATTTAGATGTGACACCAAAAAAGATTCCCATAAACGATGTTTGCGCACAATTCGCAATGCCGTTTTAACCCCTTCACTGGTCAGGGAAACGCCTTGATACTTTTCATATTTTACCAACTTTTGATCCGAAAGTTTTTTAAACATATCCGTGACCGAGGAGGGCTTAGCACCTATTTTGTTGGCAATACTTGTTGTGGCCACAGTTCCACTCGCAGATTGAGAAGCGTGATAGATCGCCTTGAGGTAGTCTTCTGTTGATAAGGTTTGCATTTCGCAGCAAATATATCAAATTTAGATTAGCCTAAAAAATATTTTTAGATTAGACTAAATACTGTGGATTTTATATTTTGTATGTTTGTACATCAGAGAACAAGGATTGCAACAATTAGATTTTATCATATTGGGTGGTGGCGCTTCAGGACTTCAGTTGGCCTATCGTTTGAGCAATCATACTGCTTTTGAAAATGCCTCCATACTTATCCTCGAAAGCAACAAGCAGAAAGGAAACGACAGGACATGGTGCTATTGGGAAACCGGTGATGGAGAGTGGGACGATTTGCTCCAAAAGCAGTGGAAAAAAGTGCAATTCAAAAGTAAGAATGTTGACAAGATCATAGACTTAGGAAGTGCTTCTTACAAAATGCTTCGGAGCAAGGCGTATTATGATCGTCTTCATCAATCCTTGGCAAAAAACAAGTCGATTCAAATCGAGTTTGCACAGTGCACTGGCTTTGTCGATGAGGGTACACATGTGACCGTAAGTACAGACAAGCAAACCTATCGCTGCTCAACTCTTTTTAATAGTGCCTTTGATTGGAACATCCTGAACAAACAAAGCCGATATCCTGTTTTACAGCAACACTTTTTAGGGTGGTACATCAAAACACCTCGTCCGCTATTCAATACTGAGACTGCTGTTTTTATGGACTTTATTGTTCCCCAGCTCCAAGAAACTCGCTTTATGTATGTACTTCCGTATACACAAACAGAAGCTTTGATTGAATACACCCTGTTTTCAAAAGAGATGCTCGACAAATCAGAATATGAAGATGCGATTCGAGACTATCTGCAAGACAAAAATATCACAGACTATCAGCTTATCGAAGTCGAGCAAGGAAGTATTCCGATGTGTTCCTACCCCTTTTGGGAAAACAACTCTCAAAATGTTCATTATATCGGTTCGGCAGGAGGTTGGACCAAAGCGAGTACGGGCTTTACTTTTAAAAATATCAATCGAAAAACAACCGCTTTGGTGAATCATATCGCTGCCAAAAAACCCCTGAATCGTTTTGCGAAAAAAAATCGGTTTTGGTGGTATGACCTCCTCTTCTTAGACATTCTAGCCAGGTACAATCACAGGGGGGCAAGCTTGTTTTCAGGAATGTTTCGCAACAATAGCCCAAAACGAATTTTTCGATTCTTAGACGAACAAAGTCATTTTTTGCAAGAGCTCATGATTATGCGTTCGTTCCCTACATTTCTATTTGTCAAGCAATTTTTTAGACGCCTATTTGGTGCGCACCATTAGTTCTTCTGCAAACGCGGTAAAATAAGCAAGCTGACTATCCGCTAGAGACGATTGGTTCAAGGCATCCAATGCGTTTTTGGTATAGGTCATCACCTGTTCTGTTGTGCGGCGACGGGCATCTGTTGACTCATAGATGGCTTTGACATCTTTTATTTTTTGGTCTTCATCCTGCGAGGTCGAAGACATCAGTTGTTCAAAGTCTGCGAGGTCTTTGGCAGTGGCATGAGCGCGCGTCAGATGATATAGAATCGTTTTTTTATTTTCAATAATATCTCCCCCAACTTTTTTACCAAAAGTTTTTGGGTCTCCAAAAGCATCCAATAAGTCGTCTTGCAGTTGAAAAGCAATGCCGAGGTTAACTCCAAAATCGTATAAACGATCCGCTATATCTACTGATGCCTGTCCAACCAAGGCTCCCATACGAAGGGCACATCCAAGCAATACAGCCGTTTTTAGACGAATCATATGAATGTACTCATCCATACTGACATTGTCTCTGGTTTCGAAATCAACATCATATTGTTGTCCTTCGCAAACCAATAGCGCTGTCTCACTCAGTAGTTTGGTCAGCACCGAAAACAAGGCATCATCATACGAATTGAGTTGTTGGTAGGCCGTCACCAAAAGAGCATCTCCTGAAAGAATACCAGTATTAACGTCCCATTTTTGATTAACCGTTTGCTGTCCGCGACGCAACGTTGCCTCGTCCATGATATCGTCATGAAGCAAGGTAAAATTGTGAAATAACTCCACAGCAGTAGCTGCTCCAAGGGCTGAAATGGGATCCTTTCCTGCCACCTCACACGCCATCAGTGCAAGTACAGGACGCATTCTTTTCCCCCCGAGTTGCATGATATACGAAATGGGCTCATAGAGCCCGATTGGTTCCTTTTCAAATCCCAAGGAAGACAGGTGGGTGGAAAATAATTCTTGATACACTTGTACCGAACGCATGTACATCAAATTTGAACAAAGGTACGACTCCTCAGAATTAGACTAAAGTAAAAAAATTGTAAACTCAGGAAACTTTTTTTGTTTTTTGCGTTTCCACTTTTATATTTGCACCGCTATGAAATCGATTGACTTGGAGAAATCTATCGTTATTACTTCAACGGAGTTGTTTCTCACGCTTGGTTTTAAGAGTGTGACCATGGACGACATTGCAGAGGAAATGAAAATTTCCAAAAAAACGATTTATACCTTTTTCGCAAATAAAGAAGCATTGGTTCAATCTGTTGTGTTCTCAATGTACAGCTATATCACCACCAACCTTACGCAAATTCGTGAAAAAGCCAACAATCCGATTTCAGAACTCTACGAAGTCAAAATGTTTATCATGCACCAACTCAAGGGGGAAAAAACATCCCCCCAACATCAGCTTAGAAAATACTATCCAAACATTCACAACGAACTTCAAAAAAAGCAATTCGATTTTATGACAAAATCGGTCAAAAAGAGTTTGACCAAAGGCGTTGAAATGAAACTTTTTCGGTCTTCAATCGATATCGACTTTATTTCTCGTATGTATTTCAACGGAATGGTGGGCATCAAAAATGTGGATATGTTCCCAATCGAAAAATACAGCCCCGAACAGCTTATGGAAAACTATTTAGATTATCATTTACGTGCCATCGTAACAGAGGTTGGTATGAAACTTTTGTCCTCATATATTAAAACTAAATCATGAATCGCTTATTCATCCTTGTTATTTCGCTTCTGCTCACCCACATCGGGTGGAGCCAACAAGCCCTCAGTTTGACCGATGCCATCTCGGAGGGTTTACAAAACAATCGAGCCATGGTCAATGCCAATTATGATATTCAAATTGCGCGTGAACGCCAGTGGGAAACGATTGCAACCGGTTTACCTCAAATCAGTGCTTCTGCTGCCTACAATAAAGATCTCGAACAACGAACTTCTATCGTTCCGGGTGCATATTTTGGCGGATCTCCTGGGGAGTATTTCCCCGTTCAATTTGGTACCGAACAAAGTGTTGATGCTGCTGCCCGATTAGATCAATTGATTTTTGACGGTTCCTACCTAGTTGGCCTTCAAGCATCGACCGTATTTTTAAAAATCTCTAGACAAAATAAAGTCAAAGGCGAATTGGAAGTCAAACGTCTGGTCACCGATGCTTATGTCAATGTTTTGCTTGCTGAAGAGCGCAAACAAATTTTGGAAAAAAACCTGAAAAACCTCGAAGGAACCCTAACCGATATTCGCAAAGTCCATCTACAGGGCTTGGTTGAAGTCGAGCAGGTAGAACAGTTAGAAATCACAAGTTCCTCTATCCAAAGTGCGCTAGACTACATCAGCAGAATGATTCCCATTACCCATCAAATGCTCAACATGACTTTGGGAAGAGACTTGACGGACAAAATCGTATTGGCTGATACCCTGATGGGGCTTTGTGTACAAAGTGAAACGAGTAGCGAATTGGCAGACTGGGATATCGCCAAAAATATCGATTACCAAATTGCACAAAACAATTTACGTTCTTCTGAATTATTGCTCAAACTCGAGCGTTTTCGAGCACTCCCATCCATTTCAGCATTTATCACGAGTGGGTATGACGCCTACAACGATGACTTTACCTTTACAGAAAAGTCACAACAGTGGTATGGTCGCTCTGCCGTTGGTTTGAATCTTCGCCTGCCCATTTTCACTTCTGGCGCAGGTCAATCGCGTACCGATCAAGCCAAACTAAATGTCGCCAAAGCCAAAACCCAACTGGAACAAGTTGAAGAGGAGCTTCTTTTACAAAAAGCAAGCGCACATAATCAATTTACCTTGGCACTGGAAGAGTTTCTAAGAAGTCAAGAAAGTTTGGAAATCGCCTATCGAATTGAGCGAAAAAACGAAATAAAATACACTGAAGGGGTAACTGGTAGCTTCGAGCTTCGACAAGCGCAGCTCCAGCTTTACGACCTTCAAAATCAACATCTCAATGCCATGCGAGACATCATCAACTCAAAAACTGAACTCGACATATTATATCATCCATCAACTGAAATCTCTAAAAAATGAAACACCTAATTCTTATTATCTCATGTTTTGCTCTGATCTCCTGCAGTAGTGAAGAAGAACCAACAACCCAAGATCTGATCAGCAATGAAAATGTTGAAGGTCTCGAGCAAAAGCGATCTGGACTCGTAGGTCAGATTGAAAAACTGCGAAATGAACTCAGCTTGGTAACAGGCGCACTCAACCGCTTGGACACCACCAAAAAGCGAGCACTGGTGTCTGTATTGACCGTTAGCCCGAGCGAATTCAAACACAGCATTTCACTTCAATCAATCGTGAAAACAGATCAAAATATGCTGTTACAACCCGAAATCATGGGAGCCGTTTCCTCGATTTCTGTTCGAGAAGGGCAGCGTGTGAACAAAGGACAAGTATTGCTGCGCATCGATGATGGCGGACTGAAGCAAACCATACGTTTGCAAGAGGCGCAAACTGCTTTGGCAAAAACCGTCTTTGAGCGCCAGGAACGCTTGTGGAACGAGGAAATCGGATCTGAAATCGAATATTTACAGGCCAAAACAAACTATGAGAGTCAACACAGTCAATTGGCACAACTCGACAAACAGCTGGAAAAAGCAGTGGTTCGTGCTCCATTTGCTGGACAAATTGATGATATCATGGTGGAAGTTGGTCAGGTGGTCAGCCCTGGTGTCATGCCACTTCTTCGGCTGGTTAGTACACAAAAAATGTATGTTGAGGCAGATGTGCCAGAACGCTATTTGCCAACGGTGTCAAAAGGCACGCCTGTACGTGTTGACATCCCTATACTAAATACCTCTTTTGATGCACGTATTTCTCATCGAGCGACCCATGTCAGTACTGAAAATCGAACCTTTCGCGTAACCGTTGATGTTGACCCAAGTATACCGGTCAATCCCAACCTACTTAGCACACTCCATATTTTTGATTATATCAACCCCCAAGCGCTGTTGATTCCGGGGAGTGTCATTTCTGAAAATGCTTCTGGAGAGGAATTTGTTTTTGTAATCGATAAGGACAATCAAGCCCAAAAGGTATTTATCCAAAGGGGCTTTGTTGAGAATGGAATGGTAGAAGTCATTGAGGGGCTAGAAGATGGGGCAACGATCATCAGTGAAGGTGCCCGATTAGTGAAAGAAAATCAACCTGTACAAATTATCGAATAACAATGGCAAAGACCTCCAATTCCTCCGAAAAAGAATTTCTGTTTTCTTCATGGGCGATTCGCAATAGCAACACCATGTACGTCTTTATGGCAGTGTTGTTGTTTTTAGGGCTGTCGGCCTATTTGACCATGCCGCGTGAAAACTTTCCTGAGATTACCGAAACCAATATCTACATCAGCACCCCTTACCCGGGCAATACCGCAGAAGACATCGAGCGTTTTGTTACCGACCCCTTGGAAGAGGCGGTAAAGGGAGTGAGCAATTTGGTCGAAATCACCTCCACTTCGCAAGACGATTATTCGATGGTTGTATTGGAGTTTGACGAGGACATCAATGTCGATCTCGCCAAACAAAAGGTCAAAGACGAAGTCGATGCAGTGGTTTCTGGTGAAGATTGGCCGACCTTTAACAATGCCAAACTTGAACCCAACGTATTTGACCTCAATTTTGTTGAAGAATTTCCAATCGTAAATGTGACCCTAGAAGGCGATTACACCCTAGATGCGCTAAACGATTATGCAGAACTATTAGAAGAGCGCATCGAGCGTCTCGATCAAATCAAAGAGGTCGATATCCGCGGCACCCAAGAAAGAGAGGTCGAGGTGGCTGTTGATATCCATAAAATGATGGCGTCAAAAGTGAGCTTTGGAGATGTCATCCAAGCGATTCGAAACGAAAATTCGACCGTATCCGCGGGTAGTATTATCGCCAACGGACAACGTCGCAATATCCGTGTAATCGGAGAAATCCAAGACCCCGCAGACTTGGGGGAGTTTGTCGTTAAAAACGAGGGTGGAGCGATTTACCTCAAAGACATTTCTACCATTCGGTTTAAAGATATGGACGCCACAACCTATGCCCGTGACTTTGGTCAATCGGTTGTGATGCTGGACGTCAAAAAACGAGGAGGAAAAAACCTGATTCAAGCCGCTGAAGCCATACGAGAAATTGTAGATGAGGCCCGAACGACCATCATTCCGCAAAACATTGCCGTAACCATTTCCAATGATACCTCTGCCATTACCATTAACCAAGTTAATGACCTGATCAACAACATCTTATTTGGTGTTCTTTTGGTGGTCACCGTTCTCACCTTTTTCCTCGGGTTCCGCAATGCCTTATTTGTTGGCTTTGCCATTCCGATGTCGATGTTCATCTCCTTTTTTATTCTTCATTCCCTGGGCTATACCATGAACACCATGGTCCTCTTTGCCTTGGTCATGGGATTGGGAATGTTAGTCGATAATGGAATTGTGGTTGTTGAGAATGTGTATCGACTCATTGAAAAAGAAGGCATGTCTCGTTTGGAAGCAGCCAAAAAAGGGGTCAGTGAAATTGCCTTTCCCATTATCATTTCAACGGCAACCACTGTTGCTGCTTTTGTGCCTTTGGGCTTTTGGCCGGGCATCATGGGACAATTTATGATTTACTTCCCCATTACGCTATCTGTCGTTTTGGGCTCCTCTTTGATTGTCGCCATCTTTTTCAATTCGGTATTGGTATCGCAGTTTATGGATGTTGAGGAAAAAAATCTATCGCGTCAAAAACTGAGCCGATTGACACTTATTCTCGGTGGTCTTGGTTTGCTGATTTTCTTTTTCTTTGGTGCAATTCGCGGTCTTGGCTCTTTGCTTTTGTTTATCACTATCCTGTTTTGGGCCTATAAATATGGAATCAAGGACTTGGCAAACCGTTTTCAAACTCGTTTTTTGGTGTGGTTGGAAATTCGATACGAACGCTTATTGCGCTATGCCATGCGTGGTCGTCGTGCCTATGCCTTTGTTTTTGGAACGGTTTTTATGCTGATCTTATCTTTTGTGCTTGTGGGCATATCACAGCCAAAAGTCGAATTTTTTCCAGACAATCAGCCAACCCAAATTATTGTTTATATCGAATATCCACAAGGGACGGATATCACCAAAACGGATCATATGACCAAATCCATTGAAGAGGTGGTCATCAAAACCGTCAACCACCCAAAGTATATGGACGAGGGATATAATTTTATGGTTGAATCTTTGGTTTCTCAAGTCGGTGCGGGAGCTGGAAATCCGCAGACAGAAGGTGGCTCAGAAGCCGAAATGCCGCATCGTGGAAAAATCACAGCAACCATGCGGGAATTTAAATTCCGTCGTGGTTTGTCGAGTGAAGATTTGCGAAGAGAAGTCCAACAGGCTNTAGCAGGCATCTTTGCAGGGGTTTCCATTTCGGTCGAAAAAGACCAAGCTGGTCCGCCGCTTGGCTATCCGATAAATATCGAGATTGTTGGAGACGATTATGGACAATTGATCGAAGTTGGGGAACGGATGCGAAACTTTATCATCGATATGAACATCCCCGGGATTGAGGAACTCAAAGTCGATGTCAATCGCAACAAACCTGGTATGCAAATCGCTGTTGATCGTCAAAAAGCAGGAGAATTGGGCGTCAGTGCTGGACAAGTTGGGGTACAGCTTCGCCAGTCGTTATTTGGGGAAAAAGCAGGCGTGTATAAAAAAGATGGGGAAGACTACAACATCAATGTGCGTTTTCAGGAAGAAGACCGATACAACCAATCCGCACTTGTTAATCAGTATATTACCTTTCGTGATATGGCATCGGGACAGATCAAATCGATTCCTATTGCTGCGGTCACCAGTCGTAAAAACACCTCTGGATACAGTGCAATCAAACACCGTAATCTCGAACGGGTTGTCACCGTTTACTCGGCCATCCTCCCGGGCTATAATGCTGCAGAAATTGTCAATCAAATCAAAACCCAAATCGAGGCCTTTCAATTGCCTGCTGACTTTCGCTATCGCTTTACAGGGGAAATCGAAGAACAAGAAGAAAATATGGCCTTTTTATCTAGCGCTTTGCTCTATGCGTTGTTTTTGATTTTGATCTTACTCGTCCTGCAATTCAACTCGGTGAGTAAACCCTTTATCATCTTGTTCTCCATCTTTATGAGTTTCACAGGGGTCTTTCTCGGTTTGGTCGTTTTTAATATGACTTTTGTCATCATCATGACGATGATGGGGATTATCTCCCTGGCGGGAATTGTCGTCAATAACAGTGTGGTACTTTTGGACTACACCCAACTGCTGCTCGACCGAAGACGTGACAAGCAAGGGCTCGAATATGATTATCATTTGGAGCGATCTGAAATTTTTGATGCGATTGTCAATGGGGGAAAGGCGCGTTTGCGTCCCGTCTTGCTGACTGCCATCACAACGGTACTCGGACTAATTCCATTGGCGATTGGACTCAACATCAACTTCTTTTCGCTATTCGCAACGGGTGATCCGCAGATATATATTGGAGGAGATAATGTGATTTTTTGGGGTCCTCTTGCATGGACCGTCATATTCGGATTGACTTTCGCAACATTCTTAACATTGGTAATCCTCCCAGTTGCTTTTTATCTCAGCAAAAGAGCTGCCATTCGGTTCAATAAAACCTAACGTAAACTAGCGAAGGGCGGTACGCTCAGAAGTGTTCCAGTAAATGACGTCTTGCACTTTGTTGTTGGTAAACTCAACTTCAATCAATTGTTCGTCGGTCCAAAAAAACCATGTGCCAGCTTTTACGCCATTCTCATAGTTTCCAACAGCGATTTTGTTGCCCTCTGCATCGAAAGATTCCCAAACGCCATCGAGTTTGTTGCGGTGAATATGACCGTGTTGAGCAATTTCTCCATTGTCGTGAAACTGGGTGAGTTTCATCAGTTGAGGTGAAGTCGTGCGCTCTACCTTTGTGGTTTGGCTATACGAAAATGTATAACCGAAAACGAATACGAAAATTAAAATCATCTGTGCTTTCATACCTCTTGTCTTTTGGGATTGATTCCTCAAAGATACTAAAAATTTACATTCTCGTAACATTAAATTAACATTAATCATTTAACAATCTGATTTTGTGTGTGTTGTGTTTTTATTTTGAAATATACAACTGCTCTCTCAAAAACCCCTTATTTTTGCACAAATTACTTCCATGCACAGGAGTCACAAATGCGGCGCATTGCGCCAATCCGATGTAAACAAGGACGTTCAACTCGCTGGTTGGGTACAGCGTATCCGCGATAAGGGCTTTGTACTTTGGATTGACCTTCGTGACCGCTATGGCGTAACGCAATTGGTACTGGACGAAGAGCGGTGTGATGCTGCCCTCATTTCACAAGCCAAGACACTCGGTAGAGAGTTTGTCGTTCAAGTACATGGGCATGTGATTGAAAGGGAGGCCAAAAACTCCGCAATCCCCACTGGCGACATCGAGGTTTTGGTCAAAGAACTCACCATCCTCAATCCTGCCGAAACTCCGCCTTTCACTTTGGAAAATGAAACCGATGGTGGCGATGACCTCCGCATGAAATATCGGTATCTAGATATTCGTCGCAATCCGATCAAAGACAAGTTGTTGTTTCGCAACAAAGTAGCACAAGTGATACGCAACTATTTGTCGTCTCAAGATTTTGCAGAAATCGAAACCCCTTACCTGATCAAATCAACCCCAGAGGGAGCGCGTGATTTTGTTGTGCCGTCTCGTACGAATCCGGGTCAATTCTATGCCCTGCCACAGTCCCCTCAAACTTTTAAGCAATTGCTGATGGTTGGCGGTATGGATCGCTACTATCAGATTGTGAAATGTTTTCGAGATGAGGATCTCCGTGCCGATCGCCAACCTGAGTTTACACAGATCGACTGCGAAATGGCGTTTGTGGAGCAAGACGATATTTTAGCTGTTTTTGAAGGGCTTTTACAACAATTATTAGAAGAAATCCACGGAATCACCCCCGCTGCTTTCCCACGAATTACCTACGCTGACGCCATCGCAACTTACGGATCAGACAAGCCGGATATTCGGTTTGGAATGCACCTCGCTGGGCTCAATTCGCTTGCACAAGGCAAGGGCTTTCAGGTCTTTGACCAGCAAGAATGGGTTGGTGGGTTTGCCGTTGACGGCGGAGCTGAAATGAGTCGGAAAGAGATTGATCATTGGATTGAATGGGTCAAACGACCCCAAATTGGAGCCAAAGGAATGGTCTGGGCCAAATGCAATGCGGATGGGAGTCATAAATCGTCCGTTGATAAATTTTACAGTCAAGAGGATTTGGCTGCATGGGCATCTGCTTGCCAAGCCAAAGCAGGAGATATCATCCTCGTACTTTCTGGTGGAAAAGCACAAACGCAATCCCAGCTCGGTGAGCTTCGTCTCGCAATAGCTGAGAAAATGGGTCTTCGTGATCCAAAGGTGTTTGCACCGCTTTGGGTGGTTGATTTTCCGCTGTTTGAACAAGTAGAAGGCTATGATCACTTTCATGCCATGCACCACCCCTTTACTGCGCCAAAACCAGAGCAAGTCGCACAACTCGATAGCTCTCCTCAAACCGTATTTGCCAATGCCTATGACTTGGTGCTCAACGGCAATGAAATCGGAGGTGGATCGATTCGTATTCACGATCGTGAAATCCAAGAAAAAATGTTTTCCCTTCTCGGATTTAGCAAACAAGACGCCAAAGCGCAATTTGGATTTTTAATGGACGCATTCCGCTACGGAGCCCCGCCACATGGTGGGATTGCCCTAGGGTTTGATCGGTTGGTCGCCGTATTGGACGGTCAAGAATCCATCCGTGACTATATTGCTTTTCCAAAAAACAACAGTGGAAGAGATGTGATGATCGATGCGCCAGCTCCTTTGGATGACGACCAACTCGATGAACTTTCTCTACAATCCAAAGCATGACAAGACTTCTTCAAATCTTATTTACCCTTGTTCTGTTGGCTCTCATTACTGGTTTTGTTATCAAATCAAATCAAACTGTGCTTGGAGACCGTATCATCGGGGTAACGATTTTGTTTACAGCTTTTATTTTTATGCCGCTTTTTATTTATCACAGATGGAAAGACAAAAAATTATCGGATTATACACTCACCGCTGAGAACTTCGAAAAAATGAAGGAAACTGGTAAAAACCCAAATCAATCCAAAGAAAAACCCTCTGCTTGATATATTAATGTTATATTCGCCCTTTAATTTTAATAAATGACTGGAACAGTTAAATTTTTCAATGGATCTAAGGGATTTGGATTCATTACCAATGATGAAACGGGCGAAGATATCTTCGTTCATGTAACTTCTCTTGATGGGGTCAACCTCAATGAAGGAGACAAAGTATCGTATAACGAGGGTGAAGGTAGAAAGGGCAAAATGGCCACTGATATCGAAGTCCTTGACTAATTGTATTTTATTTTGATTACGTAAAAAGCCCTTTTTAGGGCTTTTTTTTATGTGCGTTTTTTTTTGAAAAAGGTCTGCAAAATCTCAGAAGCCTCCATTTCACATACCCCCGAGCTGACTTTGGTTTTGGGATGTAAGGGGGTTTGGTGAGATCGATAACCCCTTTTTTCGTCTGATGCGCCGAAAACCAATCGCCCGAGTTGGCTCCAATACAAGGCACCTGCACACATACTGCATGGTTCGAGTGTGACGTATAGCGTACAATCTTTGAGATATTTCCCGCCGATATAATTTGCTGCCGCTGTAATGGCTTGCATTTCGGCATGAGCGGTTACATCGGTTAGCGTTTCGGTCAGGTTGTGACCTCTCGCGATAATCTGACCATGTGCAACCACCACAACTCCAACGGGTACCTCTCCCTTTTCGAGGGCGAGTTCGGCCTCAAGCAATGCCTTTTTCATAAAATGTTCATCAGATAATGGATCGATCATCAGCTCAGTTTTTTGTGCCACAGTAGGGCTTGTCCGTCTGTAAGTCCCGCAACAAAACAGCTTGTTTGTAGAAGTTGTTGATAGCGATCCTCGGGTGAAAAACGAATGGTTTCAGGCAAAAGGTTCAGAGCCAATCGATCGAGAGCAGTGGTCTTTTGAGCTGACTGTCGAATCACGGCATGACTCAGTACCTCCAAAATATGATGAATCGCACGGTATCCTTTCACTTCCTTTTCGATCACCTCCTCCGAGCGATAAATTTTCTCCTTACTCAATTTGATAATATCTTCAACCTGAGCAGTGTATTTGCTTTTTTTGAGAAGGGCATACGGAAACTCCCCTGCCAAAATCTCTTCTTCGTGTTCCATAAAAATGCGTGTGGCATCCTCGATCAACACCCCAATTGAAAGGGCGCGCAAATAGGCCAGACGATCCGTGGTGGTTTGGAGTTGCTTGTACTTGTCGGTATCGATATGGTCTTTCACCAATTTGATCATGTACTCCAAAGCATAGGACTCTGGAATCCAGCCCAAGTTGATGCCATCTTCAAAATCGATAAGGGTGTAACAGATGTCATCTGCCGCTTCGACCAAAAAGGCAAGTGGATGGCGGTGAAAGCTGTTTTGAGGGCCTTGCAATCCCAATTCATTGGCAACTTCGAAAAAGAAAGCAGACTGTGCTTGAAAAAATCCAAATTTTTTATCGCTGACTTTTTTAGTGGGTTGAATCGGAATCGATGCTTTTGGGTATTTGGTAAAGGTACCAAGTGTCGCATAGCTGAGGCGAAGACCACCCGGAACACCCTCCCGATTTTCGGTAAGGATCCGAAAACCATTGGCATTACCTTCAAAGCGAATCAGGTCTTGTTGTTGTGCTTCTGTAAGGGTACTGATCAGAGTTGCGCCAGCTCCAGAAGTAAAAAAATCACCGATGGCTTGTTCGCCCGAATGTCCAAAAGGAGGATTGCCAATGTCATGCGCCAAACAAGCAGCAGCAATGATGGTTCCAAAATCATGTGGCTGATAGCCATTGGTGACTGCCAATGCAGGGTGTTTTTGGATTACGGCATTCCCCACTGCCCTTCCCAAACTCCGACCGACAACCGATACTTCCAAGCTATGGGTGAGTCGGGTGTGGACAAAACCAGATTGTGAAAAGGGAATAACTTGGGTTTTGTCTTGCAGGTGCCGAAAGGCAGAAGAGAAAATAATGCGGTCGTAATCCACCTCAAACCCACTGCGCAAATTGTTTTGATCTGTGCGCAAACGTTTTTTCGTGTCGCCTTGTCTTTTAAGAGATAACAGGTCTTTCCAATGCATTTTCTTAATCCTAAGTTAACAATAATTTAAATTTAGTATTCATTAATTCAGAGTCAAAATAACTCTCTTTGCGGCATATATATTTTAGATGAAAAATAGTCTTTTAATTTTAAGTCTAGCCCTATCCAATCTACTTTTTGCTCAACCCGCTGGCTCCATTGTTGGAACGTTGCTTGACAAAGATCTAAACAACGAACCGCTTCCATTTGCAAACATACTAATCCCTGAAGTGAATCTGGGTACAACTTCTGATTTTGATGGGTTGTTTGCCCTTGACGGTTTAGCAGAAGGGGATTACATTGTCAATTTTAGCTTTGTCGGCTATGAAACCCAAAAGATTCCGGTCACAGTCGTTGGTGGTAAAGTAACCGAAATTCAAGTGTCTTTGGCAAGCTCCTCCTCAGCACTTGACGAAGTTATTGTCACGACCGTCGCCCGACGCGATTCACAAACCGCTTTGCTTATCGAGCAAAAAAAAGCAGTGAATTTCAAACAGCAAATCGGGGCTGAAGAACTCACACAAAAGGGAATTGGAGATGCAGCAGATGCCGTAATCAAAACCTCGGGAGTGTCAAAAGCCGAGTCTGGCTCTATTTATGTCCGAGGGCTTGGTGATCGATACAATATCTCGTCTTACAATGGCTTTGTACTGCCTTCCAATGATCCATCATTAAAAAATATTGCACTGGATTTGTTTCGCTCTGATATTGTCGAGTCGATCGCAATTGACAAAACCTATAACGTTGACAATTTTGGGGATTATGCTGGCGCGAGTATAAACATCAATGCCTTGACTAGCAAATCCAAAAACTACTACAAGCTGAGTATAGGAAGTGGGTTTAACCAATCTGCACTTGATGTGGACAGCTTTTATCTGGGACAAGGTCCGGGCTATTCTGGTTTTTACAACAATTCCTATCCCAACTACCCGCTTGAAAGATATAACTTCGACACAGGATTCAATCGTGAACAGGCCTTTGGTGGGGTATCCCCAACCAACATCAGTGGTGCTTTTGAGGCCAGTTATGGAAGACTGTTGACTGATGTTACCAGAGTGAATCTCTTTGCCATGGCAAGTTTTGACAATGACTTTAGCCATACAAGTGGTGTAAACCGAGGGAGTATCAGCAAAGATGGTTTGATTTACAAAGACTTCGATTTTACGACTTATCAATATGACACGAATACGACGGCCATGTTGAATTTGGCAGTGCTAAACCCTACTTTTTCGGTTACGTTTTCAAATCTACTTATCAATTCATCGTCACAAAATCTGCAGGAATACAATGGGGTAATGGATATTTTTGATTTTGCTCCAGAAGGGGGTGGATTTATCCAACGTCACCAATACAAACAAACACTTTTGTTGGTCAATCAGGTTTTTGGGCAAGTTGATGTTCTTGACAAGCTCTCGCTTATTGGCGGTGCTTCCTATAGCCAGTCTTTGAACTTGATCCCCGACCGTCGTCAAATTACCTTATCCCCAACCGATTGGGATGATCCAAATAGCCCAAAGACGTTTGCCAACAACCTGAGTAATGGAGACTCACACCGCTACTATCAAAATCTCTTTGAAGATGAATTGGGCTATCGCGCCAAGTTGGTCTATGATTTGCAGAACCGAGAGGATGAAGAAAATAACACCAAGCTCAGTTTGGGTTTTGTCGGTCGTAAAAAAACAGTGGACTTTGATGCCACACAAATCAATCATGCCCCACGTAGAAATATCGCCCAACCCACCATTGATGATGTGTACGATACTGACAGCTATTTTAATCAAGGCAACCTCAGCCAAGGTTTATTTGAACTCATCACCTTCCGAGGGAGAAAAGATGTCCCCAATGCACTCGCTCCACAAACCTATGGCGGAGAGCAAAATATCACTGCGGGCTATATAAGTGCAGATCACAATTTTTCAGAATCCACCAAAATACAAGTTGGTCTTCGATATGAAAATATCAAGCAAAGCATTTCATGGTCAACAACCCTCGATCCAACGGGTGACACCTCCGTGCTTGATGAGGTGCAATGGCTTCCCTCCCTGTTTGTCCTTCACAAGCTGAATGACGCCAACAATATCAGGTTTGCTGCAAGTTCAACATACACCCTTCCGCAATACAAGGAAAAGGCATTTTTTCAGTTTGAGGAAGTCACTCAAGTTTATCTAGGTAACCCTGCCTTATACGCTTCTACAAACTATAATTTTGACCTCAAGTGGGAACAGTTTCCCAGCATCGGGGAGTTGGTTTCGGTCACCGCTTTTAGTCGCATCATCAAAAACCCAATTAATGATGTTTCGATTAGTTCGGCAAGTAACGATCTGAGCTATGTCAATAGTGGGGATCAGGCAACCGTTTTTGGACTTGAGTTTGAATTGATCAAAGACCTTTACAGCAACCCCATCGTATTGGATGATCGAACACTTAATCGTGTTTTCCGTCTGAATTTGAATGCGTCATATATGCAATCTAAACAAGATCTTGACGGCGAAAAAGTACTAACCGAAACTGCCGCATCTGGCCTGCTCAATCTCAGTGTTGACTTTACCAATACAGAAGATCGCATTACAGGGGCTTCTGATGTTCTACTCAATGCAGATTTTCTTTACGAGCGAGATTTTAGAAATGGAGCAAGCTTGGTGTCATCCCTTTCTGCCAATTATTTTTCTGATAAACTCTATGCCTTAGGCGTACTTGGCAAAGGAAACATTGTAGACAAAGGCCTGGTTACGCTCAATTTTGTGAGTAAGCTTCAGCTCAATGAACTTGTGGGCTTGAGCGTGAGTGCCAAAAATCTGTTAAACCCGAGTTATCAAAGAATACAGGATATACAGAACGTAACCGTTTTGGAATTTAAAAAAGGGAGGAGTTTGTCCTTTGGGGTCAACTTAACATTCTAGTTTAAGTTTGGTTGCTTTTGCTTAACATTCTGCTACCTATAATTAAAGCTTAATTAACATTTTAACTGATTCAAATTAACGTTTCCTTTGGATCCTCATCTTATGTTTGTTACAAATAATAACGATATGAAAACCAACATTACTTTTTTTACTTTTTTATTATCTGGACTTTTGTTTGTCTCATGTTCAGATGATGATACTACAGAAACTGCAACATGCTCTGACGGCATTCAAAATGGAACGGAAACAGGCATTGATTGTGGTGGGGATTGCCAACCATGTGCTGATCTTTCTGTGCTTTCAGGTGACCTTACAAGCAACCTTACACTTGATGCTTCTGTGGAATATTCACTCACTGGTGCATTGGTTGTTAAAGCACCTGCTGAATTAACAATTCCTCGTGGAACAACAATCAAAGCCACTGGAGGTACCTCAGCTTATATAGCTGTGGAGCAAGGAGCTAAAATATTTGTTGATGGCTCAGCAGATTCTCCTGTTGTGATGACTTCTGGTTCTGACAATCCTCAGCCTGGAGATTGGGGTGGTCTTGTAATCGCAGGAAAAGCACCTACAAACAAAGGAGCTTCACCAACCACTGAAGTTGGTGATCTAACTTATGGTGGAACAGCTTCTAACGATAGCTCTGGATCAATTCGCTACTTACGTGTCGAATACACTGGTGCAACATTTACCAACGAAAAAGAATTCAATGGAGTTTCTCTATTTGGTGTTGGTTCTGGAACCACCTTTGAGTATGTTCAGGCCTATGAAGCAGGTGATGATGGTATCGAGTTTTTTGGAGGAACAGTTGATGGTTCGAACCTTGTTGTCACTGGCTCTGGAGACGATGGCATCGACTATGCCGATGGATGGAATGGAAACGGAACCGACTGGTATATCAGTGGTGCTGCCAAAGGAGCGATCGAAGGATCCAACAATGGAGACAATGGAAATGCTACACCTGTTACAACAACAACCCTAACAAATATCACAGTTGTAGGTCCAGTTAGCGAAGGTGCATTGTACTACAAAGAAGGCGGTGGTAATGTTACGGTCGACAACTTCTATGTTTCTGGTGCAGACTTAGGTATCAAATGGAAAGGAGATGATGCTGCAGCAGTTGCTCGTGTAAGTAATGGTGATCTCACTATAACCAATATGCAGTTTGCAAATAATGCAGATGGATTTCAATACACCTCTGCAGGTGCTGAAAAACCAAGTTGGCTCGGTACAGGCGTTGCAACAGGTGCTGGAAACAAATCAGATGCTCCAACATGGGCTTCTGGATGGACTAATGGGTTGAGTAATAGTGCTGTTACAACTGAAACCTTAGAAGGAGAAACAAGTGGAACTGTAACACTAGATGCGAGTGTAGAGTACCTATTAACTTCTGGGTTTGTTGTGAAAAATGGAGGTACACTCAATATCCCAGCTGGTACGGTGATTAAAGCTACTGGTGGCACATCTTCTTTTATCGGAGTTGCACAGGGTGGTAAAATTAATGTCAATGGCTCAGAAGATTCTCCTGTGGTGATGACTTCTGGTTCTGACAATCCTCAGCGTGGAGATTGGGGTGGTCTAGTGATCGCAGGTAAAGCACCAACAAACAAAGGAGCTACAGCAACCACTGAAGTCGGTGACCTCACTTATGGTGGAACAACTTCTGATGATAGCTCTGGATCAATTCAATACTTGCGTGTCGAATACACTGGTGCAACATTTACCAACGAAAAAGAATTCAATGGAGTTTCTCTATTTGGTGTTGGTTCTGGAACCACCTTTGAGTATGTTGAAGCTTACGAAGCAGGTGATGATGGCATCGAATTCTTTGGTGGAACAGTAGATGGTAAATATCTTGTTGTTAATGGCTCTGGAGATGATGGTATCGACTATGCAGATGGATGGAATGGTGACGGAACCAACTGGTATATCAGTGGTGCTGCCAAAGGCGCAATCGAAGGATCCAACAATGGAGACGATGGAAATGCTTCACCTGTTACATCAACAAACCTAACAAATATCACAGTTGTAGGCCCTGTTACTGAAGGTGCATTGTACTACAAAGAAGGCGGTGGGAATGTTACTGTTGTCAATATGTTTGTTGATGGTGTTGACCTTGGGATAAAGTACAAAACAGACGATTCAGCTGCAGTAGCTAGAATTGCAAATAGTGATTTGTCTGTCGACATTCAGTTTACAAATTCAGCAAGTGATTTTGAATACACTTCTGTTGATGCAAATTCAGCACCAACATGGATGACAATAGCAACCGACAATACTGGCGCTGGAAATGGTGCAAGCAAACCAGATTGGGCAAATGGTTGGACAAATTAGGTTTTAATATTAGTGTTTGATTTAACTTTGGTTCACTTAATAATTACCCCCATTTTTGGGGGTAATTTATTTTACATTTACTTGTACATCGACTAAATATTTAGCATTTTTAAACGATGGAAAACATCTACCTATTCATGCTCGTTGCCTTGGCTGTTTTGGCACTGGCTGACCTGATTGTTGGTGTGAGCAATGATGCGGTAAACTTCCTCAATTCTGCCATTGGTTCCAAGGCCTTGAGTTTTCGCGTGATTATGATAGTGGCCAGTGTAGGCGTAGCTGCTGGTGCCATTTTCTCCAGTGGGTTGATGGAGGTCGCACGCAAAGGCATCTTTAACCCTGAAATGTTTGTCTTCTCCGAAATCATGGTGATTTTTATCGCTGTGATGATTACCGACATCTTGCTGTTGGACTTTTTCAACACCCTTGGACTTCCCACCTCTACAACAGTTTCGATTGTTTTTGAACTTCTCGGTGCTGCCGTTGCCATGGCTCTGTTAAAAATCTACACAGGAGATGCCACCGAAGAACTCATCGCCTTTATCAATGTCGCCAAAGCAACACAAATTGTACTTGGTATTTTCTTATCGATTGTATTTGCCTTTTCCATTGGGGCTATCGTACAATATATTTCCCGTCTGTTTTTGAGCTTTCACTATCAAGAAAAACCCAAATGGATGAGCGCGTTATTTGGTGGAATGGCCCTTACCGCCATTACCTATTTTATCATCATTAAGGGAATAAAAGGGACTCCCTATGCTGGCGAAACCCTTCCGCTTCTTGGCGGGATGACCCTTGGTGAATTTGCCGAAACCGAGCTGATCACGGTCTCTTCAATCGGGCTTGTATTTTGGACTTTGATCAGTATGATTTGGGTTCGTTTTTGGGATATCTACAAAATGATTATTGCAGTTGGCACTTTTTCACTCGCGCTCGCTTTTGCAGGCAACGATTTGGTCAACTTTATCGGCGTCCCCATTGCGGCATGGCAATCCTATCAGTCGTGGTTGGCTTCGGGAGTAGACCCAGAACTGTTTTCCATGGGGGGATTGGCTGCCAAAGTCGCAACACCAACCATCTTTTTATTCGTCGCTGGTCTGGTGATGGTCCTTACCTTATGGACCTCCACCAAAGCCAAGAAAGTCGTCAAAACAACCATTGACCTTTCCCGACAAGACAAAACCGAAGAACGATTTGAATCCAATGCCTTATCTCGTGGATTGGTCAATGCTTTTGTGCGCACAACTGGCGTTATCAATCGACTGATTCCCACACCAATTCAAAATCTGATTACCAGACAATTTACCCAGCCCACACACGAAGAAGCGGTCATCAAAAAAGGGGATTTACCCGCCTTTGATAATGTTCGTGCATCGATCAACCTCACGGTAGCTGCTGTTTTGATTTCAATCGCGACCTCTTATAAGCTCCCGCTTTCAACCACCTATGTGACCTTTATGGTCGCCATGGGAACTTCCCTTGCCGATCGCGCTTGGGGCAGCGATAGTGCTGTCTATCGTGTAGCCGGGGTGATCAATGTCGTGGGTGGGTGGTTTTTGACTGCCTTCATCGCCTTCACGGCCTGTGCCTTGCTCGTTAGCTTTATCTACTTCGCCAAGTTGGTTGCGATTATTATTTTGCTGATTTTCTCCAAAATCATTCTCTACCGAAACTATATCCGATCTCAAAAAGAGAGTAAAACGCTCAAGGAAGAAGATGAGCTTTATATGACCGAAGCAGGGTCTGTCCAAGGGCTTATTGCAGAAAGTGCATATAACGTTTCCCGTATGGTTAGCCGTGCCAATGAAATCTATAAAAACACCATACATGGGCTTGCCACTGAAAATGTTGACACGCTGAAAAAAAATAAACGAAGTGTAAAAAAACTCGAAAATGAAATCAGTACCCTTCGCGATGAACTCTACTACTTTATCAAAGAACTCGACGAAGACAGTGTAAAAGCCAGTAAGTTTTTTATCGGACTAATCGATTGTTTGGAGGACATGTGTCAATCCCTAGAACTGCTCAATAAAAAGTGCCAAAAACACGTTAGTAACAAACACAAAAAAATCAAATACACCCAAATCAAAGCCCTCAAAACGATCGAAAATGAGTTGGAGGATTTGTTTTATGAAATTCGATTTACATTTGACCTAAATGACTTTGACCAAATCAAAGACATCCTACCCAAAAAGGAAATTTTGTTCAACTCGATTAACAGTCGAATTCAAGACCAAGTCAGTCGGACGAGAACCGAAGAATCAAGCCCCAAAAACACCACGCTTTTCTTTGGTATTTTATCTGAAACCAAAGACCTGATCGCCGCAACTATGAACCTAATCGAGCTCTACTATATCGAGTATGACAGCGATATTGACCCCTTGATCAAAAAGAGTTCAGAGTCTTAAATCCAGTCGCATTCTATCGAGTAACGCATATTGTGTACCTTTGCACATCGGTTTTCCCTCAACACAGGGCCTAAGCGAATAACTATGCAAAGTTTTCGATCCAAAATCAATCCCAAAAGCGATCGCTTCCTCAGAAATAAGGAAGAGATGCAGGTGTTGGTTGACGAGCTTCATGCACACCTGACCGTTGCCAAAACCGAAGGCAGCAAGGCATCGATAGAACGTGCCAGAAAACGAAAAAAGTTTTTGGCAAGGGAACGCATTCAGCTTTTACTCGACAAAGACAGTCCTTTTATCGAGCTCATGCCCTTGGCGGGCTTGCTCCACGAGGTGGGCTTTGGTCCTGGCGGTACTACCGTAGCCGGGATTGGTTATGTCAACAAACGCCTTTGCATTGTCAATGCCAATCTCAGCACACGCAAGGCAGGAACAGTCGATTATGCGACGAGCTTAAAAATCCGTCGTTTGGGTGAAATCGCTTTGGAAAATAAAATCCCAACCATCAACTTGGTGGAGAGCGGTGGCGCAAACCTTCCCGATCAAGATCGGGTGTTTAACAACTATGGCGCAACCTTTCGAGAGATGTCGTTGCGCTCCAAGCAAGGGATTCCCACCATCTCGGTCGTATTTGGCAATGCCACTGCCGGCGGTGCTTATGTGCCGGGCATGTCGGACTATACCATTATGCAAAAAGATGCTGCCAAGGTGTTTTTGGCGGGACCGCCACTGGTTAAGATGGCAACCAATGAGGATACCAACGCGGAAGAACTTGGAGGTGCAAGCATGCATAGTCACGTTTCGGGCGTTGCCGATTTTTTGGCCGACGACGAAATGGACGCCATCAATATTGCGCGCAACGTTGTAAAAACCCTCAAACCACATACTCCCCACTTTGAACCGCCTAAACCCATCGTGCCACCACGTTATAAGCAAGATGAGCTGTTGGGCATTCTTTCTGCCAATCTCAAAAAACCCGTTGATGTCCGTGAGGTCATTGCACGCATTGTAGATGGATCAGAATTTACCGAGTTCAAAGAAAACTATGGGATTACCATGGTGTGTTGTTGGACAAAAATCGCGGGATATCCCCTTGGTATCATTGCCAGTAATGGGGTCATATTTGCTGAGTCTGCCCAAAAGACCACCCAGTTTATCCAACTCGCCAACAAGTCCAACCTTCCCCTATTGTTTATGCACAATACCACTGGTTTTATGGTTGGGAAATCCTATGAGCAAAACGGCATGATCAACAGTGGCTCACAAATGATTCATGCGGTAGCGGGAAGTACAGTTCCCCATATCAGCTTGTTGATTGGAAACTCCTACGGGGCTGGGAACTATGCCATGTGTGGTCGTTCGTTTTCCCCACGCTTTTTGTTTTCATACCCCAATGTCAAAGCCGGGGTAATGGGAGCCGAACAACTCGCTGGTGTGATGGAAATCATCAAACGGAAGTCAGCCGCTTCCGCCAATATCAAAGTGGATGAAAAACAACTCAAAACGGAAAAGGACGCCATCAAAAAAGACGCACAAGCCAAAGCGAGTGTGTGGCATGCCACGTCTGAACTTTGGGATGATGGCGTAATCGATCCGCGCAACACAAGAGAACACCTGACCATGGCTTTGGCAACGGTCTATCAAAACCACATTGAAGGAACAGATTCTTTTGGTGTGTTTAGAATGTAGCCCTTTTCGAAATCGAAATCTCTGCGATTATCTGCTGATTGGGTGTGGGACTAAGACCCGCACATCAAGCAATCGTCGTCTTCGTTTTCTTTTGACTTGGCCAACATCTCTTTCAACTCCCCAGGTGTGAGTGGTTCAACCGCCACGGGATTTTCAGCCGGCTGAGCCGCTTTGGCTTTTGTGGTTGCCGCTGCTGCCACTGGTTCGGCAACTTTTTCCTCTTTTTTCTTGTCAAGGGTAAACTTGATGGCATCCACTGCCGACTTGGTTCGGAGATAGTACATCCCTGTTTTCAGACCTGACTTCCACGCATAAAAATGCATCGAGGTCAGCTTGGCCATGGTGGCGCCTTCCATAAACAAGTTGAGCGATTGCGACTGATCGATAAAATACCCGCGCTGACGAGACATATCAATGATGTCTTTCATACTCATTTCCCAAGCCGTTTTGTAAAGCTCTTTGATCTCGTCGGGAACATTGTCGAGTTGTTGAACGGAACCGTTGGCACGCATCAACTCTTGCTTGAGGTCTTCATTCCAGAGTCCAAGGTTGACCAGGTCTTCAAGCAAGTGTTTGTTTACAACAATAAACTCACCAGAAAGCACCCGACGGGTGTAGATATTGGAAGTATATGGCTCAAAGCATTCGTTGTTTCCAAGGATCTGCGAGGTTGAGGCCGTTGGCATGGGTGCTACAAGCAGGGAGTTGCGAACCCCGTGCTTTTTGACATCCTTCCGAAGAGCGGTCCAGTCCCATCGGCCACTGAGTTCCTCGTCTTTGATTCCCCAAAGATTGTGTTGAAACTCCCCTTTGGAGATCGGCGATCCTTTATAGCTTTCATAGGGCCCTTCCTCTTTTGCCATGTCTTTGGAGGCAGTCAGTGCCGCAAAATAAAGGGTTTCAAAAATCTCTTGGTTGAGTGCCTTTGCTTCGTCGGAAGT
The DNA here is from genome assembly GCA_002171575.2 of Flavobacteriaceae bacterium TMED81. GTDB lineage: Bacteria > Bacteroidota > Bacteroidia > Flavobacteriales > Flavobacteriaceae > UBA724. The sequence goes on from NHEI02000025.1 coordinate 29,990, forward strand.
AAAGGGCATTCGCAGTTTGATAAAGGTATCGGCAAGACCTTGCACGCCCAGTCCAATCGGGCGATGCCTAAAGTTGCTATTTTCTGCTTCTTTAACAGGATAGTAGTTGCGGTCAATTACCTTATTTAGGTTTTTGGTTGCACGCACCGTCACGTCATACAGCCCCTGGTGGTCAAAACCGCCGTCTTTGACAAACATCGGCAAGGCGATAGACGCTAAGTTACAAACCGCTACTTCGTCGGCTGAGGTATATTCCAAAATCTCCGTACACAAATTTGACGAGCGGATAGTCCCTAGGTTTTTTTGATTCGACTTGCGGTTTGCCGCATCTTTATACAACATATAAGGCGTTCCGGTTTCGATTTGAGATTCGAGGATTTTCTCCCAAAGCTCTCGCGCCTTGATCGTTTTGCGGCCCTTGTTTTCGGCTTCGTATTCGAGGTATTTTTTCTCAAATTCTTCCCCGTGGCTATCATACAAGCCCGGGCATTCGTTGGGACACATCAATGTCCAAGTTGTGTCTTCCTCAACACGTCGCATAAACAAGTCGGGGATCCACATGGCATAGAACAAATCGCGGGCACGCATTTCTTCTTTCCCGTGGTTTTTCTTCAAATTGAGGAAGTCGAAAATGTCCGCATGCCATGGCTCTACATAAATGGCAAAAGACCCTTTTCTTTTTCCGCCACCCTGGTCGACATAGCGAGCGGTATCGTTAAACACACGGAGCATGGGAACGATCCCGTTTGAAGTGCCATTGGTCCCTGCGATATAGGAGCCAGTGGCGCGAATATTGTGAATCGACAATCCAATCCCACCTGCCGATTGGGATATTTTTGCCGTTTGCTTGAGGGTATCATAAATCCCGTCGATGCTATCGTCTTTCATGGCGAGCAAAAAGCAAGATGACATTTGTGGTTTGGGTGTTCCCGAATTGAAGAGGGTTGGGGTAGCGTGGGTAAAATATTTTTTCGACATCAAGTGATAAGTCTCAATCGCTGCGTCGAGGTCGTCGAGGTGGATCCCAACAGAAACACGCATCAACATATGTTGCGGACGTTCGACAATCTCGCCATTGAGTTTGAGCAGATACGAACGCTCGAGGGTTTTAAAACCAAAATAGTCATAACCAAAGTCACGGTTGTAGATGATTGTGGAGTCGAGGAGTTCTGAGTTGTCTTTGATGATTTTGTACACATTGTCTGCAAGTAGTGGTGCTTTTTTCCCTGTGCGCGGATTGACGTAAGTGTACAAATCCGTCATCGTATCGACAAAGGATTTTTTGGTGTTTTTATGGAGATTTGAAACCGAAACACGGGCTGCGAGCAGTGCATAGTCCGGGTGGGTTGTGGTCATGGTGGCCGCGGTTTCGGCAGCGAGATTATCGAGCTCTGAGGTGGTTACCCCATCATACAATCCCTCGATGACGCGCATGGCGACTTTGACTGGATCAACCAAGTCGTTTAACCCATAACACAGCTTGCGCACACGTGCTGTGATCTTATCAAATATGATGGGCTCTTTGCGACCATCTCTTTTTAGTACATACATCTCTCTCCTCTTTTTTTGACTAAAAAATACTACCCCAAACGGGGACAACTACTCTGCTAAATGTGTGAAAAAGGACCTTAGAAGTCGTCGTCGAACGAATACTTTTCTTTCTCTTCGGTCTCTTGTTTCAGTACCCCTGCTTTCTGATATTCTGAAACTCGCTTTTCGAAGAAGTTTGTTTTTCCTTGAAGCGAAATCATATCCATGAAATCAAATGGGTTGGTTACGTTGTATTCTTTTTCTAGCTCTAATTCAACCAACAATCTGTCGGTGACAAACTCCAAGTATTGCGTCATGAGTTTGGCGTTCATTCCAATCAAACTCACTGGCAACGACTCAGTGATAAATTCGCGCTCAATGGCTAAGGCATCTAAAATAATTTCGCGAATTCGTGCTGGGGGAACTTTGTTGATCAGGTGTTTGTTGTGCAAGTGAACCGCAAAGTCACAGTGCATTCCTTCATCCCGTGAAATCAATTCGTTGGAAAAGGTCAAGCCCGGCATCAAACCGCGCTTCTTCAACCAAAAAATCGAACAAAAAGCACCCGAAAAGAAAATCCCCTCAACGGCAGCAAAGGCAATCAAACGTTCTGCAAAAGAATCCGAATCTACCCAACGCAGTGCCCACTCGGCCTTGCGCTTGATGGCTGGAAAAATTTCGATTGCACGGAACAATTTGTCTTTTTCTGCCTCGTCCTTGACATAGGTGTCAATCAATAACGAATAGGTTTCGGAATGAATATTCTCCATCATGATTTGGAAACCGTAGAAGAACTTTACCTCACTATACTGAACTTCATTGACAAAATTCTCTGCCAGGTTCTCATTGACAATCCCATCCGAAGCAGCAAAAAACGCCAAGATATGCTTGATAAAGTAGCGCTCATCGTCGCTGAGTTTGTCTTTCCAGTCTGTTAAATCCTGGTGCAAATCGATCTCCTCTGCAGTCCAAAAACACGCTTCTTGTTTTTTATACCACTCCCAAATGTCGTGGTGTTCGATTGGAAAAATCACAAAGCGATTTTTGTTATCCTGCAAAATGGGTTCGACTGCTGCCATAATTTATATTTTGTGTTTTTTGTGTTTTTTGTGTTGAGAAATCAACCTTACAAATCTTCTCTTTTTTTATGAAAATTAAAAGCCATAGTTTTTCACAATGCAACTGATTTTTTAACATTCGTTCAGTTTTTTCCTACGAAACGCTAAACAGCACTGTTTTATAAATTCCTGTAAATCAATACGTTAAACTGTCGTATATGGTTTAACGTCAGTCCTGAGTTTTTTTTGGGTTTTATTGATTTTTATTTTGTTCGCTTGCCACACGCTCCAATTCGGCAACCCAATCTGCACCAAATTTTTGTCGCAAGGCCTCAGCAACAAAGCGATACAAAGGCATCTGCTTTTGCGCACCATTGGCACAGCCCGAGCTACAAATTTGCCAACGGTGGTAATTGACCGCAGTAAATACAGAATACTCTTTTACACGTACAGGATACAAATGACAGGAGATTGGTTTTTTCCAATCCACAGCACCGGCTTGGTGGGCTTGCTCGATACCACAATGCGCCCAACCTCGAGCGTCAAAAGTGGCATAGGCACAGGCCTTGCCCTCCACAAGGGGGGTCTCCAAACTCTTGTCTTTGGCAACGATTGAGGTGCCTTGGGCTGCAATCGCATTGCGACCTGCAGGATCCAAAAATGGCGCGATCGCCTCATAGTCCCTGGCCAACCGATCGACCTCCGCCTCGTCAAGCGGTGCCCCCGCTTCGCCCTCCACGCAACATGCCCCCTTGCACTGCGATAAATCACAAGCAAAGTGCGCTTCCAACAACTCCTCTGATACCAACGTATTACCCAAATGAAACATCTGACAAAACTACAATAATCATTCGCAAGATTGTATCTTTGCCTCATGTTTGATCTCAAAGAAATTCTAACAGCTGGCATGGTGCTTTTTGCAGTCATCGATATTATTGGGAGTACGCCCATTATCATCGGACTGCGCCAAAAGGTTGGCCATATCCAATCGGAAAAGGCCTCCTTGGTCGCCATGATTATTATGATTGGGTTTTTGTTTGTGGGGGAAGAAATTCTCAACCTCATCGGGATTGACGTCAACTCTTTTGCCGTGGCGGGGGCGATTGTGATTTTCTTTTTGGCACTCGAAATGATTTTGGGCATTCAACTCTACAGAGAAGAGTCTCCCGAAACCGCCTCTATCGTCCCGATTGCCTTTCCGCTTATCGCTGGCGCAGGAACCTTGACCTCCTTGCTTGCCTTACGCGCCGAATTTGCTGTGGCCAATATCATTGTTGCCATCGTCGTCAATATCCTTGTGGTGTATATGGTACTCAAATCGTCTAAACGTATCGAACGCTTTTTGGGAAACTCTGGCATCAGTGTGATCCGCAAGGTCTTTGGGGTCATTCTGCTCGCCATTGCCGTCAAACTTTTTGCCAGTAATGTCCAAGAACTCTTTTAATCATTCGCTATGAAAAAACTCATTCTCGCTCTCGGCTTTCTCGCCATGGGTCTCGTTGTCTTTAATTGTTTTTATGTGGACTTTGCCGCCCCCTTGCAAGGCGATAGCATTGTCGCATTGGTCGGAATTGTGGCTGGCTTATGTGCCATTGTTTTGCTCGCCCTTTTGTGGGTCGCCAAAGCCATTCAGGATAAGGTCAAATAAAGCTTATAGCTCGACTTCCAATAGCTCGAGTTCTACCCCTGCTTTTTGCAAAAACTCCAAACCCGAAGTGTCTTTATAGGTTTCGCCATAGACCACGCGAACAATCCCCGCTTGGTGAATCAGCTTGCTGCACTGCTGACAGGGCGATAGCGTAATGTAGAGCGTTGCACCCGCACAGGATTGGGTGGATGCGGCAACTTTCATAATCGCATTCGCCTCGGCGTGGAGCACATACCAATTCGTGAGCCCGTTCTCGTCCTCACAGCGATTGTCAAAGCCGGTAGGGGCTCCGTTATATCCGTCCGAAATGATCATCCGATCTTTCACAATCAGCGAGCCAACCTGCTTGCGTTTGCAATGCGATAGCTTGGCCCATTCGAGTGCCATCCGCATATAGGCGGTATCATAGCGGCGTTGTTTGGCTTGGTCTTTTGTCATGGCCAGCGTTCGATTATTATCGGCGCCAAGATACCAATTATCACACTGGAAACCACAAGAACCCAATCGCGGCGATTGCGACCCAACGCATTCAGCACCACAAAAGAAAGCAACAACATCAATGCCCCCAAAACGATTTGCGCAGCCTCTATCCCCAGTGCAAAAAAAAATAAGGAACTCCACAAGGGTTGTTCCACATCGCGAATCAATTCGAAGTACCCCGCAAAGCCAAAGCCGTGAACAAGTCCAAAAAACAAGGTAACCCACATCACAAGTCGATCGCTCCTGACCCATACACGTTGGGCATAGATTATATTGTAAACCGCCGTTGCAGCTATGCTCACAGGAATCAAAAACTCAATCCAAGTTGAAGACACCGCCACCACTTCAAACGAAGCGAGAATCAAAGACAAACTGTGCCCAATCGTAAAGCAAGTGATCAGCAACAACAAGGGTTTCCACTGTCTTGCGGAAAGGGGCAAACAAAGCGCTGCGAGAAAAAGCAAATGGTCAATACCCTGCCAATCCCACACATGAGAAAAACCCAACTCGACCAATAACCAAAAATCACTCATTGTACTGCCAAACTTAACAAAAACCTAAAATCCACGTTCGCTTTTGATTTGCTCATAGGCCTTTTGGATGTTTTGAAATTTTTCACGCGCTGCCTTCACATAGGCCTCCCCGAGGTGCTGTACCTTGTCGGGGTGGTGCCGTTTGGCCAAATCGCGATAGGCCTTTTTGATCTCCACATCAGTGGCCGATTTGTCCACCTCCAAAATTTTGTATGCCCCATCCACTTGTTTGATAAACATCGCTTTGATGCTTTCAAAGTCGATTGGGCGCACCCGTAAATAGCGAGAAAAGGATTCGATTTTGAGCCATTCCGCTTCGGAAACCGAACCGTCGGCTTGGGCAATGCCAAACAAAAAGTGAAGCAACTGCAACCGACTTTCATAACGGGCAAAGGTGGCAAAGTGGTTACAGATTTCGGCTGCGGACACATCGGTTTTGCGCAGCTCATTGTTAAAAATCCGAAACACCTCATTGGCGCGTGACTTGCCATAGGCCGACACAAAATAGCGTCGTACATAGTCCAACTCTTTTTGGGTGACTTTGCCATCGGCTTTTATGACCAAGCTCGCTAGGGTAAGTAACTTCAGCTCAAAGTCGCGGGTGTTGATCCGTTCACCCCCAAAATTGGTATAGACACGGGTGTTGGACAGCAAGCTCCCCAAAAAATAGCCAAGGATGGCACCCGGCAAACGAAATAAAAGATAACCGATAAAGGCAAACAGCAACGCCATGGCACAAAAATACAAAGCAGCAACGGCATAACAAGACTCGGACTCCAGAAAAGGGAAACAGCCCGTGTTGGTGAATCGTTAATCGTGAATTGGGGGCTTTGTCATACCGTGCTTGACACCTCTGTCTCGCACAAAGTAACCTACTAAATTTTATTCGCTCGAGACAAAGCCTCGAGTAAGCGGAGATTAACTTATAACTGTTTCCTTATTCCCTTTCCCGTTTGGTTACAAGGTAGACCCCGACCAGCACAAACCCGACAGCGAGCCATTTGGTGGGATTCATCTGGTCTGCACCCACGGCAAGGGCAAACAAAATCCCCATAATGGGCTGGATATAGGTAAAAACGGATAGGGTCGTCGCACGCAAGTGCCGTATTGCATACATCATCAGCAAATAAGTCATAAAGGTTGTGCCGAGCACCACAAAGCCAATGCGCCACCAAATCGGCAGGGGAATCTGTTGCCAGTCCACCGCTAAAAACTCTGGTAAAGCCACGGGCGCACTCATCACAAGCCCAATCAAAAACAACCATTTGAGCAGATGGATGGTATTGTATTTTTCACTCAAAGGCTTGACAACAATCATATACAAGCCATAGGCGCTGGCATTGACCACAAACAAGAAGTTACCCAAGGCGATATTGGGGGCATTGGTGGGCGCGTGTTGGTTAAATAAAATCAGGGATAATGCGCCCAAAAACCCAAGTAGAACGCCAATCACACGATATCGTGCCATTTGCTCTTTGAGCAGTATGGCAGAAAACAAAAACACCATAATGGGGGTGGTGGTGATAATGACCGTACTGTTGATGGGGGTGGAATATTCCAGTCCTTTAAAAAAGACAAGCATATTGATAGTCATGCCCAAAAACGCAGCGCGAAAAAAAAGCTTTAAATCCGCACGGGCAATGGGTTGTTTGGGCAAAAAAAGACTCACTGCCCAAAAGAGTACTGTACCACCGATTAGTCGAATCATGATAAAGCCAAATCCCTGTACATAGGTAGGCATGACGTCTTTGGCGATGGTGTGGTTGAGGGCATAAATGGTGGTGCCACCCAAGGCAGCAAATATGGCGAGGAAACGCTTATCCATGAACGGCCTGTTGCATTGCTGCAACCGTTTTTTTGGCATTGCTCAAATAAAAGGTTTTTTCCCAGTGGAGTATGGGACGTTTGAGACAGCTATATTCTGTTTCTAATAGCTGTTTGTAGCCCATTTCGTCTAGGGTCTTTCCCGCTTTATTCAGGGCTTGCAGCACCCGGGAGCGTTTGTTGATGAGCTGCTCATACGATTGGGTCACGGCATAGAGGGCCTCGAGTTGTGCCTGACTGATGGGTTCGTGTTTGACATCCTGAAGCTTGGTGCCTTCGGGCAGGTTGAGTTCCTTCAAAATGCGCATACACGTATTGCAAGTCGATAAGTAGATATAGGTATTCATCGTGCTGTGGTTTCTCGATCAAAGATGATGAATTTTTTAGGAAAATGAGGTGTGGTTGCGCAAACATCAATACATTTGTTGCCAAATTATATTGAGATGGGAAAAGACAACCTCCAATTCAATTCAAAAACGATTCATGGCGGACAAGAGCCCGACAAGGGCTATGGCGCTGTGATGCCCCCCGTTTATCTGACGTCCACCTATGCCCAAAGCACACCTGGAGGGCATCAGGGCTATGAATACAGTCGCACACACAACCCCACCCGAACGGCACTCGAAGCCGCTTTGGCGAGTATCGAAGATGGTAACCACGGATTCTGTTTTGGATCGGGCATGGCCGCCATCGATGCGGTCATCAAGCTACTCTCACCAGGAGACGAGGTGATTTCGACCAATGACCTCTATGGGGGTAGCTATCGGATTTTCACCAAGATTTTTGAAGACTTTGGGATTAGGTTTCACTTTGTCGATATGCAAGACCCCGCCAATGTGGCTGGAAAAATCAATGCCAAAACCAAGCTGATTTGGGTCGAAACTCCCACCAATCCGATGATGAATGTGGTGGATATCGAAGCCATGCATAAGCTGGTGGCAGACAAAGACATTTTACTGGCAGTTGACAATACCTTTGCTTCGCCTTATTTGCAACAACCCCTCACCATGGGTGCCGATATTGTGATGCACTCCGCAACCAAATACCTCGGGGGACACTCCGATGTGATTTTGGGTGCCTTGGTGGTGCGCGATGCTGCGCTGGCAGAGCGTTTGTCGTTTATCCAAAACGCCAGCGGTGCGGTTTGTGGTCCTCTTGATGCCTTTTTGGTATTGCGGGGGATCAAAACCCTACATGTCCGTATGCAACGCCATTGCGAAAACGGAGAGAAAATCGCCCATTTCCTCGCCGATCATCCAAAAGTTGGTAAGGTCTATTGGCCGGGCTTTCCGACCCATCCCAATCACGAGGTGGCCAAGCGACAGATGAATGGATTTGGGGGTATGATTTCGTTTGTACTTGCAGATGATTCAATCGAAAAAGCGACACAAACAGTAGAGCAACTTCAACTCTTTACCCTAGCCGAATCGCTCGGGGGTGTGGAGAGTTTGGCAGGGCATCCTGCGAGCATGACCCATGCGTCGATTCCCAAAGCAGAACGGGAAATGTCGGGCGTGGTCGATGGCTTGATTCGCTTGAGTGTGGGCATCGAAAACAGCGATGATTTGATCGAAGACCTCAAGCAAGCAATCGGCTAGCCGATTGAAATTAATCCGTATTTTTAACAGATAAAACTTAACCATGAAGCAAATCATAGAGCAGTTTATCACTGATGTGGAAAAGCGCAACCAACATGAGCCAGAATTTATGCAAGCGGTTCGTGAGGTTGCCGAAAATGTGATTCCCTATATCGTTGAACATGACATTTATCACGGAAAAAACATCTTGATGCGCATGGCGGAGCCCGAGCGTGTGGTGAGTTTTCGCGTACCGTGGATTGATGATACCGGAGAAATCCGTGTCAACCGTGGTTTTCGGATCGAAATGAACTCCGCCATTGGGCCCTACAAAGGGGGCTTGCGTTTTCACGAGTCGGTCAACTTGAGTATTCTCAAGTTTTTGGCATTCGAACAGGTGTTTAAAAATGCGCTGACAACCCTACCGATGGGGGGTGGAAAAGGCGGTGCGGACTTTAATCCCAAAGGTAAATCGGACGGCGAAGTAATGCGTTTTTGCCAGAGCTTTATGACCGAGTTGTTTCGTCATATCGGTCCCAATCGGGATATTCCTGCAGGGGATATCGGGGTTGGCGGTCGAGAAATTGGCTATATGTTTGGTCAATACAAACGCTTGAAAAACGAATTTACAGGTGTTCTTACTGGAAAAGGAATCAGTTGGGGTGGCTCGATGATTCGCCCCGAAGCCACGGGCTACGGCGCCGTGTATTTTGCTGAAAATATGCTTTCCACCAAATCGGACGGGCTGCAAGGCAAAAACGTAGTGATTTCTGGTTCGGGGAATGTGGCGCAATACGCTGCCGAAAAATGTATTCAGTTGGGTGCCAAGGTGCTCACCCTATCCGATTCGTCGGGCTATGTGATGGATCCCGACGGGATCGATGCTGATAAACTGGCTTTTGTGATGGAGCTAAAGAACAACAAACGCGAACGAATCGGCAAATATGTAGATGCCTATCCCCGTGCGAGTTTCCACGCAGGGGAACCGCCATGGGCGGTGCCTTGCGATGTGGCATTGCCTTGTGCGACCCAAAACGAACTCGATGAAAACAATGCCAAGCAGCTCGCTGCCAATGGGTGTTTTTGCGTGAGTGAAGGCGCTAATATGCCCTCCACTCCCCAGGCGATTAAAGTATTCCACGCCAATAAGATGCTCTATGCCCCGGGCAAGGCATCGAATGCGGGTGGTGTAGCCGTTTCTGGTTTGGAAATGGCACAAAATTCCCTCCGCTACAACTGGACACGAGAAGAAGTGGACGAGCGCTTACAGGCGATTATGTCTGATATCCATAAAAGCTGTGTGACCTATGGCCAAAATGGCGATCATATCAACTATGAAAAAGGGGCCAATATCGCTGGTTTTGTCAAAGTTGCCGATGCCATGCTTGCACAAGGAGTGGTCTAGGCATACGTTTTGAAAAAGATATCCGTTTACTGTGATATGAAAGCCCTACAAATTTTATTGTTGTTCTGTACTGTTGCTCTCTACAGTCAGTCTGCTGGATGGTCGTCCTTTTACTCTTTTGATGATATAACAAGTGTGCATTCTGGCGGTGATGGTCAGGTTTATGGCGTAGCCGAAAACAGTGTGTTTTCCTATGACCCCATCGCCAATGAAGTGGTTCCAATCACAACGGTCGATGGCTTGCTCGGCGATGAAATCGGAGCACTTGCGGTATCCGAGGATTTTATGGTCGTGGGCTATGGCAATGGGATGTTGGGAATCCACAATCTTATGGATGGATCGGTGATTCTTGACAGTTCAGTTCAGCGAAACTTATCGATTGATCCCACCAAAAAAACCATCCATTCCTTTTTGATCCAAGACCAAACACTCTATCTGTCTGCGGGCTATGGAATATCCATATATGACTTGTCCACCAACCGCTTTATCGATTCCTATTTTTTTGGGGTTGGCAACAGCACGATTGAAGTCAACCAAACTGCTCTGGTAGGTGAGTTTCTTTATGCCGCTACAGAAGAGGGCTTATACAAGGCAATTACAAGCGATCCAAACCTCTTTTTGGAAAGCGCTTGGAACAAGATCGCAGATGGACAGTGGAAATCCGTTGGGCTGGTCAACAACGTCATTTTGGGTGTGGTTCAGTCCGGATCACAAGTGATTTGTTATGGGCTGACTGACGACGTTGCCACAGAATATCACCGAGAAAGTGGAACACTTTTTGGGGTTGCGGTTAGCGATACAGAACTCGTCCTCAGTTTTTCCAATACCATTCTCGCTTTCGATGATTCGCAATCGGTTCGTACCCTTGCCTCTGCATCTGGGTCCTTGAGTGGGCAACGCTTTACTTCCGCCACAACGGTCGGAAACGAGCTGTTTATCGGCACTTCGGGTGGTGGCTTGTTGTTGCACAATCCCTCCGAAACACGGGTCTTGAGCCCGAGTGGTCCCTTGATGAATGATATTTTTGAAATCTCTGTTCTTCCAAACGAAGAACTCTGGATTGCCCATGGGGCCTATGGCGGATTTTACAATCCCTACCCGCTCAATGCCTATGGCGTGAGTCACCACAGTGGAGGGAGTTGGCAAAATCTCCCGTTTAACGCCTTGCTCGGTGCGCGAAGCATTGTGAGTGTGGTGCCAAACCCCACCAATCCAAGTCAGGTTTTTGCTTGCGCCATGCACGACGGTTTGTTGGAAATCAATGATGGTGTAGTCACCAATTTGTGGAACCAAACCAATAGTGGATTGGAGTCTTTAGACCCGATTGAAATCAACGAAAACCCAAACTACCGCAGTGTGCGGATTCGAGATGTGGCCTTTGATAGTGAAGGTTCGATGTGGTCGATTACCTCTTTTGTGGCAAAGGGGTTGAAAAAACGAACCGTCAACGGCGATTGGGAAGATGTTGATCTTACGGAGATCATCCCGATCAATCAAGCCAGTGGATACTCCAAGTTGGAGATTTCTCCCAACGATGAAGTCTATTTCGGAAGTCTCCGTTATGGCCTGATTGGCTTTGCAGAAATCAACGGCACTCCCGTATTGCGGTCAGTTGATGTGGCAGACAATTTACCGACTGCAGATGTGAGAAGCGTCGCCCTGGACTTTGATGACAACCTGTGGATCGGCACATCAGAGGGTTTACGGGTTCTCTACAATGCGAGTCGGTTGTTTACCCAATCGGGTATCTCTGCAAGCACGCTGATCCTTGAAGAAGGTGGAAATATTGGGGAGCTCCTCGCCAACCAGTTTATCCACGCAATTGAGGTGGATGGGAACAACCAAAAATGGGTAGCAACAGAAGGGGCAGGCGTATTTCTCTTTGCGGAAGACGGAAAAAGCACCCTACAGCATTTTACAGAAGACAACAGTCCGCTGCCGACAAACTCCGTTCGCAGTTTGGCCTATGAAGCCCAGTCTGGAAAAATCTATATGGGAACGCCAAATGGACTTGTTGCGTTTCAAGGCAATGCCTACACCCCATCGGAAAACCTCGAAGAAGTCGAAGTCTATCCAAACCCAATCCGCCCCGGCTACACGGGCCTGCTCACCATTCGCGGACTTCAAGCCGACTGTGTCGTGAAAATCACAGATATCGCAGGGAACGCGGTTTTTGAAACCACCTCCGCTGGGGGAAGCGTACAATGGGATTTACATTCCTTTGCAGGTAGTCGCGTTCGTTCGGGTGTATATCTTATTTTTGTGACGACCAATGACGGCTTGGAAAGTGCCGTTGAGAAAGTAATGATTATCAATTGATGCTTGTCACAACCGAAGCACTCGTTTTATCAAAAACCAACTATAGCGAAACCAGCTTGATTGTGCGTTGCTATACCCGTAGTGATGGCATCAAATCCTATATGATTAAAGGGGGTAAACAGGGTCGAAAGGGCAACAAAAGCACCGCCCTTTTTCAGCCACTCCATCAGCTCGAGATCACTGCCCAACACAAAAACAAATCGGGGCTTTCGATTCCAAAATCGATTAAAATGAGTAAGCCCTACCAAACGATTCCATTTCAGATGGATAAAATCGCAGTGGTGCTGTTTTTAAGCGAAGTTTTGTCGTCTGCCTTGCGAGAAGAAGAGGCAAATGCGTCCTTGTTTCATTATCTGACAAGCAGTTTGTCCTGGTTTGATATGCAAGATGATGTAGCCAATTTTCACATCTTCTTTTTGCTATCCCTCACCAAGCATCTGGGGTTTTTTCCAGAGACAAGTGATCAAAACCAACCCTATTTTGATATGGAAAATGGCTGCTTTAGCACACAAAAAAGCACACAACAGATTGATGATCCCAGAACGATTTCTGTATTCAAATCGTTTTTAGGCACAACTTTTGATAAGTTGAGCGAGGTTTTGGTGTCAAGTACAGAGCGCAAACAACTGCTCGAGCTATTGATGCAATACTATCAAATCCATTTACACGGATTTTCGAGGCCAAAATCACTGAATATATTACATGAAATTTATTCATAGCTTATCACTTCTTTTTTTTGGGCTTTTGCTCGCTAATCTCAATGGGCAAACCCTACGCATTGTCGATGCGATCACTGGTTACCCCATCCAAGACGTCATTGCCTATGACACCCAAGCCAAGGCGAATACGACTAGCAACGCAAATGGGGATATAGACTTATCGATTTTTTCAACCCAAGATGAAATCCATTTCGAACATCTCGGCTATGAAAGTTTGCGCGTGCGCATTTCGGAACTTGAATCGTCAACCCAACTGGCAATCTATCCAGACACCCAACGACTCGGGGAAATTGTGCTTTCTGTCAACAGAACAAAAGATGAGAAAAAACGAATCTCCAAACAGGTCGCCATCCTTTCCGATCGAGACATTGCGTCTATCGTTCCCAATACAAGTGCCGAATTGCTACGAGAAGCTCCTGGGGTTCGTGTCCAACAATCGCAAGGGGGTGGTGGNAGTCCCGTGATTCGCGGCTTTGANGCCAATCGCATTTTACTNGTGGTGGATGGGGTGCGCATGAACAATNCCATCTATCGTTCNGGGCATCTGCACAATGCCATTTCGATTGATCCNTTTTCCCTTTCTCGTGCCGAAGTGATTTATGGCCCCTCNTCNGTTGGNTANGGCTCNGANGCCCTCGGCGGAGTGGTGCATTACTTCACCAAAGAACCCCGAACTGGCGANGCCCAGCCNTGGCGCTTTTTTGTTGCCAATAGCTATGACACCCGCCANGAGCATNCCATCAATCACATCGATATNACCCANAGNAAAGACAACTGGGCGAGTTTGACCAGTNTGAGCTATTCCCTTTTTGGCGATATNTATATGGGTCGNNANCGCAATCATGGGTATNCCGATTGGGGATTGNTGCCAGAATTTTCCAAAAACAATCGCGATTTTTATCAAGACCAAGCCAGTGNGAACCNCAACCCCAACCGCCAACGCANNACTGGNTATGACCNNATCGATCTGATGCAAAAATTTGTTTTNCAACCAAATCCCGANAACAAATNGGTNCTCAATCTNCAATACTCTNGCTCTTCAGATATCCCGCGTTTTGACAAATTGGTGGAACGCCGNGATGGCGAACTNCGTTATGCCANCTGGTTTTATGGCCCCCAAAAACGNCTGCTGATTTCNCCNAAATACAGCTTTACAACCGATAAAAAATGGCTGAGAGAAGGCGTGATTACCTTGGCCTATCAACANCTTGAAGAGTCGAGAGTGCNACGNAAATTTGGCAGTTTANTNCGNGAAANTCANATTGAAGATNTNGATGTGTTTAGTGCCAATGCGGACTTTAATGTGGCGCTCGATCAGTCCAAAAAACTCGCCTATGGTTTTGAATTTACCCACAACGAACTCCAATCCATTGGCTTTAGCCAAAATCTGGTTNNGGAAGGCAACGATNTTGTCGATCTTATCGATTATGCNCTTATCCCTTCGCGCTATCCAAGCAAAAGCGGANTCTATACCACCTTGGCCGCCTANATCGATTACAAANTGAATATCGATCAAAAAAATACCTTTAATGCAGGGNCTCGNATCACNAACACNCGACTCAAAGCAGCGTGGAACGAACAAGCNTTAATCGACGCAAGATTGGGGAAAACGACGAACCGAAGCAATGCCCTCAATNTCTCNTTNGGNTATGTGTTTCGCCCAAATGATTTATGGGAGCTGCGCTCCGTTCTCGCCAGTGGTTTCCGCGCACCCAATATCGATGATATGGGGAAAATCCGTGAAAAACAAGGCAAGCTCACCGTGCCCAACCCCGAACTCAAACCAGAGTATGCATACACTGCAGATTTGGGTGTGAGNCGNTATTTTNGTCAGCGGACTTNTTTNGTNCAACTCAACTTGTTCTACACACTTNTATACAACTATATCGCNCGACAACCCTATATGNTNCCCTTTGATGATTCGTCAACTAGCTTTGAAACNGTAACGCACCTCGGAGACGAATTGGAAACTTGGGCCAATACGAANGTGGGAGAAGCAACCCTCCGCGGCGCCAGTNTGCAGTGGAANACCCAGNTGCATNANAATTTGACGTATNGGGGGCATGTCAATTATACNTATGGGGTTACTCGTGAAGATCAAATTCCGGTGCCGTCCATNCTTCCTTGGCAAGGCACNCAGCATTTATCGATCTCAAATCGNCGCCTNAATGGGCAGTTGNTGTTTGTGTTTGCTGGNCAAAAACGCCCCGAAGACTACAGCGATGGCGGGGAAGATGGACTTGAAGAAACCCCAATCATTGGGGTATCNTCNNTTANTGGCGAAAACGAATATGCAGGAACACCCTCTTGGAACCGATTTGATTTTCGCCTTANNTATGATATAAATNCCAANACCAAAGTCGGTGCCGACCTCCACAACCTCTTTGACGTNCACTACAAAGAGTTTGCNTCTGGAATCTCCGCACCGGGTCGGAGTTTGCGCCTGCGTTTACAGTATAGGTTCTAGCNCACGAACNCCTAAACTTTTGGGGAAATTGGTTACTTTCGCAACTTATTACAGCATATGGCTTTTCCNTCGTATAAAAATTTGAATCTCGTTGCNGTTTCCAAGGATATCCAAACCTATTGGGAAAATGCGCTGACNTTTGAGGCGAGTGTGAGNACACGTGAAGGNCGACCCCCCTATATTTTCTTTGAAGGACCCCCGTCAGCCAATGGCTTACCGGGTATTCACCACGTGATGGGACGCNCCATCAAAGACATTTTCTGTCGCTATAAAACCCAAAAAGGATTTCAGGTCAAACGAAAAGCGGGCTGGGATACACATGGTCTCCCCGTTGAACTCGGTGTGGAAAAAGAACTCGGAATTTCCAAAGANGATATCGGAAAATCNATCAGCGTGGACCAATACAATGCGGCATGCCGNGAAGCNGTGATGCGCTACACAGACGTNTGGAGTGATTTGACCAAAAANATGGGGTATTGGGTCGATATGGACGAGGCCTATATCACCTATACTTCCAAATATATGGAGTCGGTTTGGTGGCTGCTCAAACAGCTCTACGACAAGAATCTGATCTATAAAGGATACACNATTCAACCNTANTCGCCCAAAGCGGGAACAGGACTTTCGTCTCACGANCTCAATCAGCCNGGCTGTTATCAAGATGTGACNGATACCACGGTAACTGCCCAGTTTGAAACCNATCAAGAAACGCTCCCNNAACAACTGCAAGATGAACTNCCNCTNCACATTTTGGCATGGACAACCACNCCTTGGACNTTGCCCGCAAACACCGCCCTTACNGTAGGNCCNTCNATCGANTATGTAGTGGTGCGTACNTTTAACCGATATACNCATCTTCCCATTCGCGTATTGCTNGCCAAAGACTTGGTGNCAAAAGTGTTTGGAAAGGTTTTTCANCAAGTCGAAGNCATAGATNANTTGCAGTCNTANGANAAAAATGGAAAGCAGATCCCTTACCTNATTAGCGACCATATTGTCGGGACTGACTTGGTCGGNGTTCGTTACAAGCAATTGTGGGCCGATGCGCCNCTGCCACACGACAACCCCGAAAATGCGTTCCGCGTAATNGCTGGNGACTTTGTNACAACAGANGATGGAACGGGAATTGTNCATACTGCCCCGACTTTCGGTGCGGATGATGCCTTGGTCGCCAAACAAGCAAGTCCCGAAGTTCCGCCTATGCTCGTTCTTGATGAAAACGAACAGTTGGCTCCCCTNGTNGATCTGCAAGGNCGTTTTCGAAAAGAACTCGGGTCACTGGGTGGAAAATATGTCAAAAANGAATACTATGANGAGGGACAGGCNCCTGACAAATCGGTCGATGTGGAAATCGCTATNCGNCTCAAAGAAGAAAACAAGGCCTTTACNGTNGAGAAGTATGTGCATAGCTACCCCAATTGCTGGCGAACAGACAAACCAGTACTTTACTATCCNCTCGACTCATGGTTTGTNAAAGTCAGTGATAAAAAGGAACGCCTNGTTGCCCTGAACAATAATATCAACTGGAAACCNAAATCGACTGGTGAAGGACGTTTTGGAAATTGGCTTGCCAATGCCAACGACTGGAACTTGTCACGCTCTCGNTTTTGGGGGATTCCNCTGCCGATCTGGCGCACCGAAGACAAAACAGAAACNAAAGTGATTGGCTCNATCGNGGAGCTCAAAATGGAAGTTGACCGTGCTNTAAAAGCTGGTCTTATGGATCACAATCCGTTTGCCGNTTTTNCCCCNGGTGATNTGGGTTCTGAAAACTACGNCCGTGTTGACCTNCACAAAAACATCGTNGATTCGTTGATTCTTGTCAGTCANCANGGACNGNCCATGCACAGAGAAANNGACCTGATTGACGTNTGGTTTGACTCTGGNTCTATGCCCTATGCGCAATGGCANTATCCNTTNGANCACAAAGAAAAAATAGATGACNGGCTTGANTTCCCCGCAGACTTTATCGCCGAGGGTNTCGATCAAACCCGTGGNTGGTTTTANACCCTACACGTCATTGGCGGACTGGTNTTTGACNATATCNCCTTTAAAAATGTGGTCTCAAATGGACTCGTACTCGANAAAAACGGACAAAAAATGTCAAAGCGTTTAGGAAACGCTGTAGATCCGTTTGAAACCCTAGANACCTATGGGGCAGATGCCACACGCTGGTATATGATTAGCAATGCCAATCCTTGGGATAACCTCAAATTTGATGTGGAAGGCATTGCCGAAGTTCGACGCAAGTTTTTTGGAACGCTCTACAATACCTATTCTTTTTTTAGTCTGTATGCCAATATCGATGGTTTCACCTATGCGGAAGACGATATCCCCTTGGACAAACGACCCGAAATTGATCGATGGATCTTGTCAGAACTCCATACNCTCATCGAAAAGGTAGATGCCCAATATGACAACTACGAACCCACAAAANCNGCNCGATTGATCTCTTCTTTTGTGATTGAAGACCTGAGCAATTGGTATGTTCGNTTGTCGAGAAGACGCTTTTGGAAAGGGANTTACGAAGCCGATAAAATTGCAGCTTATCAAACGCTNTATANCTGTTTGGTTTCCGTTGCCAANCTCATGGCNCCCATCGCGCCGTTTTATGCCGATCGNTTGTATCAGGATTTGGATAAAACCACNNCTAAAGAACAGTATGCCTCCGTACATCTGGCCTATTTTCCAGATGCTGACAACGGTTTTGTCGATACTNCCCTNGAGGAAAAAATGCAGCGCGCACAGCGCATTGTCTCCTTGGTGCTATCGATTCGNAAAAAAGAAAAAATCAAAGTGCGNCANCCCCTTCAGCGGGTGTTGATTCCCGCTTTGGANCGCAATGAAANNCAAGCCANCGAAGAGGTTTCGGATTTGATTGCTGCAGAAGTNAATGTCAAAACCATCGAAATNCTCGATGATGCCTCCTCGATTTTGGTCAAAGAAATCAAACCNAATTTNAANACCCTTGGCCCTCGATTTGGCAAGGAGATGAANGCCGTTTCAGAAGNCATTATCGGGNTTGGTGAGGANCAAATCCAAACCATNGAAAAGGAAGGGTCGCTGTCCATTGAAATTAATGGGAAAAATACTATTTTAGACGCTTCAGACGTGATNATNCAATCNAAAGATATTGCGGGTTGGTCTGTNGCATCTGAACNAGGGGTAACGGTCGCNTTAGANTGTAGCTTGACAGAAGATTTACTNCTCGAAGGCATTGCCAGAGAATTGGTCAATCGCNTTCAAAATCTTNGGAAAGANATGGACTTTGAAGTCACCGATACCATCACCCTAACACTGAANCATGANAAGCNGTTGGCAGATGCAATACAAGCCAATNAAAGCTATGTAACGAGTGAAGTGTTGGCCAAAAACATCGAGTTTGTTGAAACAAACCCAGATGGAGAGCCCCTNNCATTTGATGATATCGAAACTGTGATTCGCCTAGAAAAAACCAAATGAAAAACAAATGAAAACAAACGAAATGAATCGATACCCAGATAAGGATCTTGAGAAGTTCCGGGTGCTAATCGAAGAAAAAATCGCCAAAGCTCAACACGATTTAGAGCTCATTCGAAGTGCATATATGAATGATGGAAACAATGGTACAGACGATACCTCTCCGACGTTTAAGGCCTTTGAAGAAGGGTCTGAAACCATGTCGAAAGAGGCAAATACCCAGCTGGCGATACGTCAGGAAAAATTTATTCGCGATCTCAAAAATGCGTTGATTCGCATCGAAAATAAAACCTATGGGGTTTGTCGTGTCACCGGAAAGCTGATCAGTGCTGAACGCCTACAATTGGTTCCACACGCCACCTTGAGTATCGAAGCGAAAAACATGCAGAAGTCACATAGATGACCCTTAAAAAGTCCCTGTTTTTAATCGGTGCTGTACTTCTGCTCGACCAGTGCTCAAAATTCTACATTAAGCTCTCTTTCCCTTTGAGCGTTTACAGTTCAGATGCTATAGTAGATTGGGGTTGGTTTCGATTGCTATTCATTGAAAATAAAGGGATGGCATGGGGTACACGCTTTAGTGATTTTATCCCCTTTATCTCTGAGGATACAGGAAAACTCCTTCTATCACTTATCCGCATTGTTGCCGTAAGTTTTATTGGGTTTATGCTTTGGGATGCGATCAAAAAACAGCAACACAAACTGTTGCTCATTGCGGGTTGCCTGATCTTTGCAGGTGCCCTTGGCAATATCATAGACTCCTTGTTTTATGGACTTGTTTTTTCACATAGCTATGGGCAAGTTGCTAGCTTATTTCCTGAAGGCGGTGGTTATGCTCCCTTGTTTTTTGGACATGTGGTCGATATGTTACAATTTCCGATGTTGACTTGGGTGTGGCCCTCGTGGATGCCTTGGGTTGGTGGGCAATCCTTTACTTTTTTTGAGCCTGTTTTTAACTTGGCGGATACCGCTATCAGTACCGGTGTGGGGATTATCCTGGTGTTTAACAAACGTATTTTTCCCAAAAACTAAAACCGAACGATTCCCTCCGAGTGGATACAGTGGTGAAGGCGGATGTCTGTCGGTTCGCAATCTGTAATTTCAGGCTCTGGTGGATAATACGACAAGCCCACAAAAACCGTATGCGGAGCACATACCGATAAGAATCGATCGTAAAACCCTTGGCCATACCCCACGCGTTGCCCCTTGGCATCATAGCCCAACAAAGGCACAAAAACCAAGTCAATCGCACGAGGGGGTACAGGCGTTCCTTTGGTCGGTTCGGGAATTCCATAGCGATTGGTTTGCCATAAGCTGTCTGGGGAAACTGCCCAGTGTGTCATTTGTTTGGTGTTGAAGTTAGATCGAGATGCAACCACCGTTTTTCCTTCAAAAAACAAATGCTCTATCAAAGGTTGGGTGTTGGGTTCCCGCTGTTTTTGAATGGGTAAAAACAGATGAACAATGGAAAAAGGCGACAAATCAAACAACGTACAATGCTTTAGCAATCCCCGCTGCTTGTTTTCCATCTCTAGTGGGGTGAGTTGCTTTCGTTTGTTGAGATAATGTTGTCGAATCTCTGCTTTGGTCATTTGCTTGGATTGAACACAAATAAAATAATTAATTTCGTCACATGTCGAAAGATGCGCTAAAACTTCACGTTCAAGCCCTACCGAGTCAGCCCGGGGTGTATCAATTTTACGATAATCAAGAGCGTATTATTTATGTGGGGAAGGCGAAAAATCTAAAAAATCGGGTGTCGTCCTATTTTCGAAAGCAACTCGACTCGAGAAAAACCCAAAGACTGGTCAAAAATATCTCTTTGATCAAACATATCGTCGTACCCACAGAATCCGATGCGCTGATCTTGGAAAACACCTTGATCAAAGAACATCAGCCGCGCTACAATATTCTGCTGCGTGACGATAAAACCTACCCGTGGATTTGTATTAAAAAAGAAGCGTTCCCGCGGGTGTTTACCACGCGTAAAATCCAGAAGGACGGATCGGAATATTTTGGTCCATTCACCAATTTTAAGACCGTACGGCTGTTGATGAATCTCATTCAAGAACTCTACCCCCTTCGAAATTGCTCGTATGACTTACGGCCAAAATCGATTGAAACCAAAAACTATAAAGTGTGCTTGGAATATCATATCGGAAACTGCTTGGGGGCTTGTGTGGGGGAACAAAGTGAATCCGACTATGACCATCAAATCCGTGAAATCCGTGCGCTACTCCGTGGAAACTTCAGCAAGGCCATTCAGGGGTTTCAGCAAAAAATGAGTATCGCTGCCGATCGACTCGATTTTGAAGAGGCGCAAAAACAGAAAAGTAAGATCGAAATCCTCACCAATTATCAATCCAAATCTGCTGTTGTGAGCGCAACAATCAGCAATGTGGATGTGTGTTCGGTCATCAGCGACGAGCAAACCGCTTATGTCAACTACCTCCACGTGGCCTATGGATCCATTGTTCGTTTTCACAATATGGAGATCAAAAAGAAACTGGAAGAAAGTGATGAGGACGTCCTGCGGGTGGTGG
>NHEI02000026.1 GCA_002171575.2 Flavobacteriaceae bacterium TMED81
GCAACACAAAAAAAAAGCCATATTTTTCCATGAGTTGAGCAGGAGTGCCAGACTCGCCAAACGTATCCTGTGTAGCGACAAACTCTTGGGGAGTTGGGTGATGCATTGCCAGTGTTCTCGAAATACTCTCTCCTAATCCACCTAAAAAGTTGTGTTCTTCACAACTCACGACCGCGCCTGTCTTTTTGGCGGACTCAATTACGATTTTTTCGTCCAGTGGTTTGATGGTATGGATGTCGATTACTTCGGCTGAAATTCCTTGTTCATGCAGCATTTTTGCTGCTTCGAGTGCTTCCCAAACTAGATGTCCAGTGGCAATAATACTCACATCAGTTCCTGGGGAAAGAAGAAGCCCTTCTCCGATTGTAAACTTTTGATTTTCATCTGTAAAATTGGGAACTTTGGGTCTGCCAAAACGGAGATAAACAGGTCCATTATGCTCTGCAACGGCAATGGTTGCCGCCTTGGTTTGGTTGAAGTCGCAGGTATTGATCACGGTCATGCCTGGGAGCATTTTCATCAGCCCAAGATCTTCGAGGATTTGGTGGGTTGCCCCATCCTCTCCCAAAGTCACCCCAGCATGAGAAGCGCATATTTTTACATTTTTATGGGAATAGGCAATGGACTGACGAATTTGATCATATACCCGCCCCGTCGAAAAATTGGCGAAGGTTCCCGTAAAAGGGATTTTGCCCCCAATCGTAAGTCCAGCAGCAATTCCCATCATATTTGCTTCGGCAATTCCAATTTGGAAAAATCGGTCAGGATGATTGTTTTTGAAATCATCCATTTTCAAAGAGCCAGTCAAATCTGCACAGAGCGCCACGACATTCTCATTCGACTTGCCGAGTTCGGTTAACCCAGCACCAAAGCCAGAACGTGTATCAATTTTTTCGGTAAATGTATATGTCTTCATATGGATCAAATCAGTAGTCTCCTAGTGTTTCAGGGTTTTGTTCAAGGGCTTGAGCAAGTTGATCATCATTTGGTGCTTTGCCATGCCATGCATGGGTGTGCATCATAAAATCAACACCATTCCCCATTTCGGTGTGAAGGAGCACACAGATGGGTTTTCCCTTATTTGTTTCGCTTTTTGCTTGTTTCAATCCATCGACAACCGAAGTAATATCGTTTCCATTTTTAATCGAAATCACTTTCCAGCCAAAAGCTTCAAACTTTTCTTGCAGGTCGCCCATGTGTAGCACATCATCTGTGCCCCCATCGATTTGTTTGCCATTGACATCGATTGTTGCAATAATGTTGTCAACTCGTTTTGATCCAGCATACAAAATGGCTTCCCAGTTCTGTCCTTCCTGCAATTCGCCATCGCCGTGTAAGCTGTAAATCAAGCGACCGTCATTGTTGAGTGTTTTTGCTGCTGCCGCGCCAATTGCTACCGACATGCCTTGTCCTAGAGATCCAGAAGCGATACGGACTCCAGGCAGCTTTTCGTGTGTGGTTGGGTGACCCTGCAACCGAGATTCCAACAATCGAAATGTATTGAGTTCTTCGACAGGAAAAAAACCACTACGTGCAAGAACACTGTAGTAAACCGGTGAGATGTGACCATTGGAAAGAAAGAATAGGTCTTCAGCAATGCCATCCATTGAAAAATCTGTATTGTATTCCATGATTTCCTTATACAGAACCACGAAGAATTCAGCACAGCCAAGCGAACCCCCGGGGTGTCCAGAATTTACTTTGTGCACCATTCTCAGGATGTCCCTTCGCACTTGCTGTACAGTATTTTCAAGTTGTTGTATTGTGTCCATTCGATTGATCAATAATGCTGGCAAAAATAAGTCAAGACTTGGGCTTACAAAAGGGATTTGCTCAATATTTTAAGCTAACAATCAACATTTTGTTAAGAACAAAGATTAGCTCAGTTACGATGTTTATCTTTACCAGCTGTGAAATTCGTTTGTCATCATACCGATTCAGGATCAAATGCACGTGCGGGCACCATTACGACTGACCATGGTGTGATCGAAACTCCGATTTTTATGCCAGTTGGCACCCAAGCCACCGTCAAAGGGATTTTGCAAAAAGACTTAAAAGACGAAGTCAACCCCGATATCATTTTGGCCAATACCTACCATTTGTATTTAAGGCCTTCCACAGACATTCTTGAGGTTGCAGGTGGGATTCATCAATTTATGAATTGGGATCGAAATTTGCTGACAGACAGTGGAGGGTATCAGGTGTATTCTCTTGCTGCCAATAGAAAAATTGAAGAGGATGGAGTCCGATTTAAATCACATATCGATGGTTCTTCCCACTTCTTTACGCCCGAAAAAGTAATTGATATCCAACGTTCGATTGGGGCAGATATCATTATGGCATTTGATGAATGTCCCCCATATCCTTGCGATTACAACTATGCAAAAGACTCGATGGCATTGACTCATCGTTGGCTTGACAGATGTATTCATCATATGAACAATACCGATCCAAAATACGGTCATGAGCAATCTTTGTTTCCAATCGTTCAAGGGAGTACCTACAAAGATTTGCGAATCGAATCCGCAAAATATATTGCCGATGCCGATGCTCCAGGTAACGCCATTGGAGGCCTTTCAGTTGGCGAACCAGCAGAAGAAATGTATGCGATGGCAGATGAAGTCTGCTCCATACTTCCCAAAGACAAGCCCCGATACTTGATGGGAGTGGGGACGCCAATCAACATTTTAGAAAACATCGCACTGGGTGTGGACATGTTTGATTGTGTTATGCCAACTCGAAACGGAAGAAATGGCATGTTGTTTACATCTCATGGCACGATTAACATCAAAAATAAAAAATGGGAAAATGACCATTCTCCCATCGATGCGGAAGCCCCAACCTCCATAGACACCTATTACTCAAAGGCATATTTGCGTCATTTGTTTGCGGCAAATGAGTTTTTGGGGAAACAAATTGCGAGTATTCATAATTTAGGGTTTTATTTGTGGTTGGTTCGGGAAGCAAGAAAACACATTCTCAGTGATGATTTTGCTGACTGGAAAAATAAAATGGTTCGTCAAATGAACAACAGACTGTGATGTTGAATAACCGGATTTTAGATCGATATATTATCATCAAATACATTGTTACCTTTTTGACAATGCTGGTTTTATTCATACCCATTAGTGTTTTGGTTGATTTGTCACAGAAAATCGATAATTTCAATCAGCATGAAGTCCCGACTTCTGATATCCTATGGTATTATTACAATTTTATTTGGCACTTTGGGTTTATCTTATTTCCCATATTTTTATTTCTATCCGTCATCTGGTTTACCTCCAAACTATCTTCCAATTCTGAGGTAATCGCCATGTTGGGTTCAGGGATTTCTTTTAACAGATATCTCCGCCCGTTTCTAGTTGCCGCTCTTCTGATTTCCATCGGCGCTTTTGTTGCGGGTCAATTTATCGTGCCAACAGCGAGTAAAAACATCAAAGAATTTGAGTTTACCTATTTTAAATCCTCAAAGAAAGATCGGCAAACCCAGCAGCTTTTTAAGCAGATCGGGGACGGGGATTTTATTTATTTGAGTCAGTTTAATCCCACTCGTCAATTGGGATATAATTTCAGTTATGAGCGTTTTGAAGGCAATAGAATGACATCCAAAATTACGGCGAGAAATATTCGTTGGATTGAAGAAGATACACTCTATCGCCTGACGGATTATTTTAAACGATCGTTTGACGTCAGTGGTAAAGAAAGAATCGAATCCGCATCTCGCTTAGACACCCTAATGCCCTTTACATTTGAGGACTTATCGCCATTAAACTATGCAGCTCAAACCCTGACTTTATTTGAGCTCAACCGTTTTATTGCTAAAGAAAAAGAAAGCGGAAGCCCGCTGATCAATCGCCACCTTCTCGTGCGACATAAACGATGGTCGATTATGGTTGCTGCATTTATTTTGACAATTATTGGTGTTGCCGTTGCCTCTTTTAAAAGACGAGGGGGGATTGGGCTGAATTTAGCACTTGGTGTTGTCCTCGCTTTTCTCTATATCTTTTTTGACAAGATATTTGAGGTTATGGTTGAAAAGTCCAATTATACAGCAGCACTAGCTGCATGGATTCCCAACCTTATTTTTGGGATCTTTTCCATAGTGATTTTACGATATGCCAAGCGATAAATTCAAAAGCATACTCCACTTTCATGGGATTGTTTTCATTTTTGGATTCACAGCCATTTTGGGAAAGCTCATTTCGATTGATGCCGTGTCGTTGGTATGGTATCGAATGGTGTTGGCGACTGCTGTGCTGACTCTGTTTATGTGGGGTTTCAAGATTCCATTTTGTCTTTCCAACAAACAGCTACTCGTTATGATGATTTGCGGTGTTTTGATTGCGCTCCATTGGGTATTTTTCTTTCATGCAGTCAAAGTCTCCAACGTTTCTGTAACACTGTCTGTCATGTCTGCAGGCGCATTGATAACTGCATTTATTGAGCCCATTGTATACAAACGATCGTTTGACTTATATGAAATCATACTGGGGTTGGTCGTTGTTATCGCTTTGGGAATGATTATGCAAACCGAATACCGCTTTATTGACGGAATGTTCTTTGCTTTCATTGCGGTTCTTTTGTCTGTTGCATTTACGCTGATCAACGGAAAGGTTGTGCACAAATCAGATGCCAGAGTCATGTCAGTTTACCAGTTGGGTACTGGGGCGATTTGTATGAGTGTTATTCTTTTTTTTCAAGGTAAATGGTCTGTTGACTTGTTTTCAATCACCCAATCTGACTTGCTTTGGATTTTGATTTTAGCGATCGTTTGCACCGCCTATGCCTTTGTGGTTTCCATAGCGGTAATGCGTCATTTACGTCCGTTTTCATTGATGTTAGCGATCAATATGGAGCCCGTTTATGGCATCTTAATTGGGCTACTCATTTTTGGATCTGATGAGAAAATGAGCTTGCCGTTTTATATCGGAACCTTGTTGATCTTATCGTCTGTTTTGATGAATGGATACTTGAAGCTAAAAAAAGATAGAAGTAGCGGTAACAACTAAATCAAAATACTATATTTGTTAGAGCAAAATACAATCCGCTATGGAATATTTGGATTTTGAACAACCCATTCAAGAGCTTGAAGAGCAACTCCAAAAATGTGCTGTGATTGGCGACGAAAGTGATGTCGATGTGACCACGACTTGCCAACAAATCGAAGACAAGCTTTTATCCACAAAAAAAGAAATTTACGGAAATCTGACCCCGTGGCAACGTGTTCAACTTTCGAGGCACCCGCAACGTCCTTATACCATGGATTATATTCAGGCACTCTCTGGAGAGACCTTTTTAGAATTACATGGCGACCGTACGGTCAAAGATGATAAAGCCATGGTTGGCGGATTTGGCAAAATTGGTGACCAGAGTTTTTTATTCATTGGTCAGCAAAAGGGATACAATACAAAAACACGCCAGTACCGCAATTTTGGAATGGCAAACCCAGAGGGATATCGTAAGGCACTTCGCTTGATGAAATCTGCCGAAAAGTTTGGGATTCCTGTTTTGTGTTTGGTCGATACTCCTGGTGCTTACCCAGGTCTTGAAGCGGAAGAACGAGGTCAGGGTGAGGCAATTGCTCGAAACATCTTGGAGATGTCACGATTGAAAACACAAGTGATTGTGATGATCATCGGTGAAGGTGCTTCAGGTGGCGCATTGGGCATTGGCGTGGGAGATCGCGTATTTATGCTCGATAACACTTGGTACTCTGTGATATCTCCCGAGTCATGCTCGTCTATTCTTTGGCGCAGTTGGGAACATAAAGAACAAGCCGCTGACGCCCTGAAGCTCACAGCCAAAGACATGAAGCGTCTCAAGATCATCGATACAATCGTAAAAGAACCTTTGGGTGGGGCTCATCGCGATCGGGCGCAAACTTTTTCAACAGTTCGGAAAAGTATTTTAAAAGCATACAACGAGCTAAAAGATACCCCCCTTGACCAGTTGGTTCTTGAGCGACAGGAGAAATTCTTTCAAATGGGCGTTTATCAAGAATAAATGTTAGGGATATTAACATTTATCTAAACTTGTTAACAACTTATCGTTCGTCTTTTTTGATGTGATTCCGTACTTAGATGCGGAATATTTATCTACATTTATATCGTGGAAAAACAGAAACCTATAACGCAACAATCACGTCAAGGCGGTCAGATCGTTTCCTTGCAAAAAGGCAAACTTCCTCCCCAAGCAATTGATTTAGAAGAAGCCGTTCTCGGCGCAATGATGATCGATAAGAAAGGAGTCGATACCGTAATTGATATCCTAAGCCCAGCGGCGTTTTATAAGCAAGCCCACCAGCACATCTTTGAGGCCATTGTTCATTTGTTTTCAGACTCCAGCCCGATTGACTTGTTGACGGTTTCCACCCAACTGCGAAAAAATGATAAGCTCGAACAAATCGGAGGAGATTTTTACTTGATCCAGCTCACTCAAAAAGTATCTTCATCTGCACATATTGAGCATCATTCTCGTATTATCCTGCAAAAATTTATTCAGCGAAGTCTGATCAAAATCTCAAATGAAATTATTGAGAATGCCTATGATGACACCAAGGATGTCTTTGACATGCTTGATGATGCGGAGTCGAAGCTATACGATGTCACCCAAGGCAATATCAAAAAATCAACAGATACTGCGCAAAGTTTGGTGATTCAAGCCAAAAAGAAAATTGAAGAAATTTCAAACAAAGAGGGCTTAAGTGGGGTTCCATCTGGATTTTCTGATTTAGACAAATTGACCTCCGGTTGGCAATCGAGCGACCTGATTATTGTCGCTGCTCGACCTGGTATGGGGAAAACAGCATTGACCCTGTCCATGGCGCGAAACATTTGTGTCGATCATTCAATACCAGTTGCCTTTTTCTCTTTGGAGATGTCGTCTGTTCAATTGATTACACGTTTGATCTCTTCTGAAACTGGCCTGTCTTCCGAAAAGCTACGAACCGGAAACCTTGCCGACCACGAATGGAAACAACTCAATGTGAAGGTAACCGCTTTAGAAAGTGCACCTTTATTTATTGATGATACGCCATCATTATCCATTTTTGACTTACGTGCAAAGGCAAGACGTTTATCTTCTCAATATGGAATTAAACTAATCGTTGTTGATTATTTACAGTTGATGACAACTGGCACATCAAATAAATCTGGAAATCGCGAACAAGAAATATCGATGATTTCACGAAATCTCAAAGCACTAGCCAAAGAGCTTGATATCCCAGTCATTGCACTATCGCAGTTGTCACGTGCAGTAGAAACTAGAGGTGGGAGCAAACGACCATTGCTTTCCGATCTTCGTGAGTCGGGTGCAATTGAGCAAGATGCTGATATTGTGTCGTTTATCTATCGCCCAGAGTACTATAAGATTGATGAGTGGGATGATGAAGAGCGCACCCCTTCGGCTGGACAGGCAGAGTTTATCGTGGCCAAACACCGAAACGGCGGCTTGGACAACATTCGTTTAAAGTTTGTTGCTTCATTAGGAAAATTCGAAAACCTCGATGCTTTTGATTCCCCTGTTGAATTTCAGTCCAAAATCAATCGAGATCAAGACGGTCCATTTGAAAACCCCCGAATTAGCCCCGACGATGCTTTCGATGGCGATGATGGGGTACCATTCTAAAAAAAAACACGCCGAAGCGTGTTTTAAATCAAATGTTTTTTAGAGGAGAATTACTTCACTTTATCAACCACAGCTTTAAAAGCGTCAGGGTGGTTCATTGCAAGGTCCGCTAAAACTTTTCGATTTAACGAAATGTTATTGGCCTTAACTTTACCAATAAACTGTGAGTATGACATCCCGTGTAAACGGGCTGCGGCATTGATTCGAACAATCCACAATGAACGAAAATTTCTCTTCTTGGTTTTTCGATCTCTGTATGCATATCCCCATGCTTTTTCAACAGCATTTTTGGCAATTGTCCATACATTTTTACGACGCCCAAAGTATCCTTTGGCGTGCTTCATCATCTTTTTTCTTCGGGCTCTAGAGGCCACTGCATTTACTGATCTCGGCATTTTTATTTATTGTTTTGAGGGAGGTGGCAAATGGTTTTGCTCTTTTAAACCCGCCCCAGGGTTATACACCAGTTTTTACTTCAATCGAAGTTGTTGTTTTACATTGGCAACGTCGGCGTCATGCACCAAGGTTGAATGCGTTAATTTTAATTTTGTCTTTTTTGACTTTTTAGTCAAAATGTGACTTTTAAATGCATGCTTGCGCTTGATTTTTCCAGTTCCAGTTAACTTGAAACGCTTTTTTGCACTCGATTTTGTTTTTTGCTTCGGCATATTTTCCGTNTTTATTATTTTTTAGGATTCATCAACATGATCATCCTTTTCCCTTCTAATTTTGGGAGCTGCTCAACTTTTCCATATTCTTCAAGGTCTTGCGCCAATCGCAGTAGCAANATATGCCCTTGCTCNTTGAAAATAATAGANCNTCCTTTGAAAAACACAAATGCTTTTAGNTTNGCTCCCTCTNCTAAAAACTTAATCGCGTGTTTTTTCTTAAACGCATAATCGTGCTCATCTGTTTGNGGTCCAAAACGAATNTCTTTGAGCACAACTTTGCTCGNTTTGGCCTTTAAACTTTTTTCGCGNTTTTTCTGTTCNTATAGAAATTTCTTGTANTCAATGATCTTACAAACTGGGGGAGATGCATTTGGTGAAATTTCTACCAAGTCCAACTCGAGTTCCCGNGCNNTNCNCATCGCTTTTGCAAGCGGATAAACGCCCATTTCTACGTTGTCGCCAACAAGACGAACTTCNCCTGCCAAAATCTTGTCATTGATCTTGTGAGGGTCTTGTTTGATTACTCNTTGAGGACCTCTGCCTCTTCTTCTNCGTATGGCTATAACGCGCGATTTATGTTTTAAATTCTTGAACTTCGTTTTCTATGGTNCTTTNTACCAATCGAATGAAGTTATCCAGAGACATAGCTCCGTGATCTTTCCCGCCGTGCTCTCGAACNGAAACCACAGATTCNGAAACTTCTTTTTCTCCAACAATAATCATATATGGATACTTTTGAAGCTCAGACTCCCGAATTTTCTTTCCAATGGTTTCGTTTCGGTTGTCAACGAGGGTGCGAATTTCGTTATTTTCCAATAATTGAGAAACTTTTTTCGCGTATTTTTCGTATTTCTCGCTCACGCACAAGATATTNACTTGATCTGGTGTNAGCCAAAGNGGGAAGTTTCCNGCNGTATGTTCGATGAGGATGGCAACAAATCGCTCCAAACTACCAAAAGGGGCACGATGAATCATTACAGGTCTGTGAAGGGCATTATCACTGCCTTTGTANGTGAGATCAAATCGNTCAGGTAAGCTNTAATCCACTTGAATTGTACCCANTTGCCAACTTCGACCCAAGGCATCTTTGACCATAAAATCNAGCTTGGGTCCATAAAAAGCGGCNTCTCCTGTTTCNATGANATANTTCAGCNCTTTTTCNTGCGTTGCANTGATNATGGCTTGCTCTGCTTTTTCCCAGTCTTCAACTTNTCCAATGTATTTATCTGGNTTTTCNGNGTCNCGAACGGACACTTGTGCGGTAAANTCTGCAAACCCTAAAGANNTAAATACATATAAAACCAAGTCGATGACGGCTTTAAACTCNCTNTCNAGNTGATCNGGAGTNCAAAATATATGNGCATCATCTTGTGTGAATCCTCTAACCCGTGTCAGCCCATGTAGCTCACCGCTTTGCTCATAACGATATACCGTTCCAAACTCAGCATAGCGTTTTGGTAAATCGCGGTAACTCCAATTTCGTGCACTAAAAATTTCGCAATGATGCGGGCAATTCATGGGTTTTAGCAAAAACTCTTCATCTTCTGAAGGGGTTTTGATTGGTTGAAAACTGTCAGCACCATATTTTTCGTAATGACCAGAAGTCGTGTATAGCTCTTTGTGACCGATATGCGGAGAGACAACCTGTTCATATCCAGCTTTTCGNTGCGCTTCTTTGAGAAAACGNTCAAGTCTTTCACGAAGAGCAGCACCTTTTGGNAGCCANAGCGGNAGNCCTTGACCGACTCTNTTGGAAAAGGTNAATANATCCATTTCACTTCCGAGCTTTCTGTGATCTCTTTTTTTNGCTTCTTCNANGAGTTGAAGGTGTTCTTTNAGNANNTTTTGTTTGGGNAANGAAATCCCATAAATNCGTGTGAGTTGCGGTTTNGTTTCGTCCCCNCGCCAATANGCACCAGCGATNTTTGTNAGTTTTACNGCTTTAATNAAGCCAGTGTGGGGNAGATGNCCNCCTCNACAAAGGTCTGTNAAATCGGCATGATCACAGAAGGTAATATNGCCGTCATTGAGATTNTCAATGAGCTCAGTCTTAAATGNATTTTNTTCGTTTTGATAATACGCCAANGCCTCTTTTTTGGAAACAGAACGCATNGANAAGGCATGTTGCTCACGTGANANCTCAATNATNCGTTTTTCAATGGCATCAAAATCTTTTTCGGTTACGGNATGACTATTTGGNTCAATATCGTANTAGAACCCTNGCTCGATAGCAGGTCCNATGGTNAGCTTTATNCCAGGNTAATNCTCTTCAAGAACCTGTGCGAGTACNTGAGCAGAAGAATGCCAAAATGCCTTTTTNCCTTCNGNATCATTCCATGTATATAGAANTAAACTGCCATCGACTTGNAGTGGGGTAGTCGCTTCNATAACTTCACCGTTGTANCTTGCTGACAATACATTTCGTGCAAGNCCCTCGCTGATGGAAGTTGCGATCTCTAGGGGAGTTGTCCCTTTGCTNACTTCTTTAATTGCTCCGTCTGGAAGTCGAACTTGAATCATTAGTTGTTTNTCAAAGNCACAAAGATAATACGATTAGGGGCTCTTTCAAGGGGGTAANCTTAGTTTTCATTAAAGAAACCCTTTACGAGGAGTTTTATCCCACGNAATCCATACANTATGGNNAGNATNCAAGCAATCANTCCAAGACCTAAAACAGGNATAAAAAAAGGATGNNCTTCATTTCGNACNGCTGAGGTGTAAATCACAGGACCGGTAAAGGCAAAGAGGATTGCGATAAAAAGACGTGANAGTCCNTTGAAAANGAGTTCTTTATTCATTTTTCAAATGATTTAATACTTTTCGAACNCTACCGTGAATACGTAATAGTTCAATCGCTTTTTCTTCACTTACCGAGCTTGATTCGCAAACCATACGGATAGCTCTTTGGTGNAACTTTTGATTGGACAACTGCATATCCACCATACGATTGCCTTTGACATGNCCCANCTTGATCATCAAAACACTNGANATGGTATTNAGAATCATTTTTTGAGCAGTACCAGCTTTCATGCGAGAACTTCCAGTTATTACTTCGGGACCAACCANTGGAACCATGGGGTAGTCTGCTTGTTCTGCAATNGGACTTCCTGGGTTGCAGCTGATACTTGCGGTNGTAATTCCTTTGGATTTACACCTTTGTAAGGTACCGAGCACATAGGGAGTTGTCCCTGATGCGGCGATTCCGACAACCGTATCTAAACTCGAAATGTGCTGCTTTTCCAAATCTTTCCAACCTTGGTTCAGATCGTCTTCCGCTCCTTCGACAGCGGTTCGAATGGCGCCATCTCCACCAGCAATTAATCCGATTACGCGCTCTGGTGAAACACCAAAAGTAGGTGGGCACTCCGAAGCGTCGAGTATGCCCAAACGCCCACTCGTGCCTGCTCCGATATATATCAGCCGACCGCCTTGCTGCATTTTAGGTAAGGTCGCATCGATAAATGAGTTGATTTGAGGGAGTATTTTTTTGACGACATTTGCTACTGTTTGGTCTTCTTCATTTATGATAAGACTGAGCTGTTCCACGCTCATTTGTTCGAGCTTGTCGTGGTTGGAATCGGCTTCTGTGATTTTTGTGAAGCGCATACACAAAAGTAACTATTCGGCTGTAAATGGAAGTGAACTGTATTCCACAACTCTAAAATAACCCAAAGCAACATCAACTTCTGTTGAACTTGTGAAATTTCCCAATAGCGTTGAAGTTGCAGTAGCAAAAGGTCCACCGCCACTCTGACCGCTATGGCTCAACAAAATTTGCATATAGTTAAAGAACGCCTCATCAATGCCTACCATTCGGATGGTGACTTCCTCATTTTTGGGAAAAAGCTCGTCATAGAAAAAGGAAAACGTAAATGGTTGACCATCATAAAAACGATCTCGAGTGACAAATAGGTTGTTATCGGAAAAATCGAATAAATAGAAATTTCCTAAACCAGGAAGATCTGTGAGGGTTATCAACACTTCTGTCTCATTGCCACTAAACAGTTGACCATCTCCTTGTATTGCGCTATCAAAAGTACCAGACAAAACCAACTCTTCTTTGGCAGTATAGCTTACCCCATCGACATCAACAATCAATTGATATTGTTTGTCAGTCGTGATTTCGGGAATATCCAGTGTATATAAACCATCTTCAATATGGTTGGCAGTCAAGACTTCATTGTCATATTCTAGGGATACAGAGGCATCATCAACAGAGAGAATTTCAGAGCTGTAAAAGTCAGTTGTTTTGGTAACAAGCACGCGCAATGTGGCCATTCCACCTCCTTGTGGTCGCCCAAGCTCCGCATCGATTACAATTTGTTCAGCTGCTTTTGGAAGATCAATGGTAACAACATCTTCGCAAGAAACGCATAGGATAGTCAGTAAAAAGATTATTTTTTTCATCACCAGTCAATTCGATACATTACTGAGGGTACAATTCCAAAAATGGAAAATCGTACAGCTTCATTTTGCTGCGTTTCCCGATTTTGTCTAAAGTTGATACTAGCAGCATTTTTGCGATTATACACATTGTATATGCCAAAAATCCAGCTTCCTTGTCGGTCTTTTTTGGGCGGTCTTTTCAAGGTCGCTGATAAATCCATGCGGTGGTAATCATCAAATCGACTGCTGTTGCGCGTTCCATAATTTGGTACGTGTAAACCACCAAATTCATACTGCCCCACAGGATAGGTTGTTGGTTGTCCAGTTTGGTATAAAAAGTTGGCATTAAAACTCCATTTGTTGTTGAGTTGATAGCTTGTATTGATGCTTAAGTCGTGTCTCTTATCATAGGCATTCGGATACCAGTTGCCATCATTAATTCCAGGGTCTCCAAGTCCCAATCCCACTGTTTTTTGTTCAGACTTCGACCAAGTGTAAGCCAGCCAGTATTGCAATTTCCCAACTGACTTTTTAAATAAGAACTCCGCACCATAGGCACGAACAATTCCAGGGAGCGTTACTTGCTCGACAGCATCGTTGGCAACCAAATCAGCACCGTCGATATAATCGAGTCGGTTTTTGACGTCTTTATAAAATGCTTCAACCTCAATACTCTGCTGACTCGAACTTTCAGTGACATAGCCGATTGCCCACTGGTCGAGTTGTTGTGGTTTGAGGTGTGCCCCACTTGGTGCCCAGATGTCTAAAGGAGTTGGCGAGCTGGTATTTGAAATCAAGTGCAGGTATTGGTTTAGCCGGTTGTAAGATGCTTTCAAAGCACGATTTCCAAAGGCATAGGACAGCGTAAGTCTCGGTTCGATATGACTGTATGTTGCAGAAGATTTGTCAGCTGAGTATTCACCTGTTGGGATTCCTTTTTCATAGATGCCCAATGCGGTATTAAACCGTGTTGACTGTCCATTTGCATAGGTAAACAAGCCGTCTTGTGACAATCTTGTAAAATGATTGAAACGCAGTCCAAATTGAAAAGAAAAAGAGGGAGAAATCTCGTGTGATATATCCGCATAAACAGCGTGTTCCATCGCATACTTCTTTTGCAACTGTTCTGCATTGATTCCAGAGCCCAATCGAGCAGGTTCTATGTAGCCAGGGTTAAAGTCGTAATAGGTTGACTGTAGACCAAAGTCTAGATTGGTTTTGTCGTTTGCAAAATAGGAGAAATCATATTTTAGGTTGAGGTTCTGTATGCCAGAATTCCAATCAAAACCGGCGAAATCAAGTAATAAACCGTAATAGTAATCACTGTAAATCATGGACAGATTTGAAAACAAGCGCGGAGAAAATAAATGGTTCCACCTGAGATTAAATACTGCATTTCCATAAGTATTGACAAAACTCTCATCAACATTAAACACGTCACGGCCAAAATATCCAGACAGGTAAAGTTTGTTCTGATCGTTGATCGGAAAGCTCATTTTTGTATTCAAATCATAGAAGTAGGCGCTGTTTGGATTATCGGTTAGTTTGAGAAAAAGATGCGCATAAGTTCCCCGTCCTCCAATCACAAAACTTCCATCTCCAAGAGGTCCTTCGGCAAGCAGACGACTGGTTACGAGTCCAATCCCTCCATTCACTTTAAACTCTTCCTTGTTCCCTTCTTTTTGATAGATGTTCAAAACGGAGGATAGTCGACCGCCATACTTGGAAGGAATACCACCTTTGAAGAGTCGTAAGTCTTTAATTGCATCTGGGTTAAACACGGAGAAAAAACCAAATAGGTGAGAGGAATTGTAAATGGTTGCTTCGTCCAATAGGATTAGATTTTGGTCGGCAGAACCACCACGCACATTAAAACCAGATGCGCCTTCACCTGCACTGGTTACACCAGGGAGCAACTGTATGGTTTTGAGCACATCTGGCTCCCCAAAAACCGCAGGAGTTTGCAAAACGGTTTTTGAAAGGAGTCGATTCACACTCATTTCTGGTTTTTTGATGTTAACCCTTTCTGTATTATCTATTAAAACAACTTCATCGAGTTCTTCGGCTGCGGGAGTGAGAAGAATATTTTGTTTGGTGTTTTCAATTAGAGATAAAGGGAATTGAAGCGTTTGGTACCCAAGATATTGCACCGAAATCGTGTAGTCTCCGGGAGGTACACTGATCGAATAAAATCCATAACTGTTGGTGACCGTTCCAGTGTTGAGCTCGGGGATTAATATGGTAACGCCAAGAAGTGTTTCTTTAGAAAATGAATCGGAAACGTCTCCACTCAAGGTTACACGGTCTTGTGCTGGTAATAGACAAAACCAAAAAAGAAGTAGTGTTACACAACCAATACGGCGCATTTCTATAGCAATTTTGGCGAATATACGATTTAATGAAATGTTTTGAGAAGCTCAATCTCCTTTATTTCCCAATCGCCACATCAGAAATCCACCGGTGATAAACATCCAAATTGAATAGGCACCTGTTGGGAGTCCCATCTCAAAATTGTTTAGCATGGTCGTAGCAATGACAAACGCCAATGTCCCATTTTGAATCCCGCTTTCAATGGTGATTGAGATCTGACTTTTTCCAGTGATGCCAAATAATTTTGCGCTTACAAACCCCAATCCCATTGTTGACAAGTTGAGAAGTAATGTTGGTAGTCCAACTACTTTCATGGCTTGGGTCAAATTGTCTTTATTGGCAATGATGATAATCAAAAAAATAATCACAAATAATACAGTGGAGGCGGTTCGCATGGGCTTTTCCATACGAAGCGCAAATGCTTCTCGTCGTTTACGAATCATCATCCCGATAGAGATCGGGATAACGGTAAT
>NHEI02000027.1 GCA_002171575.2 Flavobacteriaceae bacterium TMED81
TTTGAGGTTGTTGATTTTGAGTATGTGTATGGGAACTTTACTCCAAAACAACACATGGTTTCGGATTCAATTCGAATTGACCAAAAACTCTCCGAACTGTATAAAAAAGTAAATGTTGTTGATCCAAAACTAACATTTACAGCACACAATGGTTTTGGGATTCCATTGTCATTTTCTTACGATTTATTTGGGAAGAGAACTGATGGCTCTCAATTCGAATTTATTTTAGATACCAATGATCAGGCTATTGATGCGGCCCCACAACTCTATGAGATTGCCTCATCAGAGTGGTTCTATGATAAATCAAATAGCAACTTGGACGAATTGATATCATTTATACCAGATGACAAACTCAACCTTGATGCAACCTTTGATGTAAATCCAAATGCAGTAAATGATAATTTTCTGTATGATGAGTCCGAGTTTTGGATTGACATTTACGCAGAAACGCCTTTGCATTTTAATATTAATAATGTAGAAATTTTAGACACCTTGACTATCGATTCTCCCATTGATACAAGTGATCTTGACCAAATACTTGAAGCAACGCTACATTTTGATTATCGCTCAGAACTCCCACTCAAAGTCCAACTGCGTACACAAATGATTGATACTATCTCGAAAAATGTATTCTTCGAGCTGGACCCCTTATTGCTAAATCCTGCTCCTGTTTCTACCTCAGGGGAGGTTACAGAGCCCGCTACAGGAAGAATGTCGATCTCTTTAACACAAGACGAAATCACGGACTTAGCGAATGTAAACGGTATTCCTTTTGAATTGACGATTAGCTCTTCCGACGCCGAAACTAAGAATGCTATAATTTCTGCCAATTCAACAATCGAATTAAAGGTTCAAGTTGAAGTTAAAATCGATGTTGATGAATAATAGAACTTTACATTTTGTGCGAGGTAGGTTGTCTATCGTTTTACTATTTGTGATATCTTCGAGCTACTCACA
The DNA here is from genome assembly GCA_002171575.2 of Flavobacteriaceae bacterium TMED81. Classification (GTDB taxonomy): domain Bacteria; phylum Bacteroidota; class Bacteroidia; order Flavobacteriales; family Flavobacteriaceae; genus UBA724. The sequence goes on from NHEI02000027.1 coordinate 958, forward strand.
AATTAGTTATTCCACTTATCACCTGAAAAACAATACCTTAAAGCTTCATTTTAATCCTGTATTATTTGTTGCGGATTCCATAACTAAACACATTGATATCCAATCCTTTGCCTTGGAAACAAATTTGAATTTTAGATATAGTGACCTGATTCAAAAGGGGACAGGAAATTTGGCAGACTCTATAGTTTTAGATTTTAATCGATTTCGTAAGGCCTTGGGTAATAAAAATTATCTTAGTATCAGCGGAGAAGTTCTTCTAGTTCAGTTTGGTTTTGTAAGGACTGCCAATGAATATAAAGTTGATAATGAAATTAAAACACAGAGAAGTTCTTATTTTGGGTTCGGAATTCGACAGCGTGTAACAGGTGGGCTAAGCTTCGATAAAAACTATGTTGAATTGCTGACCCAAGGAAATGCGCCTTTCTATGATCAGGACTTCTCAACAGGACATGCTCGAATCAACAGCTCAGTTTATTCAGAACTGGGTGCTACTTATGCAAGAGAAATAGATGACAAACTATGGGTTGGATTAAGACTAAAATATTTATTGGGTGGACTTAACATCACAACAAATAAGCTTGCCTTGTCTCTTCGTGGAATAGAATCAGACAACACTCTTGAAATAGGCGCGGAAGCAGATATTCGAGTTTCTGGACCCATAGAATTTACTTTGGATGCTTACGATTTGGTTGATGAAATCAGCGTGGACTCCACCAACCAAATCTTTTCAACCGACAATCCGGGCTATGCGGTAGATCTGGGACTTGTCTATACTGTCAGTCCAAAGCTTGTACTGAGTGCTGCTGTTACGGATATTGGCGAAATACGATGGAAAAATGATGTCAAACAACTTACTCTCGATACAACATANCGCTACACAGGGGCTGATTTCAGTGACTCGATTGACGATCAGGCAGACAACTATAAAAGCNCAGANGATGTATTNGACGAGCTTANNGAGGANATCAAAAATGAATTTAGTTTCCAGCTTNCTGAAGATTCCTACACAGAGAAATTNCCATATACGATTTCGATGGGTGCGGAGTTTNGCNTGCTTAAAAACCTTGACTTTGGCGCAATGTATGCNCACTACGCCTCTNCTTATTACAAGCGAGACACCTATGCATTTTCTGCCAATTTAGGGATTCGTAACGCACTTAGCTTATCACCTACAATGATGATCGTTGGAGGCGATACCGTCTGGGCTTGTGCTGCAGCATTTCGTTTTGGGCCTTTGCAATTCCATATGGCAATAAATGATTTTGGTGGCATTGCGACTCCAGCCGATGTACAAGGAATCGGTATCCAAATGGGAATGAGTTATGTTTTCCCCTTTGCGTTAAAAAAGTAGGTAAACAGCAAACCTATTCTCGAACTGTCGGAGAACCTACTTCAAAACTCTCTATACCAAAATAGTGTAGTGCAGCCAACAAATGATCAAAAATATCCGCAGTCAGGTGCTCATATGCCACCCACTCTTTATCATTGCTAAAGGCATAAACTTCCAAAGGAGTTGCACCAAGTTGGTTAGCAGGAAGCTGGCGACACATCACCGTGAGTTGATCACTGATTTTGGGATGTGTTTTTAGATAATTTTCAACGTACTGTCGATAAACACCCAAATTCGTTAGATTTCGACCATTAATGGCAAGTGACTTATCACTTTTAGACGCTTGATTGTCTTGATCGATTTCAGAAATTCGTTCTGAGAGATAGGTTGAAATTCGTTCAATTTGATGCAATTTTTCCAATTCACCGCTTTCCAGAAAGCGAATACTCGGCGTACTGATTAGAATAGAGCGTTTAACGCGTCGTCCAGCAGACTCTGCCATGCCACGCCAATTCTTAAAGGAATCGGAAATCAGATTATAGGTTGGAATTGTGGTAATAGTTTTGTCAAAGTTCTGAATTTTAACGGTAGACAGATTGATCTCGATCACATCCCCGTCAGCGCCGTACTTTTCCATGGTTACCCAGTCGCCGATACGCACCAAATCATTGGCTGCAATCTGAATACTGGCAACAAAGCCCAAAATGGTGTCTTTAAAAACCAACAGTAGCACAGCAGATAGCGCCCCCATTGCCGTTAGGAAATACCCGACCTCTTTACCTGTGAGGATGGAAAAAATAACAATAATCCCGATTGCCCAAATGAGCAACATAAAGACTTGTATATAGCTACCGATGGGCTTGTCTTTAAATGAATCTACTGTCAATAAAAAAGCCCGTAGCGTTTGCAGAATACTTCGAAAAATCCATATGGTTACGATAACTCCATATACGTTGAGTGAAGTCAGGACAATCGATGTTGCGTATGGGCTATCAACAATCCAAAATGGCACAACAGATAATAGAAAAAAGTAGGGGAAAACTCTGGAGAAATAGAGTGGAAATTCGGAAGACAAAAGATAATCATCTAGATGTGTTTTTGTCCGCTTGGAAAGCTTTTTCAAAAAACTGTTGACCACTAACTTTGATGCGACTGCTAACAAAAAGGAGATTCCAAGTAGTAGGGAAGAGATAATCAGAAAGTCAATCCACCAAACGAGTCCAGGGTCAATATTCTGCTCATTTAACAACTCAATAAAGAAATAACGATTATATTCCATACTCTAGTAAATTCATTACTTTTAATTCAATTATAAAGATAACCAAAGATTATAAAAAACGCCTGCACAGAGGAGATATGTCGTGCAGGCGTAAAAACAATAACTAACAAAAATTATTAAGACGTTATTTTTATTACATTAATCGTGCCAAAATTTTAAAATCATGTTTCAACGAGCTTTAATCTTCTTTTTTTGCTAGTCATCAGCGTGTTTTCTGGAGTCAGGGCGTAAACGTTTACAATTGTTTCTGATCGAATTGAATATATCGACCTCGAAACTCATAAACTCATGTCGATAACAGAAAACATTGAAGATTTTAAATCGGTTAATCTTTCACGAATTGATATTTTTAACTATTACAACAAACATGATTTGAGTTTTAGCATGGAAGATCTATATGATGAAAAAGGGGAACCCAGATGAACTGCGGTGAGTTTAATGATACCACTCGACTTTAAGTCGCGTGAGAAATAAGTTCAGAATACGGGATACATACTGTATATCCTTTTAAAGAAAAATACGCTTTACTTGTTTTGGGGCCACAAGCCAAAACAAAATCACCTCCCCAAGCCCCCAAACTCTTGACAACCCCTTCATAGTCGGAAAATGTAGTTTCCTGTACAGGCGGAATACCGATCAGTTTGGAAATGATGCTTTCATGAGCTAGGATCAGGGTCTGAAACTCACTCACCTTTTGGGTTTTCACAAATCGCTTTGTCAAGGCATTTAGGGCATTGCGAACCTCATCCGACACACCCCGATAGTGGTTTTGAATTGAAGTACGACTGTTTTGTTTCTTGTTCATATACACAAAAAACAAATGCTCATGAAATGGAGGTGCAAAAGCAACATCTATCACAGTTGGCTTTTGATCAATAAGTTGATAGGTGATCGGATTGTGTTTTTGGGCACAAGCGATGTCATAACCACTTCCTCCAAAAACCTTTTGTTGGATATAAAATGGATTCACATTGGCCCATTGCGCCACATTATTTACCAATGTCGAGGAACTGCCCAATCCCCAGTCTTTGGAAAAATTGAGTTGGGTTTCAACCACAAATCCAGTAGGGTTTACCAAAAAATTAGGATTGTGTTCACGCGCTACCAGGAAAATTTGCTGTAATCGAGAAGTGGTTTCGTTCGTCTGTAAGGTTGACTGAAAATCATTGACATGAAAATGGTCTTCAAACCAAATGTTTCCGTCTACATCCTTGGCGATCCAATGTATACCCGGTTCTTTGTTATCAATGACCGTCATGCTTTGCCCCAGTTTGGTTGGTACAGCAAGCGCACAGGCGCCGTCTATCACCGCGTATTCACTTGTAATCAGGAGTTTTCCAGAACTAAAAAAACTTAGATTTTTCGCCATGCTATTAGTGCTTGTTCAACAGCATTAAAGCTGATAACATTGGTTTTAAAATGCTCAATCATTGCTTGTTTTTCAGCTTCGGTAGCACCCATTTGATTCAGAATATTGAGTAAATGCATTTTCATATGCCCCTTCTGAATACCAGTCGTGACCAGGGAGCGCAAGGCGGCAAAGTTTTGCGCCAATCCGCTGACTGCTATGATTTGCATAAGCCCTTCTGCATTTGGGCTCTGCAACAACTCATGTGACCATTTCACCATCGGGTGGAGTTTGGTTAGGCCTCCGACTGTGCCAACGGCCAAAGGCACTTCGAGTTCAAACCAAAATGTCTCGTCTTTGATCCACGCTTTGGAAAGCCCTCTGTACTGCCCATCTTTAGCAGCATAGGCATGAATCCCTGCTTCAATAGCTCTAAAATCATTTCCAGTAGCAATCGCCAAGGCATCAATTCCATTCATGATGCCTTTGTTGTGCGTAACGGCTCTGTAAGGGTTTTGATGTGCGATCTGTACCGCTTGCACAAATTTTTGAGCCAGTAGATGTCCATCATCTCCCAAATCCAAAATGGGGCAACTCACCCAAGCTTTGACCCGACTTCCAGGAACATAGTTGGACAAAATGCTCATCACCACCTCGATTTGGTTTTCATGTTCTAAAAATGGCACATAGCTGGCAGCTTGGTCTTGTAGTGTTTTTGCAAGCTGTTCGAGACAGGAGTTGATAAAATTGGCACCCATCGCATCTGCAGTTTCAAAACGCACATGCAATTGGTAATAGTTGGCCATATTTTTGGTACTATCGACCAATTCAATATCAACAATACCACCCCTGCGCTTGCGCATGTTTTTGGTAATTCCCTCTGTTTCTTGCAGTAGTTTTGGTTTGATAGCGGTAAAAAATTTAGCGAGTTTTTGGTGATGTCCCGAAAACAGAAAGTGTACCTGACCTGTTTTCTCAGTACCGATAATTTCGGCGTGAAATCCGCCACGCGTTGACCAAAACTTGGCCGCATTGGCCGAGGCAGCAACCACCGAGCTTTCTTCTGTGACCATGGGCAGCACGTAGGGTATTTCGTTGATCACAAAGTTTGGCGCAACAGCCATCGGCAGGTAAAAGTTACTCACAGCATTTTCGATAAACTCGTCATGTAATTGTTGTAGTTTTTCGTCCGTATGCCAATAGGTTTTCAAAACACTTTTGGCTTGCTGGGGATTGGCAAAGCAAGTTTGGGAAATCCATTCGATTTTCTCTTGTTTTGATTTTTTGGAAAAGCCCGAAACCAATCCGTTTTGCTCCCGATTGTTTGCCATGGTGCAAAGATAAGGGATATTGAATAGGAATCTGAATAATTGAAAAATCATATATTAGCAACACTCAATAAAAAAACCCAAAAAAATGTCAAACCAATTTGGAGGATCTGCCCTTAATCAACGAACTATCGCTGGACATCCTGTCGGCTTATTTGTTTTATTTTTTACCGAGATGTGGGAACGATTTAGCTACTATGGCATGCGTGCCATATTGGTACTTTTTCTTACCTCATCCATCCTCAACGAAGGTTGGGCTTGGGAGCGTGAAGATGCGTTGGAACTCTATGCTTGGTACACTGGCTTGGTCTATTTAACCCCCGTATTTGGTGGTCTAATCGCCGATAAGTATCTCGGATACCGAAACGCAACCGTATTGGGTGCCCTAATTATGACCCTAGGTCATGCTTCTATGGCATTGGAAACCTTTTCGTCCACGTTTTTCTTCATTGGATTGAGCTGTTTGGTGATTGGAAATGGATTTTTTAAACCCAATATTTCTTCGATTGTTGGGCAATTGTATAAAGACGGAGATATCCGTAAAGATGGTGGCTATACCATTTTTTATATGGGAATCAACGCAGGTGCTTTTTTAGGGATACTCTTATGCGGATACATCGGAGAAAAAATCGGTTGGCATTTGGGCTTTGGTCTTGCTGGGGTTTTTATGTTTTTTGGGATGTTACAGTTTTGGTTTGCACAACAAATATTTGGCAACATTGGCTTGTCCCCCAAAAAACTAGAAACAGCCGACACTTCACAGGATGAAGTACAAGAGAACGTCCCGAAAAAAGTTCAAAATGACCGTGTGTTCGTGGTAATTATCTTTTCACTGTTTACCATCTTCTTTTGGTGGGCGTTTGAGCAGGCAGGCGGGTCGATGACCATTTTTGCCAATGACTATACCGAACGGAATCTGGTCGGTACGGCATCTCAAACATTTAAACTTGCCAATTCCATTATCACCCTGGTTCCCATGGTGATTCTGACCTATGTCTTGTATGAGTTGTTTCGCAATATGTTGGGAAAATATCTTTTATCAAACTTCTTTTTGGGATTGAGTTTTGCAATCATTTGGGGGATTGTGATATGGATGCTCAAGCGAGAATTTGCATCTGATGTTGCTGAGATTCCCGCCTCTTGGTTTTCCGTACTCAACTCTTTGTTTATTGTGATTTTTGCACCTGTTTTTTCCAAAATATGGGCATCATCCCTAAACCCCAGTGGACCAGTCAAATTTGCGATTGGCTTAATTTTACTCGGTTTGGGCTTTGCCTTTTTGTCGTATGGCGCAGCAGGAATTCCACTTGGTGCGAGCACAGCGAGTGTAAGCATCTCTTGGTTGATTATGGCGTACTTGTTTCACACCCTTGGAGAGCTTTGTATTTCCCCTGTTGGACTATCCTATGTTAGTAAGTTAGCACCAAAGCGATTGGTTGGCTTGATGTTTGGTTTCTGGTTTGTTTGTAGTGCGATTGCCAACTTTCTCGGTGGAATAACGGGGAGCTACATCGATTCGATTTCAGAGTCCTACGGCTTATCTGTATTTTTTCTCATCTTTACAGCAATTCCCGTATTTGCGGGAGTGTTGATGCTCATTCTCAACAAAACCCTAATTCGAAAAATGCATGGCATTACGTAGTGTAATTCTATTTTTTATCGGTTCCTCGATCGCTACAGCCCAAGTCAATTGGATGACGATGGACGAGGCACTTGCTGCCCAGAAGTCAAACCCGAAAAATATCATTGTTGACGTGTATACAACTTGGTGTGGACCTTGTAAACTCCTAGACAAAAATACCTTTGGAAATCCCGAAGTGAGTGCTTTTATCAACGAGAATTATTACCCTGTCAAATTCAATGCCGAAGGCAAAGAGCCGGTCAATTACAATGGTAATCAATTTGAAAACCCGCGACACGATCCCAATCGTACTGGAAGAAATGCCCGACATCAATTTACGGCTTATCTCGGAATTACGGGATATCCTACAGTTGCTTTTTTTGATGAAAATGCAAATTACCTTGCGCCAATCGTCGGTTACCACAATGTGCAGCAAATGGAGTTCTACCTAAAGTTATTTGCCTCTGGCGACTACAAAAATTTACAGTCTCAAGAAGACTTTGCAGCCTACTACAAAAACTTCACAGCCCAATTTAAGGGTTGATTATATACGCACCCTCTATTGATGTGTGATGGAGTTCAATGCCGTTGGTCTTGCAGCTCTGTTCCCATCGTTTATTATAATTTTTATAATTACTTACATCGGCGATGATTTCTTTTGGCTGCAAGTGTTGTATCAAATGGTCAAGATGGGGGTAAGTCAATACACCAATAACAAAGCAAACTGTGCAGTAGGCTAGAGGGGACATGATGAAATACAGGAATTATTATCGAATCAGCCGTCGTGTTTGTGCATAGGTCTTATTCCAATAGCCCTCACGTAAAGAAGAAATGATAACCCCTCTTGAAGAGGAGGCATGTATGAATAGAGGTTCTCCACCTTTGCGTCCAACAATAATACCAGCATGGGTGAGCTTTCGTTTTTTTGTCGTTCTAAAAAAAAGAATATCACCTGGCTTTGCTCGGTCTTTGGAGATGCGTTTTCCTTCTTTTCGCAAAAGGTCAACGGTTCTTGAAACACGAATCCCTTGTTTTTTATAGGCATTGTGAATCAGGCCTGAACAATCAATTCCACTGTGATTGTTTCCACCCAAACGGTAGGGCGTACCCATATATTCTTTGGCATAAAAAACAACACCATCACGGGGTTTCATTTTTTTATCACTCTTGAGCATTCCACAGCTTGTAGCCAGAAAAACAAGAGCAATAAAGGCAAATGACTTACGCATGAGTTCGTTTGTGAATGAGTGAGGCAACTTTCTCACTTGCCCCTTTGCCTCCGAGTTTTTCAATGAGTTCGTCATATCCTGACAGAATAGCTGTTCTACCATTTTCGGACAGGATTTCTCGAAGGGAGCTTGTCAACTCGATTTGGTTACATTGGCTTTGGATCAACTCCCGTACGAGCAAACGGTTCACAACCAAATTGACCAGAGAAATAAAGGGAAGTTTTACAATTCGCTTGGCAATGGCATAGCTCAAAGGGCTTGTTTTATAACACACGATTTGAGGGGTTTTCAACAGAGCTGTTTCCAAGGTAGCCGTTCCACTTGTGACAATGGCAGCATCAGCAAGACGAACCAAATCATAGGTTTGATTCATAACCAAATCTACACCAGGTGCAAGTTGATGATAAAGGGATTGATCGATGTTTGACGTTNCTGCGATCACAAATCGATAGTTCGGAAAGGAGTNAATGNTCGNTGNCATTACNCCTAAAATNTTACTNATNTCNTGTTTTCGNCTTCCNGGNANCAAGGCAATGATNTTTTCATNTTTTGTCAAGCCCAAAGNNGCTNTNAGCGATGNGCCATCCGACTTTGGGATTGCTGATAATTCGTCGATAAGAGGATGCCCGACAAAATCAATGTGAAGCTTGTGTTTTTGTTCAAAAAAATCAACCTCAAATGGCAGTATGGCATAGCGGTAATTGGTGTGCTTTGCCAATTTTCGCACGCGATTTTCTTTCCACGCCCAAACTTGTGGCATGATATAATAGTGTACTGGAATTCCCAAAGCGGTTGCCCATTTTGCGATACGCATGTTAAAACCTGGGTAGTCGATAAGGATTAAAGCATCTGGTTTGAATGCGAGAATATCTTTTTTACAAAAGGCAATATAGGAAAGGATGGTTCTCAGGTTTTTGGCAACCTCCCAAAACCCCATAAAAGCGAGATACTTGTAGTGTTTTACGATTTGTGCCCCCTGATTTTGCATTTTGTCTCCACCCCAAGCTCGAAATTCGGATGTTGCATCTTTTTCTTTCAGTGCAGCAATTAGATTGGCACCATGCAAATCCCCAGAGGCTTCCCCGGCGATGAAGTAGTATCTCATACTCCAAATTTTAAGAGCAGACTCAGAAAGGCCCAAAAAATAGTTGCGCCAAGAACAGATTGAGCCGCGCGCGTATTCTTTTTTTGGATCCACCACCAAAAGAAAAAAAGATTGGGCAGCACTGCTAGTGTGATCCAAATGCCGAGCTCATCGTAAGCATACAACATGGGGATGGTGTCCACAGCATTGCCATCAACCGAATATTCTATCAATATAAAAAGGGTGCCAAACGGCAAGACGAGTCCAGTCAGCCAACCCAATAATCCAGGACTGATTTTCTTTAGAAAGTCCANGAGTTTAGTTTTTGAATTTGATGATGTGCGGTNAGATCAAATTGTGTNGGAACNACNGAAACATATCCATTTTCGAGCGCCCAAATATCGGTGTCCTCTCCTTTGTCATTATTGATGAATGCACCAGTCATCCAATAGTATTCTTTTCCCATGGGGTCTTGACGTTTATCGAACTCTTCAATCCAATAGGCATTGGCTTGACGACAAATTTTAATCCCTTTGATTTCGCCTTCTTTTCGTTTGGGAAAATTGACATTGAGAACCGTGCTGTCAGGGATTTTGTTTTGTAAGGCCGATTTTGTGATTTTTTCTACATAGGGATTGAGTGAGGTAAAATCTGCATCCCAAGCATAATCGAGTAATGAAAACCCAATTGCTGGAATACCTTCAATCCCAGCTTCGATAGCCGCACTCATGGTTCCAGAGTAGATGACATTGATCGCTGCATTAGAGCCATGATTGATTCCAGAAACGCAGAGGTCTGGTTTTCGCTTTAAAATTTCATGAACCCCGAGCTTTACACAGTCTGCTGGCGTTCCAGAACACGAATATTCTTGTTGAGGACCATCATCGAGTTTGACTTGGGTACATCGCAAGGTGCTATTGATCGTAATGGCATGCCCCATACCAGATTGCGGACTGTCAGGAGCGACCACAACCACCTCTCCAATCGAATTCATCATGTGAATAAGGGAACGAAGCCCAGGGGCGCTTATTCCATCGTCATTGGTAACAAGAATTAGTGGTTTGTTGCTCATTTTCGCGATCTATTTACACAAAAATACTGATTTCAATTTGCCTTTTCGACTCATATCCATGATATTTACATGATAATACAATTATCTTTATATTCGTAAGCCCTCAAACAAAATGAAATGAAAAAGAATACCTCCTATATTGTTTTTGCGATTGCTGTAGGTTTTTATTTACTCACGGCAATTTCTATTCCATCAAAAAAAGAGTTTGTCAGTAATGATAAAGATAGACTACTGATTGAGCTGATTTCTCATGTGATCCAACGTGGTCATTTTAACGTGAAGTCCCTCAATGACGAAATGTCTGAACAAATTTTTCACACCTATCTTGAAAGTATTGATGGTCAAAAAAGATATTTTTTACAGAGTGACTACAGAGAGTTTGCCAAATATATGTACCGAATTGACGATCAGTTAAGAGAGTTAGATTTGACATTCTTCGACTTGACTTACAAAAGACTCATCCTTCGCATGAACGAAGTCGAAAATTTGTATGCGTCTTTGCTATCTCGTCCGTTTGACTTTGAAAAAAAGGAATCGTTCGATATGGATTATGAAGAACAACTATTCCCACTTTCTCAAACCTCACGAGCTGAAAAGTGGAGAAAGCAACTCAAGTTATCGACATTGAGCGTACTCTACGATAAGGTGCAAGAAGCAGAGAAAAAGGAGGAGGAAAGTACAGCGGATTATGTTTCGCCATCATGGGTGGTTCTTGAAGAAGAAGCACGAACAACAACACGCGAAAACATGGAGGACTATTTCGATTTGATGAATGATCTAGAGCGCAAGGACTGGTTTGACATCTACCTCAATGCTTTCGTTTTGCAGTTTGACCCACACACAAACTACTTTAACCCTGATGACAAGGATCGTTTTGACATGAATATGTCAGGAAAGTTTGAGGGAATCGGTGCGCGACTTTCCAAAAGAGATCAGGCGATCAAGGTGGTTGATATCATTGTTGGTGGACCGCTTTGGCGTGATCAGCTTATGGAAGTTGGAGATGAAATTCAGTTGGTTCGACAAGAGGAAGGAGATGCCGTTGACATTCGATCTATGCGATTGGACGATGCCATCAAGCTCATCAAAGGGCCAAAAGGTTCTACAGTTCACTTGACGATCAAAAAAGTTGATGGTACAATCGAAACGATTCCTGTGAAGCGCGATTTAGTTGTTTTGGAAGAATCGTATGCACGGTCATCTGTAATTAACCGACTCGATCGAAAGTATGGTCTTATCCATCTCCCAAAATTTTATGTCGATTTTAAAAGTTACAAAGAAAGAAACGCAGCGCATGATGTCGAGCAGGAGATAGTCAACCTCAAAGAGGCAGGCGTTGAGGGTCTTATCATCGACTTGAGAAACAATGGTGGTGGGTCCTTGCAAACGGTGGTCGATATTGCAGGTTTATTTATCGGTAAAGGTCCAATTGTACAGGTCAAATCGACGGTGAGTAAAACAGAGGTTTTGCGAGATCGAGACGATAAAACACTTTGGGATGGTGCCATGGTAATTCTTGTGAATGAGTTATCTGCATCGGCTTCTGAAATTTTAGCAGCAGCTCTTCAGGACTATGAACGTGCGATTGTGTTGGGGAGTAAGCAAACATTTGGTAAGGGAACTGTACAAAATGTGGTGGATCTCAATCGATTTCTTTCCAATAGCACCTATGGAAACCTTGGGGCTTTAAAAATAACAACCGATAAGTTTTATAGAATCAATGGGGGTTCAACCCAGCTTGAGGGCGTAAAAAGTGATGTGATCACTCCAGATCGTTATAGTTATGTCGATGTTGGCGAAAGAGATGAAGACAATCCCATGTCATGGGATCAAATCACCCCTCTGATATACACAAAATGGCATGGCTATTTGAATTATGACGAAGTCATAAAACAGAGTCAGGATCGTGTGAACAATCATCCCATTTTTAAACTTGTTGACCAAGATGCAAAGTGGATCGAGCAACGTCAAAACGATAAAAGCATCGCCTTGAATTACCAAGAATATGTTTCAGAACTGGAAGCAGATCGGACTTATGCAGACCAATTTGATGCGGTAAAGGAATACAACAATAACTTGGAATTTACGATTGCTCCTGCAGAGCAAGAAAGGATCACGGCAGACAGCATCTTTCGTGAAAAAAGGGAACGCTGGTTTACAGACTTGACAGAAGACTTCTATGTCGAAGAAGCTGTGAACATTTTGGATCACCTCAAAGTGGGAATCTATCAGCAAGAACCCCTTGCGAGAAAATAAACACCATACGATTGCAAAAAACAACCAACCTAGCGTTTTTATATGATCTGGGGGGTTACCTAGCCACTGGCTTTATTTTGATCTGTGTTGCCATATCTGTTTTGGCCTATGTCATTGCACCCGACAACTCGGTCAATGCCAATCAAATGCATCTTTCCATACATTCTCAGTCACCAGGGTTTAAGGTAAAGATGCTTCATGTACCCACTGCTACTGATAAAGATCATTCCCGACTGTCCACGTTGTTATTTGGCAACCCCAATGCTGGAAACCAATATCCGATTTCATCTTACCAAGTTGAGGAAGATGGAATTTGGATTGAACATTTTAACTTTGATTCTCCTGGTCAACAGGAGTGGTTTCCGATGACTGCTTTCAACGAAATCGCTTCGTCTTCTGAAATCGTTGATCATCATATTGTAGACCATAGGTTTGTATTGGGAACCGACTTGTTTGGAAGAGACGTTCTGAGCCGTTTGTTGGTTGGAACACGAATTTCCCTTTCCATTGGCTTGATCTCGGTATTCATTTCGCTGATTGTCGGCATTTTTCTGGGCAGCTTAGGTGGATTTTATGGCGGTGTGGTTGACAGGATTGTCATGTGGATCATCAATGTCACTTGGTCAATTCCAACTTTATTGCTTGTCATTGCAATATCGGTTGCTTTAGGGAAAGGATTTTGGCAAGTTTTTATTGCTGTTGGTTTGACCATGTGGGTGGAGGTGGCGCGTATTGTTCGGGGTCAAGTGATGAGCATCAAAAACCGTCAATATATAATTGCAACCCAGGTACTTGGATTTTCCACTTTCCGCACACTTTTTGGGCATATCCTTCCAAACGCTTTTGGCCCTTTGGTGGTCATCACCGCTTCCAACTTTGCAGCAGCAATTCTTATTGAAAGTGGATTGAGTTTTTTGGGAATAGGCGTCCAGCCGCCGATCCCCAGTTGGGGCACAATGATTAAGGATCACTATCAATTTTTAGTAATGGGAAAACCTTATCTGGCATTGATCCCTGGGCTAGCCATTATGCTTTTAGTGAGCTCTTTTATGTTGATTGGCAACAGTTTGAGAGACCGTTTTGACCCAGTGAAACGCTAACTACCATTCGTTGACTCGATTGGCATCAAGTTTCAAATAAATGCCCAACAATAGACTAAACGCCAAAAGATTCGAACCACCGTAACTCAAATAGGGTAGCGGGATTCCTATGGTGGGGAGTAGGCCGAGAACCATACCCAAATTAATACTAAAATGAGCAAACAAAAGACAGACGACGCAATAACAATAAATTCTACTAAAATTGTTTTTTTGCCGACGAGAGGTCAGAAGTATGCGAAGCATCAAGATCATAAATAGAACAACCACGATAAAAGAACCGACAAAGCCCCACTCTTCACCAACAGTTGTAAAAATATAATCCGTCTGTTGTTCAGGAACAAAATTCCCTTTGGTTTGTGTACCCTCAAGAAAGCCCTTTCCAAGTACCCCTCCAGATCCGATTGCAATTTGAGATTGATTGATGTTGTATCCAATCCCCTGGGTGTCCACTTCACGACCCAAAACAATATTGAAGCGATCACGGTGGCGTTGCTCAAATACATTTTCAAATACAAAATCAACGGACTGAATAAATGCACTAGCCAAAACAAGGGTTAAAAGTGTAGACAGAAGTCGTTTTCTGCGTTTCTTTTTATCCAACCCAATAATATATACAAAACCCAATCCCAATACAATAGCTGTTGCGATGGTGTTGCCAATCAAAAGAGTCATGATAAACAAAACGATAAGCCCAATACATGAAAGCAAATATTGAGAGGGGAGTTTTTCTGTGTGTAAAACCAACAGAAAACTGAGGAACACCACCGTGCTGCCAGGATCTGGTTGTGGTAAGATGATCAGTGCTGGCAGAAAGATAAGGATGAAGGACGTGAGTTGATCGGATAGTGTTGTTAAGTCTGTGTTGATTTCACTCAAGTGCTTGGTCAGTGCCAAGGCAGTGATTACTTTGGCAAATTCAGCTGGCTGAAAGCTAAAGCCAGCGATTGAATACCATGATTTTGCTCCAGAGACTTCTTTTCCGAAAACAAAAAGACCAATGAGCAGAGCAAGTATAATCAAATAGAAAATACTAGAATAACGTTCATAGACCTTCACTTTTGGAAATTGAAGGAAGAAAATGAGGCCGATACTCAGAAGCCCAAAGAACAATTGCTTTCCAAACGTGTGATTCAAAGACAGCATGCTTTCCTCTTGCGTATGTCCAATGGAGTAGATGTTGATCAGGCCAATTGCCACCAAAGCGAAATATACCAAAAAGGTGTACCAGTCAAACTTTAAAAGAAATTTGTTATTCATTGATTTCAAAAGGTTTACCGCTCAATGGTTTCTGATACTCATCGACTAAACTTCCGTTTACCATCCGATTTTCAAGATAGGTTCTTCTGACATTACCAGTCAGATATTTTTCAATGACCAAACTTGCGATTGGCGCAGCCCATCGCCCACCCCAATATCCATTTTCTACAAAAACAGCGACAGCAATTTTTGGATTTTCTCTAGGGGCAAAGGCAACAAACATGGAGTGATCGGTTAACTGTACTTTTTCGCCTTCTATTCTCACAAAATTTTCAACGGTTCCTGTTTTTCCACAGACTTCAACCCCTGGAACCCGGGCGACACGAGCAGTACCCCACTTAATAACATTGGACATGCCCTCTACCACTGGCTCAAAATGAATGGAGTCTATGGTTGTGTAGTTTGGTTTTCTGTATTTCTCAGCAATAGAATCTCGTTGTAGTTTCTTAACAAAATGGGGTTTGTAGAAAAATCCTCTATTTGCAATTGTTGCAACCATATTGGCCAACTGAATTGGGGTAGTTAGCACTTCACCTTGCCCAATTGAGTTGGAGAGTGAGGTTGTTGCTCCCCAACGCTGATTGGGATACCAGTAATTGTAATAATCGGAATTTGGAATAAACCCTTTTTGCCCAGTGGGGTGGTCATACCCTAGATAATTTCCCATTCCGAAACTTTTGACGTGATTGCTCCATATGTCCATCCCCTTCTTTGGATCGTTTAACCGATCAATGGTTCGGCGATATACGTTGGCAAAGTAGGTGTTACAAGAATTGTAAATCCCGCTGTTTAGTCGATTTTTGGTTCCGTAGCTACAATGGCATTTCATAAAGTCATTTCGGCCGTAATAGTGACCCTCATTGCATTGTACGCGAAATCGGGGCGTAATCGCTTTCTCCTGAAGTGCAATCAGCGCATTGACGAGCTTAAATGGAGACCCAGGCGGATATTGACCTTGCAGCCCACGATCAAAAAGGGGACGGTTAATGGTGTCATTTTTTAAAACCGTGAAATTTTCAGATCGATTTCGACCTACCAATAAATCTGGGGGGTATGTCGGTGTACTTACGTTGACTAGAATCTCACCTGTTTCAGGCTCAATAGCAACGATACCCCCTCTTTTGTTTTGTAAAAGTTTTTGTCCATACTCTTGAAGGGCAATATCAATCGTCAAATAAATATCTTGTGCTTTTGTCGGTAGGGTGTCGAGATCGCCTTTTTGATAGGGGCCAATCACTCGATTAAATTTGTCTCGTTGTAAATAGCGAACCCCTTTTACACCTCTCAACGTTTTTTCATAGGTTTTCTCGATTCCTTGTCGCCCGATCAATTCGCCAGATTGGTAATAAGGGTCTCTTCTGAGATCAAATCGATTGACCTCACTGATATACCCCAGAATATTAGAGGCAGAGGAAGTATTGTATTTTCGAACAGCTCTCTTTTGGACATTAAACCCACGGTATTTCCACAGCTTCTCTTGCAGGGCAGCATAATCACTTTTGGATAATTGTGCCAGAAATACGGAGGGTTTTCTTGTTGAATATGCACGAGCTTCTTTGATTTTATCAACGAGTAATTTTTTTTCAATCTTCAACAGATTACAGAACTCTATCGTATCAATTTGCTGCAACTGCCTCGGAATGACCATAAGGTCGTAGGTGGGTTGATTTTCGACAATCAGTGTTCCGTTTCGATCATAAATAAATCCGCGCTCTGGGTATATATATTCTTTCAACACAGAGTTTTGAAGAGATTGACTTTCGTAATCAGAACTAAAAACTTGTAAACTAAAGAGGCGAATTGTAAAAATGACACCACTGCTTAGAACAAGAACGAAAAGTAGGCTTTTTCTCATTGTTTATTCTTTCGCAACAAAAACATAATTACAATTAAATATAACAATGTATATAGACTTCCAAAAATAAATTGTTGAACAATCTGGAGCCATTGTGTCCAGCTCGACACCCCAAAGACATAATATACCAGATGATGAATCAGGACAATATTCAAACAATATGCAGATAGTGCAATCAGGGGTGTCTGTTGTAAGCGGATATTGACATATCCGTGATTTTTACCAAAAACCGATGTAATAATAAAAGGTCTGAGAAAAGCGGTAGTAACACATGCCGCTGCTTGGAGACCCATTGTTGAGTGGAGGATATCTAAGTATAGACCATAGAGAAAGGCAGCTAAAAGATAAAAGGTCTGGTCGGAATCCGTTGGATAAAAAATTAAAAAAAGGAGGGTTACGTGTGGAATCAATTGTGTGCCCAAATCAAATTGGTCAAACACCATCACTTGAAGAATGGGCAACAAAAAAAAGTAGGCAATAAAGGAATATGATCTACTTTTCATCAGCCGATTTTTGAACAGATTGAACTTCTTCTGCTAGTGGATGATCGATGGCGAAAACCGTTCCCAAATTGGTCATATCTTGAAAAAGAGAAATTTCAATATCGTAAAAACTTATCGAGGGGTCGTCAACAAAATTTGAAATTGACCCGATGGGAAGATTCGGCGGAAAAATCGTTGACATCCCACCTGTTTGAATCGTATCACCGATTTTGATCGTAGCCGTTTTTGGAACATCAAAAAGCTTCATTTTGGTTGGGTCATCTCCTGTCCAGGTTAAGCTTCCAAAATGATTGCTGTTTTTTAGCTTTGCATTGATCTTCAAGTCTTTGTTTAAAATCGAAATTGCCTGTGCATATCGGTTCTGTACAAATTGCACAACTCCTACGATCCCTTGGGCAGTCACCAATCCCATTTCATTTTTAACCCCGCTGTTTTTACCGCCCTTTAGAGTAATGTAGTTATAGCTATTCATAAAAGAATTTCGAATGACTTGTAGGGGTATTGAGCTATAAGTTAATGTGTCAGAAGGGAGCTTTTCTTTAGAAAGAATTTGATCAAGCAGAACTTGATTTTCTTGCAGAAGGCGCTTGTTGGTTTCTCTCAGGTTGGTGTAACTTGCAAAAGAGTTGATAAGATCACTGAATTGCGCGCCAAAAAAGACACTCATATTTGCAACCAGACTGCGATGATAAGCGCTTGACTGTTGCAATAGGAAAATACTCAATGAAATAAGCAGGAGGTAAACCAAGCCGTTACGAAATCGAATAATGGCGTTGACGAGCTGCTGCATCGTTCAGCTATTTAACAAGGATTGTCTTGTATTGATCAATATTTTTAAGCGCGATACCAGTTCCCCGAACAACGGCTCGCAATGGATCTTCAGCGATAAAAATTGGAAGATCAGTTTTTTGGGACAACCGCTTGTCTAAACCACGAAGCATGGAACCACCCCCAGCAAGGTAAACTCCTGTGTTGTAGATGTCTGCTGCAAGTTCTGGAGGGGTTTGTGAAAGGGTTTCCATAACGGAGTCTTCAATTCGTATGATGGATTTGTCAAGTGCCTTTGCAATTTCCCGATAAGAAATCACAGTTTCTTTGGGTTTACCTGTCAGCAAATCCCTTCCTTGAACGGTCATATCTTCTGGTGGGTTCTCCAATTCTTCTAGAGCAGAGCCAATCAAGATCTTTACCCGCTCTGCGGTACGCTCACCAACATATAAATTGTGTTGTGTACGCATATAGTAAATGATGTCATTAGTAAACACATCACCAGCCACTTTAACGGACTTATCACAAACAATCCCAGATAGAGCAATCACAGCAATTTCTGTTGTTCCACCGCCGATATCGATAATCATATTCCCTTTGGGTTGCATGATATTTACGCCGATTCCTATAGCGGCTGCCATCGGTTCGTGAATCAAATACACTTCTTTTCCATTTACACGTTCNGCTGATTCGCGAACAGCTCGCATTTCAACNTCGGTGATTCCAGACGGAATACAGATTACCATGCGNAAAGCAGGAGTAAAAAATCGTTTTTTGAGTGCAGGAATGTTTTTNATAAACATACTGATCATCTGCTCNGAAGCNTCGAAGTCAGCAATNACACCATCTTTGAGGGGTCGTATGGTTTTGATATTCTCATGTGTTTTNCCTTGCATCAAAGCAGCTTCATGNCCAACAGCAATGATTTTACTTGTTACACGATCACGNGCAACGATGGATGGNCTATCAACAACCACATTGTCATTATGGATAATTAGGGTNTTTGCAGTACCTAAGTCAATCGCAATNTTTTCAGTTAAGAAATCGAAAAAACCCATAATGAGCTAAAATTATAGTGTAATTATACGAATTAATGTTTAAAATGGCGNACCCCTGTCATNACCATGACCATTTGATTGGCATTGCAATAATCNATACTNTGTTGGTCTTTAATTGATCCNCCTGGNTGTATGACAGCTTTTATACCCGCTTTGTGGGCAATCTCTACACAGTCGGGAAAAGGAAAAAACGCATCGCTTGCCATGACTGCTCCATCTAGATCAAATCCAAAGGTTTCTGCTTTTTTGATCGCCTGTTTGAGGGCATCAACTCTAGATGTTTGACCCGTCCCTGACGCAAGCAATTGTAAGCCCTTTGCCAATACTATGGTGTTTGATTTTGTGTTTTTACAGATATTAGAGGCAAACANCANGTCTTCCACTTGATCNGCAGAAGGTTTTGTANCNGTTGCCGTTTGTAGCATTTGCTCATGATCAATTACTTGATCNTTTTCTTGNACGAGGTATCCNTTNAGACAGCTNCNAACCAGTTTAACNGTATGTGTGTTTGTTTTTTGAGCCAATAAAATTCGATTTTTCTTGTTTTTGAGTAAGGTTAGTGNTTTCTCATCAAAGGATGGCGCAATNACNACTTCACAAAACANGTNATGNATTTGTCGAGCCGTTTCGATATCAATCGGACGATTNGCAATNAAAATCCCNCCAAAAGNAGAGATTGGATCACCAGCNAGCGCAGCANCNTANGCGTCACTGAGTGTGTTTCTGGTCGCAAGTCCACAGGCATTGTTGTGCTTGAGAATGGCAAAGGTTGGNTCNGTTTCCTCGTGGGCTTCCATCAAGTTGAGCGCAGCATCAATATCCAGCAGGTTGTTATAGGACAATTCTTTTCCGTTGAGTTTATCAAACAATTGTTCNANNTCGCCAAAGAAATATCCTTCCTGATGAGGATTTTCACCATATCGAAGCTGATGCCCCTTCTGAATACTGAGCTTTAATGATGACGAGCCATTGTCAAAGTAGTTAAAAATGGCACTGTCATAATGAGAGGATACGTTAAATGAATGCTTTGCGAAATATTTNCGNTGCTCTAGAGTAAATGCTCCATTTTGATCGCTCAATAAAGANGATAGCAACTTGTATTCTGANTTAGAAGCTACGCACACCACNTCGGCGTGATTTTTAGCTGCGGCTCGAATCAAGGCNATTCCGCCAATATCAATCTTTTCNATAATTTCTTGNTCNGTACCNCCACCAGCTACAGTTTCTTCAAAAGGNTACAAATCAACAATTACCAAGTCTATNGATGGNATTTCATAGNTGGAGAGNTCTTCNTGATCNCTGGTATGATTTCTTCGGTTGAGAATGCCGCCAAAAACTTTAGGGTGAAGGGTTTTTACACGCCCTCCTAAGATTGAAGGATAGTCCGTAATCGACTCCACGCGAATGACCTCGANTCCTANNGAATCAATATAATCAGCAGTGCCNCCAGTGGAATAGATTGTAACGCCAAGTTGATGAAGTTTTTCAACAATGGGATCTAAACCTTTCTTGTCAAAAACGGAAATCAGTGCGGATGAAACGCGGATTGAATCTTGCATATGCCCCAAATAGGTTGCAAAAGTAGCAATTTTCANNCGTATTCTAGGGTCAGANTATTGACTAAAACAAATGAANCGATACAAGATGATTCACTTCGCCTAAAAAAGTGGCATCTTTTTCCGAAAACGCACGCAAGCGATTTGAGTCAATATCGATTTGTCCAATNTTGTNTTCNTTGACAAATAGTGGAATTACAATNTCGGATTTCACATCCAAGCTACATGCGATATAGTTGTCTTGTGCATTCACGTCANCAACGATAAAATTTTCATTGCTTAGCGCAACCTGACCACAAATNCCTTTTCCAAATGGAATGTGTGTGTGATCTGTNGGCTCNCCAANATAGGCATTCAAAACCAGCTCTTTTTTNTCTGGNTNGTGCAAATAATAACCCACCCANTCGTAGTGTTCAATNTNATCAAAGAGAAGTTGACAGATATATTGTAATCCTTCNGATTGGCTTACACCNGANCTGAGCTTTNTGTCGATTATATTGAGCAATGAATCAAATGTCATAGAAAAAAAACTGCCCCTTTCGGNGCAGTGATTTTNTTGGTGTGATGTTACATCATNCCCGGCATACCNCCACCCATTGGCGGAGCAGCAGGAGGTGCATCTTCTTTGATATCTACCAAAGCACACTCAGTTGTAAGTACCATTCCAGCAACAGAAGCTGCATTTTCCAAGGCCACACGAGTTACCTTTTTGGGATCGATAATCCCAGCATCTTGCATGTCGACATAAGCCTCCGATTTGGCATCATAACCAAAATTGGCTTTCCCTTCTTCNANTTTAGACACAACAACTGATCCNTCGCCACCNGCATTGGATACGATTGTGCGNAANGGTGCNTCTACAGCACTNTANACGATTTGNTTTCCAGTTGCTTCATCTGGGTTNTCNGNTTTGATCTTTTGAATGACTTTACGCGCATTGAGCAAAGCGACGCCNCCACCAGANACGATTCCCTCTTCTACAGCAGCGCGAGTTGCATGTAATGCATCATCAACACGGTCTTTCTTTTCCTTCATTTCAACTTCCGATGCAGCACCGACATAAAGAACAGCTACACCACCAGCCAATTTTGCCAATCGCTCTTGGAGNTTTTCTTTGTCGTAGTCAGAAGTTGTCGTTTCGATTTGCGCTTTGATTTGGTGAACTCGCGCTTTNATGGNTTCTGNNTCTCCAGCTCCATTGACGATNGTTGTGTTGTCTTTGTCGATGGTNACTTTTTCTGCAGTACCAAGCATATCNATGGTTGTGTTTTCNAGNGTNAANCCACGTTCTTCAGANATTACNGTTCCGCCAGTAAGGATTGCAATGTCNTCAAGCATNGCTTTGCGACGNTCTCCAAANCCAGGTGCCTTNACGGCAGCGATTTTGAGTGTNCCTCTTAGCTTATTNACNACAAGGGTNGCCAATGCTTCTCCGTCCACATCTTCCGCTACAACAACTAGTGGCTTACCAGTTTGTGCAACGGGTTCTAAGACGGGCAAAAGATCTTTCATCGTAGANATCTTTTTGTCAAACAANAAGATATATGGGCTCTCGAGGTCTGCTTCCATTTTCTCGGAATTTGTTACGAAATACGGAGACAAATACCCACGATCAAACTGCATTCCCTCCACNACATCTACGTAAGTGTCGGTTCCTTTGGCTTCCTCAACGGTGATAACACCTTCCTTACCAACTTTTTCAAAAGCTTCTGTGATAAGGGTTCCTATCGTTTCGTCATTATTGGCTGAAATTGACGCAACTTGCTTGATTTTTTCGGANGAATCACCCACTTGNACNGCTTGCTTATCGAGGTCTTTTACAATGGCTTCAACGGCCTTGTCTACCCCACGCTTCAAATCCATTGGGTTTGCNCCAGCAGCTACNTTTTTGAGACCTTCATGNACAATGGCTTGCGCCAAAATTGTAGCAGTAGTTGTCCCGTCGCCAGCCAAATCATTTGTTTTGGATGCAACTTCTTTTACCATTTGAGCACCCATGTTTTCAAGGGCATCTTCGAGCTCTACTTCCTTAGCAACAGTCACACCATCTTTNGTGACTTGNGGGCCACCAAAAGACTTGTCGATAATGACATTTCTGCCCTTNGGACCAAGNGTAACTTTTACAGCATTTGCAAGGGCATCTACNCCCCGTTTNAGCCCTTCNCGAGCTTGTACATNAAATTGAATATCTTTTGCCATTTTTTATTTTGTTTATACAATTGCAAGTATGTCGCTTTCGCGCATGATTAAATAATCTNTTCCGTCGAGCTTAAGCTCTGTTCCGGCGTATTTTCCATAAAGAACGGTGTCCCCAACTTTTANAGTGATTGGATCNTCTTTCGTACCAGGACCTACAGCNGCTACNGTTCCCTTTTGCGGTTTTTCTTTAGCAGTATCTGGAATAATAATCCCCGAAGCAGTTTTTGTTTCAGCTTCAAGTGGGGTTACAACCACCCTGTCGGCTAAAGGTTTTATATTTAATTTACTCATAATTTGATATATATTTTTGTTTTTGTTTAGCACGAATCGTGCCAGTGGATTTTTAATGAAATCATCTGCCAAATCGTGACATTATGGCATATTGTTTTACATATTTGGAATGCTTACTCAGATGGAATTTCTTCAGGAATAATCTCTTCAATTGCTTCGTCACTCAACAAACTAGAGTCTTCAAGAGTACCGGGACGCGTTATCATTGAGTTTGACAATAGAATGAGTACCAATAACAAAGTAGCCAGCACCCATGTACTTCGATCTAGGAAGTTTGAGGTGTTTTGTACGCCGCCGATCTGTTGTCCGCCGCCACCAAAAGATGAAGAAAGACCACCTCCCTTAGGGTTTTGAACCATGATAACAAGCACCAAAAGAAATGATACGATGATGATTAGAGTGATAAAAATGGAAAATGAACTCATATTTGATTATTTCGAATCTTCTGATTTGATTTGTTTAATATGGTCTGCAAATAAACTACTTTTTTCTGGATATTTCAAAGAGAGAATCTTGAACGCTTTCTTCGCCTCATCATACTTTTTTTGTTTCCAATACAAATGTGCAAGCGTTTCTGTCATGATTTCATTTTTTGACAGTGGATTCTCTTTGGACAGGTCCTTTATCGTAGCGGTATTTTTTGTGGGATTAATTTTTGCATTTTGCGCCAAGAAATCATCGATCCAGTCAAATTTCGACGGCGTTCGATCTGAGGTATTGTCGTCGATTAGTTCCAGCCATTGCAAAAACGAATGTAAATTATTTTCATTTGGAACCGTGATTTGTTGTTGATCATTTTCCACACTTTGCGCAAGATTTTCTAAATGTTGATACAAAATATTTCGCTGAGTCGTTTGCAACGCACAAGCTCGAAGGGCATGTTTATACCCTTTTTGATTTGTTGTTTTGAGGATGTCCAATTCCAGGACGCGTGCAGCCATAAAATACGGATATTCCTTGATGATTTTTTTGACTGTTAAGAGTGCTTTCTCAGGTTCGTTTTTTGCCAAACCCTGCAACTCTTCAATGGTTTGCTTTTCGTTTACCATTTGGCGAGGGATTGGTTAAATATATCTTGGGTAATGCGCTCAAAAATTTCTTCATGGGCATCTGCTTTCACACTTTGTAGTTGTGTCGTATCTGTAAAATCATAAAAATGGGAAAATCTTTTTTCAAAATCGTCCTCTTCGTTATTGGTGTTGATATAGCGAACGTTGATGGAAATTGTCAATCTGTTTTGTGCTGCTGTTTGTTGGGCAGTAGCTGTTGTTGGCGTTACCCGATATTCTGTGATTTCACCTTCGTAAATTAAATCTCCTTTGACTCCTGTCAGCTCTAAATTTGTTTGATTGAGCAATACCTCTTGCATGGCATTTGTAAAATCTCTGTCAAGTCCTGGTTCAAAGATTGAACCTATTGAATTGGCTGCATCGTTTGTGAAAAGGTTGACTTGCACGGTTTCCGCATTTTCAGGGATAGAGGCCCCAGTAAATGAATAAAATTTACATCCAAATACGAATAAAGACAAACAAAATAGTATNNCTTTTCTCATTACAAATNNATNTCAAATTGTTTGATTTTCCGATAAAGNGTACGTTCAGANATGCCGAGTTCGTCGGCAGCGGCTTTGCGTTTNCCGTTNTTGCGTTCCAGTGCTTTTTTGATGAGTTCGANTTCTTTGTCNATTAGACTCANGGTTTCTTCTTCCTCAATTTCTTCNGCATAGTCAAAGTTATCATCTGTCTTTTTTGGATAGGAGTTGGTNTCGTTTGCTGAAGGGAGTAAACGTTCTGGCGNGTTTTGTTCTTCACCATAAATTTTTTGAATCAGNCCTTCATTGTCCGANCGAACCTGTTCTGTACTTGAAGAATTCATNAACTCNAAAGTGAGCTGCTTTAAATCGTTNAAGTCAGATTTCATGTCAAACANNACTTTGTATAANATTTCCCGTTCTGAACCAAAATCACTACCNNCACNAGANGGCGAGGGAACTANGGCNGGTAAGCGTGTGTTNTGGTCTGGNAGGTACAGCCCTAAGNTATCGGCTCCAATAGCACGATCTTGTTCCAAAACAGATAGTTGNTCGGCNACATTGCGAAGTTGTCGAATATTNCCATGCCATTGTTGTCTTTCCAGGAGTTTCTGTGCCTGTTCGTCCAAACGNACAGTTGGCATTTTATACTTCTGTGCAAAATCTGCTGCAAACTTGCGNAACAGCAAATGAATATCTCCATTTCTTTCTCGCAAAGGGGGNAGTACAATTTCGACCGTACTCAAACGATAAAACAAGTCTTCCCGAAATTTCCCTTGCTGAATGGCTTTGGGCATATCAAGATTCGTAGCTGCTACGATTCGCACATTGGTTTTTTGGACTTGNGANGAACCGACTTTNAAAAACTCACCATTTTCNANNACTCGNAANAAGCGGACTTGTGTCGTCAAGGGCAATTCGCCAACTTCATCCAAAAATATGGTACCTCCATCAGCTTCTTCAAAATAGCCGCTTCGTGTGGAGGTAGCACCTGTAAAGGCCCCNTTTTCATGACCAAACAGTTCCGAATCGATTGTNCCTTCAGGAATAGCACCACAATTGACTGCGATAAACTTCCCGTGNTTTCGNAAAGAAAGTTGATGAATGATTCGAGGAATACTCTCTTTACCGACTCCACTTTCGCCAGTTACCAAAACAGAAATATCGGTTGGNGANACNCGAATCGCTTTCCCAATTGCTCGATTGAGTTGGNGGTCATTNCCAATGATTTCAAAGCGTTGTTTGATCGATTGAATTTTGTCCATGNCTATACGGCTTTACCGATTAGGGTTGCAGATGTGCAATCTTCGATTTTTACATTTACAAAATCACNAACTTTAAAGTTTTCCTTGGGGAAAACAACTACTGTATTTTGTTGATTTCGTCCACTCCAGTGTTCTTTTGATTTTTTGGATTCTTTTTCGATCAAAACTTCTACTATTTGANCAACAAANTGNNGGGTTCGGTACAAACTGTGTTGTTGTTGTTGTGCGANAACCTCTTGCAAACGGCGTTTTTTGACATCCTCTGGGATGTTATCTTCAAGATTTTTTGCGGCTGGAGTTCCTGGGCGTTCTGAGTACATNAACATAAANCCAAAGTCGTANTTGACATANTCCATCAAACTNAGGGTGTCTTGGTGNTCTTNNTCGGTTTCATTCGGAAATCCNCTGATCATATCCTGTGAAATTCCACANTCAGGTAATATTNTNCGAATATGATCAATCAGTTCNATATACTCNGNTCNGGTNTGTTGCCGGTTCATNGCTTCNAAAANGCGATCGCTACCAGACTGCACGGGTANGTGNATNTAGTTNCAAATNTTTTTGTNTTTGCGCATCACATANAGAACATCCACAGTCATATCTTGNGGATTTGATGTNGAGAATCNNATNCGCATATNTGGTTGCTCGCTGGCAACCATATCGAGAAGTTTNTCAAAGGTTATTGCCGTTTTCTTTTGGAGGTCTGTNGCCTTTCNAAAATCTTTTTTAGGNCCACCTCCATACCATAAATAACTATCGACATTCTGACCGAGNAGGGTAACTTCTTTATACCCNTTATCGGCTAGATCTTTCATTTCTTTTAAGATACTTTTTGGGTCACGACTGCGCTCTCTCCCTCNTGTGAATGGTACCACACAGAAAGTACACATNTTNTCACAACCTCGNGTNATNGATACNAAGGCAGTCACNCCNTTCGATTGTAGACGNACAGGNCGAATATCCCCATAGGTTTCTTCTTTNGATAAAATCACNTTNACNGCATCTCTCCCTTCCTCTACCTCTTTNACNAGACTGGGAAGGTCTTTGTAGGCATCTGGCCCTGCAACGAGGTCTACAATTTTTTCTTCTNCTAGGAATTTTGATTTGAGTCGCTCCGCCATACAACCCAATACCCCAACTTTTACATTNGGATTGCTCTTTTTGATNNCGTTAAATTGCTCCAATCGNTTTCTGACCGTTTGTTCTGCTTTTTCACGAATCGAACAGGTGTTTACAAGCACCAAGTCNGCTTCTTNTAGCTCGCGGGTGGTTGCGTAGCCAGCTTCTCCNAGAATCGATGCNACGATCTCACTNTCAGAAAAGTTCATCTGACACCCATANCTTTCGATATACATCTTTTTNCCATGGCTTTTTGNGCCTTGGACATCGAGGANTTCCCCATTNTACNGGTTGGGATTTTTATCNTGTTGGGTTTCAGAGTACAAATGATATGTTTTAGTTGTAAATGCAAGCAAAAATACAAAAATACCGACATTTTGTCAGTATTTNTATNCNGTCTATNCAATCTACTGGNTAGTGNGGAAGTNGTNTTNTGAGTTTTCCATATAANAAAAGTNCCNAGNGTCGCAAAGAANAACAANACCAAAACNGGNAGNTAACCNGCTCCNAAAAGAACAAAGATTGGACCNGGNCAAGCTCCCACNAGTGCCCAGCCAAGCCCAAATACAATGCCTCCATATAGATTGCTTTTCAGCATCTTTTCTTTATTCGCAATTACGATAGGTTGCCCGTAAAACGACTTGATTCCAAAACGTTTGATGCTCTGGGTAATCAAAACCCCCAAAACAAGAGCTGACCCGATGATGCCATACATATGGAAGGATTTGAATAGGAACATTTCATAGATGCGAAACCACGAGGCCGCCTCAGATTTAAACAAAGTAATTCCAAATAGGATTCCGATGATAAAGTAGCGTATCGTTTTCATAAGATATAGCCAATTAGAAAGTGATTCATAATAATTCCACCAATAAAAAATCCGATGACCGCAACCAAAGATGGAAGTTGAAGGTTGCTCAAGCCCGAAATCGCATGTCCCGATGTACAGCCACCAGCATAGCGAGCTCCAAAGCCAACTAGAAACCCGCCCACAGCTAGAATCGATAAAGACTTCCAGTCGGTCCAGCTCGCACTCCGAAACAATCTTTCTGGCATATACGCCTGACCTGCGTCCACGATATTGAGTCCTTGGAGTTGAAGGACAACATCAGGGTGTAGATCAACCGCAGTCTGGGTGGATAAAAATTGTGCGCCGATCAAACCAACTACAAAAGCACCTAAAATAACAATGATGTTCCAGCGTTGAGACTTCCAGTCATAGTCAAAAAAAGGAGTGGACTTGCCAGCACCAAATGCAGCACAGATTGTTCTGAGATTTGAAGACATTCCAAACTTTTTTTCGCTCAATAGCAGCAAAAGCATGACCAAAGCAATGAGAGGCCCACCGATGTACCAGGGCCAAGGGTCATATATCCAATTCATATCTATTCAATTTAAGGGTATTAATGATTCGTTTGACTTGCAATTTTTTTCTGAACATCGGTTGGTACGACTTCTCCTTTAAAATAATCAACCGCATCTGCTGTTTTTGCGAACATATTTTTTTCTTGAATCAAGTCTGTGAGTTTACTTTGTTGCAGCACATCCCTTGCAGGTCCGATCGCCCCAGCTACCATAAAAAGGATGCCTTTCTGTTGCAACGACCTGATCATGGCACCTAAGGAGCTGAGACCGCTACTGTCGATGTATGTAATCCCTCTGGCAACCAAAACAAAGCCTTTGAGGTTCGGTTTCTTTTCCACTTCTTCAAACACAACTTTCCTAAAATAGTCACGATTGCCAAAAAACAATTGTGCATCAAATCTCATGATGAGAATATCATCATCGATTTTTGTATCTGTTTCAAAACGAGAAATATTTTTGTAATAATTGGTTCCTGAAACCTTGGCTAGCACGGCATAATGTGGCTTTGACGTTCGAATGACCATAAGCAATAAAGATAGCAATGCCCCAATAAGAATCCCTTCACTGATTCCAACAAATAATGTGAGTAGACAGGTCACGAGCAAAAGAAAAAACTCGTCGCGCCGCGTTTTATACAAATCAATTGCATAACGAACATTAATCAGGCGTATTACAGCGACCATGATAATCCCTGCCAATACAGCGATTGGAAGATAAAAGAAAAGAGAGGTAAAAAAAAGAAGCGTCAGACCAACAATCAAAGCGCTAAAAACGGCTGTCATCCCTGTCTTGGCACCTGCTTGAAACTTCACTGCTGATCGAGAAAAACTTGCTGACACGGGATAGGATTGAAAAAAAGACCCCACGAGATTTGCAGCCCCCAAGGCCATGAGTTCTTTATTGGGTTTGAGTGAATATTTTTCTTCCTGTTCCTCCAATTCTTTTGTGATTGAAATGATTTCGACATATCCAATCACAGCTAGGGTCAAAGCAAAGGGTAGCATATCCTTTATCAATTCTGGAGAGACAGTGAAAAGCCCGACATCTGGAAGCCCAGCAGGAATGTATCCAACAATCTCAACACCATGTAAATCCCAACGGGTGCTCCAAATCAATAAAACGCCAAAAACCAAAACGAGCAATGCAGAAGGAAATTTGGGCAAGTATTTTTTAGTGATCAAAATCAGAGACATCGCAGAGAGACCAACGACAACCGTAATCAGATGGGATTCATTGAAATTTTGTAAAACAGACAATATCATTTTTTGAATCTGATTTGACGATTCAATTTGCAGTCCCAATAGATGTTCTACCTGACTCAATCCAATGATAATTGCAGCAGCAGAAGTAAAACCGCTGATTACAGGTCGTGATAGGTAGTTGGCCAAAACACCCATTTGGAGGAGTCCCATTAACAATTGTAAAATACCGACCATTGTCGCTAAAAATACTGCAGCAGCGATCACCTCACCAATCCCACTCAGCGATAAAGCACCCAAGGCAATGGCTACGACAAGGGAGTCAAGAGCGACTGGCCCAACGGCTGGGTGGCGTGAGGTCCCCATCATTCCGTGAATAAGCTGAGGAATAAGTGCTGCGTAAAGCCCATAAATTGGTGGTAGTCCTGCAATCATCGCATATGCCAACCCTTGCGGGATAACAATTACTGCAATAGAAAGGCCAGCTATCAAGTCGCTAAAAAGGGTCGATCGATTATAGGTCAACAGGTCTTTAGCAATCGGAAAAAGTCTTGCAATCACACCACAAAATTAATGGATTTTTCACAATGAATTGTAGCCGATTTTTAAGAAAATTAGGGTGATGTAGAAGAAAAATTTTGTTTGTTCAAAAATAATTCTACTACTTTTGTTTCCGTTTTCACGCAAACCTATGGCGAAAAATCTTGTTATTGTAGAGTCACCAGCCAAAGCTAAAACCATTGAAAAATTTCTTGGTCCAGACTTTAAGGTGGTATCTAGTTACGGACATGTTTCAGATCTTCCCGACAAAGAGTTGGGAGTTGATGTTGAACAAAACTTTTTACCAAAATACACGGTTTCAAGTGATAAGAAAAAGCTTGTTTCTGAGTTGAAGAGCTTAGCAAAAAAGTCAAATATGGTTTGGCTCGCTAGTGATGAAGACCGGGAAGGAGAGGCCATTGCCTGGCATTTGTCTAATGTTTTGGAGTTGCAAAAAGAAAATACAAAACGAATTGTATTTAACGAGATTACAAAAACTGCGATCAACCATGCGATTAAGCATCCGCGACAAATCGATCAAAATTTAGTCGACGCCCAACAAGCACGACGTGTTTTAGATCGACTTGTTGGTTATGAATTATCACCCATACTGTGGCGTAAAGTACAAGGCGGTCTGTCAGCAGGGCGTGTGCAGTCTGTTACCCTTCGTTTGGTTGTTGAGCGCGAGCGTGAAGTCGAAAACTTTGTTCCCAAAGAAACATTTAAAGTGCAGGGAGATTTTAGTACTGTTGAGGAGAAAGCTTTTAAAGCTGAATTGGCTACCTCCTTTGGTAGTGAACAAGAAGCATCATCGTTTTTAGAACAAAATATCGATGCCGTATTTCAGGTTTCTTCCATCGAGAAAAAGCCAGCGACCAAATCGCCAGCAGCACCCTTTACAACCTCAACATTACAACAAGAAGCATCCCGAAAACTCGGATTTTCTGTGAGTCGGACCATGCAAAATGCACAACGTTTATACGAAGCGGGTTTGATTACCTA
The DNA here is from genome assembly GCA_002171575.2 of Flavobacteriaceae bacterium TMED81. Taxonomy (GTDB): domain Bacteria; phylum Bacteroidota; class Bacteroidia; order Flavobacteriales; family Flavobacteriaceae; genus UBA724. The sequence continues at coordinate 32,113 of NHEI02000027.1, forward strand.
TATGCGAACCGATAGTGTCAATCTTTCCAAACAAGCTTTAGGTCAGGCCGCATCGGTTATTGAAAGCAATTACGGAAAAGAATTCGTTCGAATTCATCAATATAAAACATCAAAAAAAGGCGCACAAGAGGCCCACGAAGCCATTCGTCCTACCGATTTGAGCCGAATGAATGTGGATATAGAGTTTGATCAGAAAAGACTGTATGACCTGATATGGAAGCGCACCTTGGCTTCGCAGATGAGTCAGGCAAAACTGGAAAGAACGGTTGCAAGGATCAAGACAGATCAACACAGTCATGCGTTTGTAGCTCGTGGAGAGGTTGTGGTTTTTGATGGGTTTTTAAAACTGTATTTAGAAGGTGTTGATGATCCATCAGAGGAAGATCAATCCCTATTACCAGCGATGAAGCAAGGCGAGAGGGTGCATGCAAAACGTGTTGTTGCCACCCAGCGTTTCAGTCGCCCTCCCTACAGATATTCAGAGGCATCATTGGTCAAAAAATTAGAGGAGCTCGGGATTGGTAGACCATCGACATATGCGCCGACTATATCGACCGTTCTCAACCGAAAGTATGTCGCCAAAGGAACGCATGAAGGCGAGGAGCGAACCTACAAACAGCTTGTTTTGCAGGACAAAAAGCTCACTTCGGTAAATCAGTCCGAAAAAATTGGTTCGCAAAAAGGGAAACTTGTGCCAACAGATATTGGCTTTTTGGTCAACGATTTCTTGATCAATAATTTCAAGGACATCGTTGACTATGGATTTACAGCCAGTATTGAACAGGATTTTGACCGAGTTGCTACTGGAAATTCCGAGTGGGAATCGATCATGAAGCAATTTTATGCCAATTTTCACCCAGTTGTTGAAGACGTTAAGAAAAACGCCACACGAGAAACTGGGCAGCGAATTTTGGGGACTGATCCAAAATCTGGTCGTCAATTGAGTGTTCGCCTTGGAAAATTTGGCCCAATGGCACAATTGGGAACTGTCGAGGACGAAGAAAAGCCCTTGTTTGCCAATATGCCAGACACATATAGTTTGTCCAAAATCACATACGAAGAAGCCTTAGACTTGTTTAAATTACCCGCAATACTAGGGGAGTATGAGGGAATGCCTGTGCAAACCAACAACGGGCGTTATGGCCCTTATGTGTTGCACAATAAGGTATTTGTTTCTCTGCCAAAAGGGGCAAATCCTCTGTCCGTAACGCTAGAAGAGGCGATTGCCTGTATCGAACAGAAACGAAAAGACGATGCCCCAATCGCAATCTATGAAGATCAAGGTGTGACGAAAGGTAAGGGCCGTTTTGGACCTTTTATCAAATGGAACGGGTGGTTTATCAATGTATCCAAACAGTATGATTTTGATAACCTTTCATATGAAGACATCAAAGAGTTGATTGAGGCAAAGAAGAAGAAAGAGGCCGAGCGTGTCATCCGTGTATGGGAAGAAGAGGGCATTCGTATTGAAAAAGCACGATGGGGTCGCCACAACCTCATCAAAGGGAAAACCAAAGTTGAACTCAATAAAACCATCGCAGTAGCTGATTTATCTCTCAAAGAAGTACAAGCGATGTTGAGTAAAAGCAAGCCAAAAAAGAAGAAAACAAAAAAATAAGCGATGGCAATTGAGCTTCTTATCCCTGTACCTGATGAAGTTTTGTCTTTACGTACGATATCAGAGCCACAGACCTTAGGAAATAAACTTAAAATACATTCAGAAAAGGCAGGGATCCCTAGTTTTAAAAATGCACGAATCGCTATTGTTGGCGTTCAAGAAACGAGATCCATTGGGCAACCCCATCAGCGCAAGCAAAATCTGAATGGGATTCGCAAAGCGCTATACAGTCTGTATGTTGGAAATTGGAACAATAACATCATCGACTTGGGGGACATTCCGACTGGCGACAAAGAGAAAGACTCTCACAGGGCATTACATGATATTGCCAAAGAGATGTATCAACGCAACATTTTGCTTATCGCTTTTGGTGGGAGTCAAGAAAACACTTTGGGCTTGTGTAGCGTTTTCAATGAGTTTGAGGTATATTACAACCTCACCTCCATCGATTATAAATTCGATTTTGGAGGAGATGGGAGTCTTATCTCTCCAGATTCCTATATGTCAAAACTCATTGCTAATCGTCCGAACTACATGACCAATTTCTGTAATTTGGGTTATCAAAGTTATATGGTTGCTCAAGATGAAATTGATTTGATGGAACGCTTGTATTTTGAGTCCATTCGTCTTGGCACACTCACTTCTGACCTCAAGGTTGTAGAGCCATTGATGCGAGACTCGGACATCGTTTCTATGGACATGACTGCAGTGAAATCCAACGAGCTTCAGGGCGGTTTGACACAAGTAAATGGGTTTACAGCACAACAATTTTGTGCATTAGCTCGTTATGTTGGTATCAGTGATCGGGTGCGATTTGTCGGTTTGTGCAATATTCCAGAGAGTAGCACATCTTCAAATTTGACTGCCCAAGCAGTTTGGTATATAATTGAAGGAATGCATTACAGAGTCAATGAATATCCGTTTTCAACAAAAGAAAATAGCGTTAGATACGTGGTATCGTGCGATGATCAGGAATTAATTTTTTATCAAAGCTCATTGAGTAAGCGGTGGTGGTTAGAGGTACGACCTGAACACGATTCTAATCTGGAAACGGTACTGATTTCTTGTTCTGAAGAGGATTTTTATACAGCGGAAAAAGGGACGGTTCCAGAGCGTTGGTGGAAGGCCATTCGTAGAAGTATTATTTAAATTACATATTTTTGTGAACAGTATTGATAATAAATATCTTAATTTAGCATACGTAATGAGAAGCATAACCGCATTACTTGCTTTGTTAATTTTAGTCATGAGTTGTGGAAAACGCGACCAAGGCGAGTTAATAGGAGTTAAGACAAAAAAGTTCATTCGGGTAAACCCACACGGGATGGTTGAAGTTCCTGGTGGGTCTTTTATTATGGGTTCTTCTGACGAAGATATCATTGATGCACAAAATGATATAACCCGAACAATGACAGTCCGAACATTCTACATGGACGAAACCGAAATCACCAACCGGGAGTATATGCAATTCATCGAATGGGTAAAAGATTCGATTGTTCGTTCAAAGCTTGCGGAAAAAGCCGTTATGGTTTTTGAAGGCATGTATGAGGACAATAATTATGAACGCGGAACAACAGCGGTCCCTTCTGATGACATTGATTTTTTCTACTCTGTATTGAATGACCCCGACGAACTCGAAGAATCAATGCCGTCTGACGAGCAACTTGAAATTGCAGAAAACCAAAGTTTGGAAGACCTGTACAACACCTCTGGAGGAGAAATCCTTCAATACTACCCAGCTATGGAAGACTTTATCGGCGACTCAGAGGAGGATTTGACAAGTCTGAATGGTTATCAACAACTCGTTCGTTTTCGAGCACAAAACCCAATAAAACTCTGGTTGTCAACCAGGACTTCACCTGATAGTGTTTTTCATCACTCACTCCCATTCAACCGTGATGAGCAAATCTTTTGGGAAAGAGAAGATTATCCAGACATTCACTATGCTGAAGTCATGGAGGATTCGATTTATTTACCTGAAAATGAGTGGTACAATGGCGTTAAGTCGATTGACACAAAGAAATTGATTTATCGATTTTCCGAATTGCAAGTCGATGACTTTGTCAATGCAATGAAAAATTCGAATATCAACGAGCTTTCCCGAGCCGATTTCTTAATCTACGATGCAGTTCCGATCTACCCCGATACAACGGTTTGGATCCGAGATTTTAAATACAGCTACAACGAACCGATGTTTAACGAATATTTTTGGCATCCCGCCTATGCGGATTATCCTGTTGTGGGTGTGAGTTGGAAACAAGCCAAGGCATTTGCGAATTGGAGATCAAAATATAGAAACGATTATTTAAGAGGAGAAAAAAATAAAACGACTGTTGGTGAGTTCAGATTACCTACCGAAGGGGAATGGGAATATGCCGCTCGTGGAGGAAAGCAGTCGGCAATTTACCCGTGGGGTGGACCATATTTGGTAGATAGCCGTGGTGATTTTCTCGCTAATTTTAAGCCAAAACGAGGCGATTATGCAGCAGACAACATTGTTTACACAGCGGAAGTAGACTCGTATGAGCCAAACGATTTTGGGCTTTATAATATGTCTGGGAATGTCGCCGAATGGACATCCTCCCCTTATTACAACGAAAGTTATGAATTCAACACTACCTTTAACCCTGACGTCTATATGCCAGGAAACGAAAGGAAGGTGGTTCGTGGTGGTTCGTGGAAAGATGTCGCTTACTTTTTAAAAGTAGGGAGTAGAGATTACGAGTATGCAGACAGTGCAAGAAGTTATATAGGTTTACGCTTGGTGCGGGACTATTTAGGATCAAACAGTAAATAATTTAAGAGCAATGAAGAAAAAGTTTTTTATACCAGAAAAATACCTCGAACTAGTTTTTGGGCTTGGTGCGTCAGTTGTGATAATTGGAGCACTTCTAAAAATTACACACAAAGATTTTATATTCAGTGGTAACACATGGCTTACTGCAGGATTAATCACCGAAGCTGTGATTTTTATGATTGCAGGTTTGAGAGGTTATGCCATCACTAACGATGATGACGGAGGCGAAGTAACTCCAGAGTCCGCAATTTCAGATGTATCCAAAGAAGTTGATGCGCTCAAGGAAGCTTTTACAGGTGCAACCAAACAAATCCAAAATCTGACGGGTAGCCTTCAGTCTGCAACAATTGCAGCAGCTACTATCAAAATTCCAGAAAACTTTCAAGTGAATGTTGATGAACTCAATAATCGTCTGGCTTCGGCGAGTGTTAGCGTTTCTCAGGTACAAGACGTTTATAATAGTATTGAGAAGAGTTTAGATGGACAACCACAATCTCACAGAGATGTTGTTTCCGCTAGCGATAAACTTGTCGTCCAGTTGGAAGAAATGAACTCGCTTGTTAAGCAGCTAAACGAGAAGTATGCTGCGATATCAAAAGCAATGGGGAATTAAATCTTTATAACCAATGGCAGCAGGAAAACAAGATTCTCGGCAGAAGATGATAAACATGATGTACCTCGTGTTTATTGCAATGCTTGCTTTAAATATCAGTAAAGAAGTATTGGCTACGCTAGGAATTTTAAATGATGATATTGAAAATTCTATAAAATCAAAAAGCGAAAAAAGCAATGAGCTCTACAGGGTATTCGCTCAAAATGCTGAAAATCCAAGCTACACCTTCGCTAATGAATGGGCTCCTGTCATAAAAAATGCCACAAATCAATATTTTGATTTTGTACAATCATTAAAAGACACATTGCTTCTCGATGAATTTGGCAAAAATAAGTACAAGAAATCTGTTGTAGTCAAGGACGGTCCAAACAGAAATGACACCCTCCTGATTACCAACTTTCAAACAATGGACAAATCAATCGAATTAGATGATATGTTCTTTGAGGGTAATAATTATGACAGCTTAGGGCTGGTTTATGTAGATCAATTCAAAAATTATTCTACACTCATGAAATCGGTAATCGATTCAATTGTTACTAAAGAAAATCGTTTAACTGTCAAGAGAACCCCTCATGATTTTTCGATCAGTAATGATTTAATCGCTAGGAGTTTCACTTTTAAGGACTCAGTTGTTAATTCTGAGGGTACAATACAACCCTATCTTGATTACAATTTTAAAGGATTTCCAAAAATCGCATCTGTTTCAAAGTTAACTAAACTCCAATCTGATATTCGGGAATTAGAACTCCAAATGGTCGAAGCATTTAATACCAAAATACTCAGTGATGGTAGTGCAGTCAACATCAATACCTCAAAGTCGCTACTCAACGCAAAATCAACCTATTTTGTTGGAGAACGCATCAATGACGCAAAAATACTGATTGGTCGGATTGCAAGTGACTTTCAACCCGATTCGGTGTCGATTAAAATTGATAATCGTGAGTTGGTACGAGGCAGAGACTTTACTGTTGAAGACGGGGCACTAAATCTCAATTTGGTTTTTAGCTCTGGTGGAGAAAAGAAAATTAGAGGAGATTTATTTTTCTCTGATGCCGACGGAAACCTTGAGCCAATCCCAGTTGAACAAACACTAGTGGTCAACAACCGCACTGATTTCTTTATCGAGATACCGCGCATGAATATCCTTTACAGAGGTTTACCCAACGAGATTCGTGTGATAGATCCAGAAATTTCTCAGAATAACATTCGGGTTACATCCTCTTCTGCAAACATCTCGCCTAGTGGCAGTAGCACCTTTGAGGTCAGGCCTAAAGATGGGTTTGATAAAATTGTTGTCAATGTTGGAGATAGAACAAATTCAAGAGTTAAAAAATCTAAAACGTTTAGAGTGAAAGATCTTCCTGTCATGGAAAGCTCAATCGCATACAATAACAGGTTTTACACAGGCTCTACAGGAATCAGCAAAACTGGACTTCAAAGAGGGAAAGTTGCTGGTAAAGTGCCAAGCGATTTTGATTATGATTTAACAATAGAAGTTACTAGTTTTACTTTTTCTGTTGGAAATCTGCCTCCAATTCAAATCAAGGGGGATGGTTTACGGGATGCGTTTTCAGCGATTGAGTCACAGTCAACCGGTTCAGTTGCTTTTTTCACCAATGTTGTATCTACAGCATATTTTGAGTCCAAAGGGCGTAGAGTACCCATTAAGAATGTTAGAGTAGGGGATTTTAGTATTAAAATTAGATAAGATTATGAACAAGTTCTTCATTTTTGTATTTATTTTATCGAGCTTTTACGTCAGTGGGCAATTTAACTTATTGAACGCCTCTTCACCAGAGGAGGTTGGCGTTAAAACCGAAAAGCAAGAAGAACTAGACTTTAATGAACCACTTGCTTATCCATATGTAGATGACAAAGACATTCTGTGGAGTAAAGTTGTTTATGAATATATTGATGGGTATGAGCAGTTTAACTACCCGTTGTTTTACCCACTTTTAGATTCAGAATTTCCTTCTGATCGAAAATCATTGTGGAGAATTCTACGGCAGTACATTTTTGAACAAACTGTGCAAGATGAAGCCGATTTGGAGACAGAGGGGAATGAAGAAAAAGAAGTTCTAGTTATATACAACCCTGCCTACAGAAACTTCAATGTAAAAGAGATAGCAGACCTACGGTCACCGAGACAAGAAGGGAGCGAAGGTTTTTCTTTAGTGGAAGGGATTGGTTTAGAAGATTCAAATCTAGACGGAGTTGTTGATGACAATGACATTACGTATCTAAAATCTTCTAATATAGTGGGATATAACATCAAAGGCTTGTGGTACTTTGATAAGAAATACGGTGAATTACGATATCGGCTTATTGGAATTCAACCTGTCGGTTATGTCGAGTTTGATTTAAATTCTGCGCAAATTGACTTTGAGAGTGGCGCAACGCAAAACGAACCAACACCAAAGGCCTTATTTTGGCTATGGTACAGAGATATTCGAGATATTTTGCATAAGCACTATGTATTTAGTGATAAAAACAACTCAAAACGTATATCTTACGATCAGCTTCTTCTTTCTAGAAGATTTCATACCTATCTATATCGAATTGATAACGTCATGGACGATAGAGAGTTAATAAATACCCCCTACATTAACGATGATCCTTACCTACGTATTACTGAGTCTCAGCGCCTAAAAGAAATCATTCGAAATTTTGAGCATGACATGTGGAGCAACTAGTTGCTAATCATCTGCCATCACACTACCTTTACAGAAGTATTAATCTAACAAAGTGATCGACTATATCATTGTCGGCCTGGGATTATCTGGTCTTTCCTTTTGTCAAAAACTCTCAAGCCATCAAAAATCTTTTGTTGTCATAGACCATGGCAAGCAATCTGCCAGTCTCGTTGGATCTGGACTCTTCAATCCGATTGCCCTTAAACGAACCAAACCCGCATGGAGGGGTCATCAACTGATGACTATGGCAATTCCCTTTTATAAAGCCCTAGAAATCGATTTGGGGATTCAATGTGTACATCACGCTCCAATTCTAAAGATTATGCAGCAAACAGCGGATATCAACGACTGGCACCGCGCCAGTGCAATCGTCGACTGTAAATCGTACATAAACCATGATATCGTGCAAAATACAAACCCAGTCATTACAGCACCACTTGGTTTTGGAGTTGTAAAGAACACGGGTTGGGTAGATACCGCATTGCTCGTAGAGCGATATTCTCTTTTACTGGAGAGTAAAAAGATCTTAATCAAAACCTTATTTGATTCTAATGCCTTACAGCTTACAGAGAATGGGGTTCGATACGGAAAGATAGAAGCCAAACATATCGTTTTCACACAAGGGATTGGTCTGATTAGCAATCCGAGATTTTCATTTATACCACTTCAAAAGACCAAAGGGGAGTTGATGGTTATTGAATTTGAGGATTTACAAGAAAAGTCCATTATACATGGTGGGGTATTTATGATTCCCCTTGGTAACAACAGATATCGAGTTGGATCTACCTACAACTGGCGAGACCAAGGCGAGGGGCCTACGACAAGCGCTCGGATCAGTTTACAAAAAAAGTTGAATAAGATTATCTCTGCCCCATTTCAAATCATAAGCCAATCTGCAGGCTTCCGTCCTACGACCCCTGATAGAAGACCTGTCATTGGAGTCCATCCCGAATTTCCTCAACTAGCCGTATGTAATGGTATGGGGTCACGTGGAGTTTTACAAGCTCCGTTTTGTGCAGGAACCCTCTACGATCATATCGAGAACGGAACTCCGATCCCTCAAGAAACCAACATAAATCGGTTTAAATATTAGGTTTTTCCTTCGTAAAAGGGTGATTATTCTTGTTGATGTTAATTTCTTTTTCAATTCAATCTAAGGCCATGTTAAAGAATGATCTCCTTCTGATTACTAAGAATAAATCTATCTCTAATTTTATTTATAACTACCTTATTATCAAGTATATAAATAAAATTAGAGATAGATCTATAATTCATTTCAAAGCAAAGTTCCCTAAATTATAACAAATGGAAACCTTTTAAAAAAGAGGGTTCATATTCGTTAATTTGTCAACAAGATTGATAATCTGCGAAAAAATGTGTATTTTTATATAAAATTATTAATCATGGCTTATTCATTTGAAAACAGTAAAGGAAAAACGTATTACTTACACACCAAAGATGTAACGCTTAAAGGTGGTAGAAATCAAACAATTTATTACTTCGCAAAAGACCAACGCAGCAATGCTTGCGATCTACCTGCTGGTAAGAAGGTTGTAGAGAATGAAAGAACAGGACTTCCATTTGTAAAGTCAGTTTAATCGATACGTTTACCAAAACAAAGAAAACCCCGTAATAACGGGGTTTTTTTATGAAAATAAATCAGTTCTTTATCGTTTATAAGCGATACTGGCCATCACGCCGGTAACTGCATAGGTCACGACCCAAAATACAGCATCGACTAGATGTCCAGTCGCAGTCATCCGCATTTCGGTTCCGTACATGACAAGTCCGATACCCGCCCCAAAAAAGAGACCGATCAGGACTCCAAATTGAATACCACTACGAACATTGTATGAACCTAACCCCCATTTTTCATAAATTAACGAAAACAGGTAAGCCATAATGAGGCAACCGAGAGTAAGGGGTAAGAGAAGCATGTCATCTCCTCTAGAAACGTCTGTGATCACTTGACTTTCGAAAAAGTCAACTGCTAGGTAAGCGTAAAAAATCCAGGGGAAAAAGTAAATAACAACAAAAGATGCGAAAGTAGAAATGATTCTAGGTTTACTAAAAATGATTTTAAGAATTTGGTTAAACACCACTAATATAGTAAAACTCTAGTGCAGTTAAATGGGTCATAATAAAATATCGGTGCTATCTTTGTGCATCTATGAATGACAATGCGCAGTTTGTCCCTACAACTGAGGGGAATGAAATTCCCTCATTCCAAACAACATGGTCAGCGCCCAGCAATATTGCTTTGGTCAAGTATTGGGGAAAAAAAGAGCTGCAAATCCCTTGCAACCCCTCTGTCAGTTTTACATTAGACCAGTGCCGAACAACGACTTCGGTAAGATTTGAAAGACTCAAAGACAATCTAGACCATCTTTCATTAGCACTTCAGTATGACGGAAAGCCTGTTCCCTCTTTTGAGCCGAAAGTGAAAACTTTTATTGACAGAATCCTGCCATATGCACCCTATCTAAAAGAGTATCATCTCCTAATAGACACTATAAATTCCTTTCCGCACAGCAGTGGAATTGCTTCGTCTGCATCGGCCATGAGTGCCCTTGCTGCAGCAATAATGGATCTTGAAAAACAGATTTATCCCTCACTCACTGCAGAAGATCAAATAAAAAAGTGTTCATTTCTCGCTCGATTGGGCTCAGGAAGTTCAGCTCGTAGCGTGGAGGGCCCTCTTGTGCTTTGGGGAGAGCATACCGCAACGCCTGACAGCAGCGATTTATTTGGTGTTCGCTTGACAAAAGCAGCAGATGTTTTTAAAACCTATCATGATACCATACTATTAGTTGACAAGGGACAAAAAGAAGTCAGTAGTACAATTGGTCACAACCTGATGCATAACCATCCCTTTGCGGAAAACCGTTTTACGCAAGCCAAAGCTCACTATCAAGCCCTATTAACGATTTTAGAAATGGGAGACATGGATGGGTTTAATGATTTAGTTGAGCGAGAGGCATTGAGTTTACATGCCATGATGTTGACCTCTTCACCTTCTTATATTTTGATGCACCCAAACACCATTCAAATTATACAAGAGGTAAGAAGATATCGCAAGACAACAGGCTTAAATCTTACATTCACGCTTGATGCAGGAGCAAATGTACATTTGTTGTACCCAGCACACGAAGCAGAGAAAATCGACCAATTTATTGCGTCCGATATGCGCAAATATTGCCAAGACAATGAATTGATTTACGATCGAGTTGGCACAGGACTAAAAAAAGTGTAGCTTTAACACGTGAAAGGACCCTTATTTTACGCCAAAATTTTACTCTTTGGAGAATACGGTATCATCAAAGATGCCAAAGGCCTTTCGATACCCTATAACTTTTACAAGGGAGCCCTTAAAATCTCAGACACAATAAACGACGATGCGCAAGCATCGAATCAGAAGTTGAGTGAATTTGCGGACTACCTAGAACAGATCGATCTTACTTTGGTAACTTTTAACACCAAACAACTTCGCGAAGACTTGGCTAAGGGCTTGTATTTTGACAGTAGTATTCCACAGGGATATGGCATCGGAAGTAGTGGCGCATTGGTCGCTGCTGTCTATGACCGTTATGCGAACAACAAAATCACGATTTTGGAAAACCTTACTCGCGATAAGTTGCTTAAGCTCAAACAAATTTTTGGTCAGATGGAATCTTTTTTTCACGGAAAATCATCTGGTTTAGANCCGCTNAATAGTTTTTTGAGTTTACCNATTTTGATACACTCCAANGATATTTTNGAGCCCACCGGAATNCCGTCTCAACCACAAGNTGGGAANGGAGCAGTCTTTTTACTCGACAGTGGANCGATGGGAGAAACGGCTCCGATGGTCAATATTTTTATGCAAAACATGGAGTCTCCTTCTTTNAGGAAAATGATCAAAGAACAGTTTATCTCCTATTCTGATCGNTGTGTAGAGCANTTTTTAACNGGNGATNTCAAATCTTTATTTGGNGANTTAAAACGACTNTCCAAAACCGTNCTTACNCANTTTAAACCCATGATTCCAGAGCAATTTCATGCGCTTTGGAAAACAGGNATNGACACCAACGCCTANTANCTCAAACTCTGNGGATCGGGTGGNGGTGGATACATACTCGGCTTTACGGAAGATATCTCTAAGGCACAGTCTGTACTNAAAGNCCACCGACTNGAAGTCGTTTATACTTTCTAATCTTTTTGTTTTGCCTAGTCAAGATGGCGTATTTCTGAAGACGATTAGCTTACTTTCCTTGGTTCGGGGACANAATCTANCNGTNCTGNTTGTTGCCCAACTNNTATCNGCAGCTTTTATCTTTTCNNCTGAGACCAGNACTNNTGAGACCTTTTTGGATATCAATTTGTGGTTGATTGTTTTGGCNACTGNACTNTCNGTAGCTGCGGGNTANATNATCAATGCNTTTTTTGATNAAGAAAAAGATTTGATTAACCGTCCCCAAAAAACCNTNTTGGANCAAAATATATCTGAACGCTCCAAGCTGATCGGATATTTTACCNTCAATGGGGTTGCACTATTGGTTGCCAGNAGCGTTTCCCANCGNTCAGCTCTTTTCTTTTGTGNATACATTATAAGTATGGCGCTTTATTCGGGATTCNTAAAGNGATATTTATTTATTGGAAATCTGNTTTCTGCAACANTANCNGTATTNCCATTTTTTGNGATAANCGTGTATTTTAAAAATTTCACANTGGAAATTTTTACNCTTGCATCTTATTTNTTGNTATTNATCTCTATTAAAGANNTGGTNAAAGATTTATGNAATATTANAGGGGANCTNTCAAACAATTANAAAACNATCCCNANAGTTTATGGGGAANTCCAAGCCAAAGGGCTTATTTCCCTATTGGTNTGTTTTTGTTTTGGCNTTTTTTTGNTGTTGCATTTCTTNTATTCCTTACACGGCATGCTGTACTATTTTATNGCCAGNTTGGTGTTTTTGGTNNTCTTNACCATATTNTTGTGGAGNTTTTCAAAAACCAATCAATTGATTTTTCTTCTNTTTGGGATAAAGGCACTGATTTTATTNGGNATAATCTGCTTGCCATTGTTGAAAATCCCAATCTAGTTGTTATACCTTTGCAGAACTATGAANCGAAGAAAANCATCTGCAAANAAATCANCNCCCAAANNCACNACTCGTCTNAATAAATACATTGCCCANGCAGGGATTTGTTCTCGTAGAGAAGCCGATATGCACATTGGGTTGGGTGTGGTAAAGGTCAACAATNAGGTCGTTACAGAGCTTGGCTATCAAGTTCAGGAAGGAGACGTTGTGCATTTTGATGGGAAACGNATTACCCCTGAAAAAAAGGCCTATGTNCTTCTCAACAAGCCAAAGGGATTTATCACAACCACCAAAGACGAGCGCGGTCGAAAAACAGTAATGGATCTGGTTGCAAAGTCAACGCCCTCTCGCATTGTCCCTGTNGGTCGCCTCGATCGCCCNACAACGGGACTATTGTTATTTACCAATGATGGNGATCTGGCCAAAAAACTNACCCATCCGTCGTCGATGGTCAAGAAACTTTACCATGTGGTACTTTCCAAAAGCTTAAAACCGCATGATTTGGCGCAGATTCGNAGGGGATTTACNCTCGATGATGGTCCTGTTAAAGTCGATGAGGTAAGCTATGTNCAAGGAGCGAGTAAACGAGAAATTGGATTGGAAATTCACTCNGGCAGAAACAGAATNGTACGGCGCATATTTGAACACTTGGGNTNTGAGGTGATTGCTTTGGATCGAGTTGTTTTTGCAGGGCTCACCAAAAAAGACCTTCCAAGAGGAACATGGCGGCACTTGACCAAACAAGAAATCGATTTTTTAAAGATGTTATAAATAAAAACTCCGAGCTTACAACAAGCTCNGAGTTTGTGGTACCTCCAGGAATCGAACCAGGGACACAAGGATTTTCAGTCCTTTGCTCTACCAACTGAGCTAAGGTACCATGCGCTTAGNCANATGCAAATATAAAACCCTTTATAGAACTGACAAGGGTCTAATAAAAATTCCAGTATTTTAGCACTTGCGAATTATTGTTTTGAATCTCACAATTGATATCGGAAATACACAGACCAAGCTCGGCTTTTTTGACGGCTTGGAACTACTATCAACCCAGAAGTTTTCCAGTACGGAAACCATTCCATGGCAATCGATTCTCGATACACATAAAATCACACATTCCATTCTTTCGCAGGTCGGGAATACGCAATCGGATTTGGAAACCCTTTATAGCAATACGCAATGTGTGGAAGTACATCATCAGCTTCAACTTCCTTTTACTTCAGATTATGATCCCTTTACAAATTTGGGGATCGATCGGGTGGTGGGTCTAGCAGCTGCGGCTCACTTGTTTTCACGTGAAAATGTTATGATTATTGATGCGGGTACTTGCATTACTTATGATTTGATGACTGCAAAAGCACACCACCTTGGCGGTGTTATCAGCCCAGGTTTGATGATGAGATATCAAGCTATGCATAGGTTTACCCATCAACTCCCCGATTTGGAGATACAGGCGCCTTCATCTTTTCCCCCCACCAATACCGATGAGGCCATGCATCACGGGGTAATTTCGAGTGTTGTTGCTGAGATAGAGGCATTTATCAGTCGATTTGAAACATCTATACCAACATTTAGGATAATTTTAACAGGAGGAGACGCTGGTTTCTTGTCTAAACGGGTAAAAAATGGCATCTTAGCGGACGAAAATTTTTTAGCCATTGGACTAAACCTCTTGCTTGAAACGAATAAGTCATAAATGACTCGCTTTTTTTTAATCATTTTTCTACTCATCACTTCCCATTTGTTTGCTCAAAAAGGAACCCTTTCACCCTATTCTTTTTACGGACTGGGGGAGTCCCTATTTTCAGGTACAGCCGATCAACGATCGATGGGTGGGCTTGTATCACATGTTGATAGTATTCATTATAACGTTTCTTCTCCAGCTTCCTTGGCTGAACTGAAGCTTGTCAACTACAATATCGGTGCGAGTTATTCAACACGAGATTTTGTTTCAGATGCCAATTCTTCAAAAAATGAAACGTCAGGGATCGATTATATGACAGTGGCTATACCAACCAAGTATTTTGGATTTGGGTTTGGGCTTTTGCCAAAAACAGCAGTTGGCTATCGGCTCAGTGTTTCCGATGATATTAACGGTTTGACTTCCAATTCGAATTATGAGGGAAATGGCGGAATCAATCAGGTTTTCTTTTCTTTGGGGTTCTCTCCCACAAAAAATTTGGGGATTGGGGCTTCGGTTCACTATAATTTTGGATCGATTTTTAGAGTCCACACCCTACAAGATGAAGGAATTGATTTGCTCTCACAGTTAAGCAGCGAATCAGAGTTAAGAGGTGTAGAGTGGAATCTTTCCTCCTATTATAAAATTGACCTTTCGAATCGGCTACAAATGCAATTGCATTATGCCTATCAACCGAAAGCCNNTCCTTGAATCTTTTAATGNTCGNTCNATATCNACATTCACNTCNCTNGGNGAACAGCGCGATNCNCAAGAAGTNNANTTGNCTCNTGAGGGACTNGATGAAACCAGAAGTGANCTCCCCGCCAAACAAACCATNGGTGGTGGAATTGGAGAGCCCAAAAAATGGTATATTGGTGGACANTGGACAGAAACAGANGGCTCNNTTGACAATGCNTTTTACGCTGTTGGGAGTGTGCGATACGAACCAGCTTCNCAGCTATCAATAGGGGGCTATTTTATNCCAGAATACGANTCGTTTTCCAGTTATTGGAAACGNATCGTTTACNGNATTGGGTTTGTTTCNTCNAAAACAGGAATGATNTTGAATGACAAAGCGATTGAAAATACTGGCATTACTTTTGGGGTTGGNTTACCAGTAGNTGGCTTTTCGAATGTCAATATGGGCTTTGAACTTGGAAAATTGGGAGCCGGAGGCGANTCCCTTATTGAAGAAAATTATGTCAACATCCGCATTGGGTTTTCACTCAATGACCGTTGGTTTATTAAGCGTAAATACAATTAAAATGAAAAATTTAACCTTTTTAATTCTACTTTTATTNTCATTTGGAGCNCTCTCTGCTCAATCTGCAGCNGACTGCCCAGCAAACCTCAGTATTTTTGCAGAGTTTGCAAAAGTGAAAAACTACGATTCCGCCTATGCACCTTGGTTGGAAGTAAAAACACATTGTCCAGAGCTAAATGAAGCCACATACATCTATGGGGAGCGTATTCTAGGACATAAAATCAAAAACGAAGAGGACAATTCAGAATACATTTCAATGTTAAGTTCTCTCTATGACGACTGGTTGAGTTATTTCCCTACAGACCGCAGAGGAAAATCACAGCGTGGAAAAATCATATCTGCCAAGGCACAGTCAATGCTGGAATATGAAACCGCACCTTTAGCCGAGATCTATGCAACCTTTGATCAGGCCTTTGCCTCAGATATGGAAAGTTTTGCCAATCCAAAAGCACTTTATAATTATTTTAAAACCCTGTACACCATGTACAAAAATGGGGATGAGAATGTGACTATGGATGCCCTGTTTTCAAAATATGAGGATGTTTCTGAAAAGTTTACCATTGAAAATCAAAAACTCTCTAGAACCTTTGACCGTATTTTAAAGAAAGAAGATTCAGGAGAAGCCTTAACGTCTCGGGACAAACGTAGCAAACGTGTTGCTGAAATCAATTCCCGTGCGAATTCGACCTATGCCAACAATTTGGATGCGATTATTTCTCAAGAAGCATCCTGTAAAAACTTGATTCCGCTATACCGATCAAATTTTGATGAGAACAAATCCGATGAAAAATGGTTGAAGCGCGCTGCAAGCCGTATGGACGCTAAAGAGTGTTCAGACGATCCATTGTTTGTTGAGCTNGTGGAGGCNTTACACAGTTTGAGTCCGTCTGCAGATTCCGCTTACTATTTNGGGATTTTGAAAGATAAAGCTGGAAATACAACNGAAGCCATCGCTTTTTACGAGGANTCGCTTACCCTTGAGTCAGANGCTTACAGAAAGGCAGAAATTTTGTACAAGATAGCGGCAAAGCTCAAAAAGAGAGGATTGAAAAGTCAAGCTCGAAAATATGCAAANCAGGCCTTGTCCAACAAGCCNTCTATGGGGAAAGCTTATATCCTGATNGCGGGACTTTATGCAGACAGTGCAAATGATTGTGGAAANAATCAGTTTGAGAANCAAGCCGTGTACTGGTTGGCCGCACAAACGGCGCGNAGAGCAGCTATCGTAGANCCATCGCTGAAGAAGACCTCACAAAAACTCGAAGCGAGCTATACGGGGCGTNCGCCTTCNAAGACAGATATCTTTACNCAAGGTAAAGCNGGTGAAGTGATTTCATTTGACTGTTGGATTCGATCNTCTGTAACAGTTCCTAATCTGTAAACAGATGATTCGCAAGGGGTGTCTTGCTTTATTGTGTGCAATNANGCTCACGAATTGTACNGATCANTTTNCTGCNGTACAGCAAATGAANAANTTTGATGAAATCCCTGTTGGGATCACAGAAGANCTCCATTTGATCTATTCGGACTCTGCTCGAATNGAGGCNGAACTCAATGCACCGATNAATATTGATTTTACCAATCAAAANTTTCCGTATTCCGAATTCCCGCAGGGCTTGNATGCAACNNTNTANGGCAANCGAGGTGAAGTCACATTTGTTCGCTCTGATTACGGCATCTATTATCCAAAAACAGAAATCATTGATCTGAGAGGGAATGTGGTNATTTCCGATACCACAGGAACAAGATTAAACACCAGTCAGTTGTATTGGGATGCTGGTCAGGAGTGGTTGTTCACAGAAAAAANCTTTACTTTTACCAATGCATCGTATGACATTGAGGCAGTTCGACTNGATGCCAATCGATCCTTTCGAAAATTGATGACTGGNATGATTAGCGGAAATATTCAANTCAAAGACGAAGACATAGACTAAATGAACAAGTTTCACAGATTTTCTGAAAAAATGTACCTCTTTTTTGGGGTTGTATTCACCATTGAGGCCTTCGCAAACATNCAAAGTATGAATCAGCGATTTTATATTTCTTGCATATTGGGAGCTGCTGCTTTCGGGATGTTTTTCTTTCGTCGAAAGTATCGCAAAAAATTTGAAAGTAGAAATCAAAATCAATAATGACTCCTGAATTGCTTGTCATTTTTGGGTGCTTGATGCTATCCGCTTTTTTTTCTGGAATGGAAATCGCCTTTGTGTCTTCCAATCGTGTTCGTTTGGCGTTACAAATCAAACAACCTGGTCTGGTCTCTACTGCCTTGGCCAAAATCACTGAAAATCCCTCAAAATTTATTGCAACCACTCTTGTCGGTAACAATATCGCTTTGGTCATTTATGGCTTGTTTATGGGAGATTTTCTAATCGAAAAAATCTATCCAGAATCCATTGGAATTAACGACTTAGCCCTTTCCATTGTCTTTGTGCAAACTTTGATTTCCGCAGTCGTGATTTTGATTACTGCTGAGTTTTTACCCAAAGTAGTATTTCAGATATATGCAAATGCTTTATTGCAATTTTTTGCCATTCCGACAGTTTTGTTTTACCACGTTTTAAGTCCGCTGACCAATGCGTTTTTATGGTTTTCCAATGTGATTCTCAAACGGGTGTTTAAGACAAGTGAGGACCATATCCCAACTGCCTTTTCACGGGTTGACCTAGAAGAATATGTGACCGAGCAGGTAGAGTCAACTGATGATGATGATTTGGACAGTGAGGTGCAAATCTTTCATAACGCCCTTACATTTAATGATCGAAAAGCGAGAGAGGTGATGGTGCCCCGAGCTGAAGTTACGGCTGTCGACCGTTATGTATCCAATAAAGAACTGATCAGTTTATTTTCCAGCACAGGGTTTTCAAAAATCCTAGTGTATAAGGAAAATCTTGACAATGTAGTTGGTTATATTCATGCTTTTGACTTGTTTAAAAAGCCAAAGAATATCCGTTCCATCACGCACCCTGTTGAGTTTGTCCCCGAATCCATGCTGATTAAAGATATTTTGAATTCCTTAATCAAAAAACGAAAAAGCATAGCGATTGTACTCGACGAATATGGTGGTACTGCTGGGATGATAACTCTTGAAGATATTGTAGAAGAGTTGTTTGGAGAAATTGAAGATGAATACGATCAAGTTGATTTGACCGAGCTCAAGATGGAAACGGGGGATTACGTGCTTTCTGCTCGACTTGAGGTGGATTATCTCAACGACAAATACAAGCTCAATATGATTGAAGATGATCAGTACGAAACCCTAGGGGGTTATATTGTTCATCACACAGAAAATATCCCGAGCAAGGGGGAAATTGTAAAAATTGGAGATTACGATTTTGAGATTCAAAAGGTGACAGCGAGTAAAATCGAGATTGTNAAAATCCTTGCTCATTAGCACGCTGTTTTACATCTTTTTTTTCAGCCAAAGAAGTTGTATTTTCGCCTACGATCAAAAAACATGACTCATGGCCATATTAGGTAAAATTCGAGAAAAATCTATTGTTTTAATTCTAGTCATTGGTATGGCACTTTTTGCTTTTGTTATATCAGGTGTATTCGATGGAGCAGGTGCGATGAGCCAAGAACCAGTTGCGATTGTTGCTGATGAAGAAGTCAATATCGAACAATTTAGTCGACGTGTCGATGCGGTAGAACGAAATACAGGAATGAGCAATGTTCAGGCTGTGAATACGGTATGGGACCAAGTTGTGACCGAGTATTCATTCGATCAACTACAAGAAGAACTCGGTCTTGCGGTTGGGCGTGACCATGTCGAAAATTTTATCGCCAATTCTCCAGGTTTCAGACAAGACAGTCGTTTTCAAAACGCTTTAGGCGAATTTGATGTCGTTGCATTTACCGACTTTATCAATGATAGCAAAAGAAACAACCCAGAGGTGTACCGTCAATGGCAATTACAAGAGGAGTCGATACAAAGCAGCATCAGTAAACAGCTTTATACAACGATGATCCGTGCTGGGATTTATCACACAGCATTTGACGGAAAAGCAGCCCATGCGCTTGAGAATGATAAAATCAGCATTTCGTATGTGAAAGTTCCTTACACTTCAATTCCTGATAGTTTGGTAACGGTAACCGATCGGGACATCAAAAAATACATCAATACGCATTCTGCCGACTTTGAGGTCGAGGAGAGTCGTTCCATTCGATATGTTGTGTTTGATGAAACGGCTTCAGTTGAGGATAATTTAGCCATTGAAAATGAACTCAAAAAACTATTGGAGCCACAAGTTATCTTTAATGAAGTAAGTAAATCGGAAGAGACTTTAGCATCATTTTCTCAAACCGATAACGTCCAGGAGTTTATCGCCGAATATTCAGAAGTGCCCTATACCGAAACCTATCAAACCAAAGCTCAATTAGGAACCTATGCGAATACGCTTTTTGAACTTAAAGAAGGCGAAGTATTTGGGCCCTACAAAGACGGTTCTCAATTTAAGCTATCTCGAATGATGGATGTTGACCGTGGCGGCTCGGTAAAGGCACGGCATATTTTGTTTGCTTATGCGGGTTCTCAAAGCGCATCTAGTGAAGTTACGCGAACAAAAGCAGAAGCACGCCGTGAGGCCTATCGTGTGTTGCGTCTGGCACGTGGGAAGGGAGCGGACTTTGCGGAGTTGGCAAGGACCTATTCTGACGGTCCATCAAAAAATCGGGGTGGTGATCTCGGATTTTTTAGACGTGGTGATATGGTAGAGGCGTTTAACGATTATGCATTTGCAAAGCCGATTGGCTCTATAGGTGTTGTAGAGACCGACTTTGGCTATCATATTATCGAGGTACAAGAAAAAGAAGATGTCGTTTTGATTGCGTCGGTGGTAAAAAAGATCGTACCGTCTGAAGCCACGAGCAACGAAGTTTTTCGCACAGCAACCGAATTTGAGATCGATAGCAAGAAAAACGGATTTATATCGGCAGCAGAAACATCTGGAAATGATCCACGAAGTGCCACTAGTTTATCGCTTATGGAAGAGAGTATTCCAGGTTTGGGTGCTCAACGTACCATTGTAAAGTGGGCGTTTGAAGAGGAAACAAGATTAAATGACATCAAACGATTTGATCTTATGGGTGGTGGCTATGTGGTTGCAGAGCTGACCGATGCGACAGCCGCAGGTACTTCGAGAGTAGAAGATGCCCAGAATCGTGTTCGCCCAATATTATTGCAAGACAAAAAATATGAGCTACTCGTTTCCAAATACGGCGACAATGCAACGCTTGCGAATCTTGCAGAAGACTATGGACAAACCATTTCGACTTCATCTGCGATTAATGCCGCTGCAGGGTCGATTGCTGGCGCAGGCACAGAGCCTTTTGTCGTTGGTTCAGGATTTTCATTAGAAATGAATGAGACCTCTGCGTTGATACAAGGGAAACAGGGGATCTTTGTGTTGGAAGTAGACCTCTTTGAAGAAGCGACTCCATTGCGTTCTTATGAAGGATTTTCCAGTTTGCTAAGCGAGGAAGTGATCAATCGCTTGCGCCCTTTAGTTGATGAGGTTATTCGCGATCAGTATGAGGTGGTGGACAATCGTTTTGACTATTTTTAAGATTTAGACTACATCAAATTACGTTTTTTCTTACACGATTATTTTTTCTTTTTTACGATTCAAAGCTATTTTTTGCTTGTTCACATTCAATTTTAGTTGATTCACAAGAAAAGAAGCGATACCTCTATATTTTCTAGCACCTTTGGAAATGTAAAGACGATACAGACTTGTTTATTGTTTTTTCATTTTTGGTTTTCTCATTATAGGCATAGCCCTAATCCTACAAGTCTGTATCCCTTTTTTGCCCTAGATACGATTGATTGATATACCAATCAAGTGTTTTTTAGTTTCATTAATTCGGTCGACGTTAACACCTATTTTAACGCCGATTGTTTTTTTAAATAAATGTTAAAATTAGTTAAGAGAAATAAAAAATCCCACCGAAGCGGGATTCGTAGACATTTCGTCTTCGGCATATAGCCTTATTGTGATAAGATGCTCCAAATATATAAAAAATGAATAAAACCTTAGGCATCACCGTAAATTATAACTGTTTGAGTTGGGCTTTCCTCGACAACGAACAACAGTCTCCAATCATTCATACTGGGGTAAGAGTATTTCAGCCCTCAGTATTGAACTTGGGATCTGGGTTGCTTGAAGAGTCCCATTTGGCGCTTAGAACAAAATACCGCAATGCAAGAAAGAGCGCATCCAGAAGACAGTACAGAAAACTGCTATTACTCAGATTACTGATTGAGAATAAAATGTGTCCTTGTCCAATTAGCGCATGGATTTTATGGAAAAACAAAGGAATTTTTCCGGCTAAAGAGCTTGAGGATTGGCTCAACTTAAACCCTTATGACCTTCGAGTTCAAGGCCTTTCTCAAAAGCTTAAGCTGCACGAATTGGGACGGGTATTATACCACTTGGCACAACGCAGAGGAAAGCTTGTATCCAAACTGAACGGCAATACGGATGCAAGCATCTTCATGCATGGAGATCCTAAAACAAAGCGACTAGGCCTTTATGCAACACAAAAGCAAAAAAAGACGGATTTCACGCTAGGACAGCATCTAGCTAGATATCAGCAAACAAAGCATTGCTCATTTGAGCAACAAGAAGAACGGATTCGAAACCGATATCTCGACAGAATGATGTTTGTTGAAGAGTTTCATAAACTTTATGACAAGCAACAGGACTTTCACCCTTCACTTAATGAAAACCTACGCGAAAAACTTGGGGGAAAACCCTTGCCTAACAACGATGGCATGTCGGGCTCACTTTTTTTTCAACGAGAGCTCAAAAGAAAATCAATCCAGAAGAAATCAATGCCTGTATGAGCGAGGAAAAAAAGGAACGCCCAAATAAAATCCCCTGTATGAATATTTTCATATTTTAAAATGGATCAGTCAAATTAAATACGACGGCCAATCCCTCAACACCAAGCAGCGTGAAAAGGTTCTTGCCGTTGCCTTAAAATTCACACAGTTTTCATTCAAAAAAGTGCGTAAAGTATTGAACATGGAAGACGAGTCCATACAATTTAATGTCAATGAGAGCTCAAAAATTTATTGTGATTTGATAATTTATGGTAGTAGTAAGCGTATCCTCACATTGAAGAGTTCTTTCTTAAGTATAGTATTGTGATTTGATAAGAACTTCCGATTGCCGGGGCTTTTTAGAAAAAAAGTTCTTTGTGTTTCCAAAAAATATTGACAAATAAAATCAAGTACACCACAGCAAGGGTAAACTTCATCATTGTTCCAGCCAAAAACCCAACCAAAGACCCAAAAGCTGCGCGGACGGCTTTTCTAATGTCTGAACTTTGTGTCAGCTCTCCAGCCAATGCGCCCACAAACGGACCTAATATCAGACCGATTGGTCCAAAGAAAAAGCCGATAAGCAGACCAATCCCCGAACCAATTGTACCCATTCGCGTACCTCCCAATTTTTTTGTTCCCCAAACGGGGAGCAAGGTGTCCAATAGGAAAATTACAAGGGCAATGGCAAACGTAATTGTCAAAAAGGAAGTGTTTTGCGGAACACTTTGCGTCAGGTGAAGAACCAACAAACCCAACCAACTGCACACAGGCCCTGGGATGATGGGTAAAAAGCTACCTGCCACGCCGAGCAAAATGAGTAAACCACCAGAAATAAGTAGGAGTATATCCATCAGAAATCTTTCGGTGTGCTAAATTAGCGAAGACGAATCAGTACACAAATGATTCCACAAATTTTTTTGTACTTTTCAATACCAATGTTGAGGGCATTTTTTATTGGGCTAATCATACTGGCGAATGCCTGTAATCAAACTGGCGCAGAGCAAGTTCGCAAGCCCAATACGTCTTGGCAGTCAACCGATCAACCCCCCGTTTATCCAGGTTGTGAAGACAGAGAATCCACAACTGACCAATGGGATTGCTTTCAAGCGTCGATTTCAAGAGCCGTTGGGGTCTATTTTACCGACAACCCCTTTCCGCTCAACCCCAATGCACCCAAGGTAGTCGTGCTTCATGTGGCAGTTGACCAAAGGGGTAAAGTTCAATTCAAAGGGATGGAGCCAGACAACGATCATGCGATTCGAGAGGCCATGCAAATGGCGATCGAAAAGCTACCAACAATGAGCCCTGCGGCCAAAACCAACCTTGGGGTAACTGCCCAAGTACAGTTTCGTATTCCCATCCAACTGCAAAATTGATTTGACCTGACAATGAAAGAAACGACTCCTTCTTCGAAGCGTATTATTTTGGGTGTTGACCCAGGAACAACTGTCATGGGCTATGGCCTGATTGCAGTAGACGGAAAACAGATGACGCTTTTGCATATGGATGAGTTGGTGATGAACTCCAAAGAGAACCATTATTTGCGTCTTCAAAAGATCTTTGAAAAGACCATTGCCATTATCGATGAGTTCCACCCCGATGAAATGGCTTTAGAAGCTCCCTTTTTTGGAAAAAATGTGCAATCCATGCTCAAGTTAGGGCGTGCACAAGGGGTTGCCATGGCTGCTGGTCTTTCTAGAGAATTGGCAATTACCGAGTACTCTCCCAGAAAAATCAAAATGGCGATAACTGGCAATGGAAATGCCTCCAAAGAACAGGTTGCCAAAATGTTACAGCAACTGGTCGACCTGAAAACCTTGCCAAAAAATCTTGATGCTACTGATGGCCTTGCTGCTGCCGTCTGTCATTTTTTTAATCCGGGGCAAGAATCAGGGAAAAGTTACTCGGGTTGGGGTGCCTTTGTCAAACAAGAAGCACACCGTATAAAAAAATAGCATGTCGGGAATTTATCTCCATATCCCTTTTTGTAAAAAGGCATGTCACTACTGCAACTTCCATTTTTCGACTTCGATGCGCTATGCAGATGATATGGTCAACGCAATCCGACAAGAAATCCGTCTGCGAAAGCAAGACGCCAAACTTCCTGTAGAAACCATTTATTTTGGCGGTGGAACGCCATCGGTGTTAACCCCCCAACAACTTCGGGTTTTGCTGGGTGAAGTGTATAATCAATTTGAAGTTATTGACAAACCCGAAATCACACTCGAAGCCAACCCCGATGACCTAAGCCCTGCCTATATCCTTGCTATTCAGAAGTTGGGCATCAATCGCCTCTCGATCGGAGTGCAATCGTTTTTGGATGATGAGCTCACGCTTATGAATCGCGCGCACAACGCCAGTCAGGCCCTGTCGTCTGTAGAGCATGCGAAAAAAGAATTTGACAATGTCTCGATTGATCTTCTTTTTGGAAATCCAAACACTACCCTAGATGATTGGAAACGAAATCTTGACTATGCCCTTCAACTCGAGGTGCCACATATCTCGTCTTATGCCCTCACGCTAGAACCCAAAACAGCGCTTGAGCGTTTTGTGGATAAGGGTGTGGTTTCTCTTCTCGATGAAAAGGTGGTGGAGGCGCAGTTTCACCATTTGGTTGATACCCTGACACAGGTGGGTTATGACCATTACGAATTATCGAGTTTTGGCAAACCGGGTTATCACTCCCAAAACAATACGGGCTATTGGCAAGGCAAAACCTTTTTGGGAATTGGCCCCTCTGCCCATGGGTTTGATGGGAATCAGCGATATTGGAATGTGAGTAACAATGCGAGCTATATGCAGCAGATCGCAAAGGGGGAGTTGCCACAAACGATTGAAAAGCTAAGTGTTGTTGATCGCTTCAACGAATCCATTATGATTGGACTTCGGGCATCATGGGGCGTATCGCTACAAGCAATGGAAAACGACTTGGGATTGCGTTATCGCAAGCATTTGGAAGATCAAGCCAAGCGTTTTGTGGATGAAGGTCTTCTTCACATCGAAAACAATGCCCTAAAAACCACACCAAAAGGTGCATTTCTAGCCGACGGCATCTCTGCTGACTTGTTTCTTATTGACTTTCTTGCTGCATCTTCGTAAAGTGTTTATAAAAGTGCGGAATGGTCTCAATCCCCTTCAGAAAGTTGAACACCCCAAAATGCTCGTTGGGGGAGTGAATCGCATCGCTATCCAGTCCAAATCCCATCAGTACAGTTTTGCTTTGCAGGGTTTCTTCAAATAAGGCAACGATTGGGATACTCCCGCCATCACGCACTGGGATGGGTGCTTTGCCAAAGGTTTCAATATATGCCTTTGAAGCTGCCTGAAACTCGAGTCCGTCAGGGTGCATGACATAGGCCTCACCGCCGTGATGCGGTGTGACTTTAACCCTTACCCCTTTGGGCGCGATAGACACAAAATGATCCATAAACAATTTGGTAATTTCTTCCGACTTCTGATTTGGTACCAATCGCATAGAGATTTTGGCATAGGCCTTTGATGCGATGACTGTTTTTGCGCCTTCGCCCGTATAGCCACCCCAAATTCCGTTGACATCTAGCGTAGGGCGAATCGATTTGCGCTCGAGAGTCGAAAAACCTTCCTCACCATAAACGGACTCGATATCAAGGGCATTTTGATAATTTTCTAATGAAAATGGAATGTTTTTAAAATCCGCACGTTCGGCAGCGCTTAGCTCTTCCACTTTATCGTAAAAACCAGGGACTGTGATTTGGTTATTTTCATCGTGGAGAGAAGCAATCATTTTTGTCATGATATTGATTGGATTGGCAACAGCTCCGCCATAGAGGCCTGAGTGCAAGTCGCGATTGGGACCTGTGACTTCGACTTCTACATAGCTCATGCCTCGGAGACCGGTGGTGATTGAAGGAATGTCGTTGGCAAGCATACCTGTATCGGAAATCAAAATGACATCATTGGCGATCTTTTTGGTGTTTGCACGAACAAAGGTTTCGAGGTTGTCGCTGCCCACTTCTTCTTCTCCCTCGATCATAAATTTGATATTGCAAGGCGCACCACCGTTTTGTTCCAT
This sequence comes from Flavobacteriaceae bacterium TMED81, assembly GCA_002171575.2. Classification (GTDB taxonomy): domain Bacteria; phylum Bacteroidota; class Bacteroidia; order Flavobacteriales; family Flavobacteriaceae; genus UBA724. The sequence goes on from NHEI02000027.1 coordinate 58,740, forward strand.
CACCTCGAGGGCCTTGATGTGCATAAACATCTGTCCTTTGTCATCGCATGCACCACGCGCAAAAATGGCTCCTTCGGGGTGGAGGTCTGTTTTGCGGATTTCTGGCTCAAAGGGTGGGGTGTCCCATAGGTCTAGTGGGTCGGGGGGTTGTACGTCATAATGCCCATAAACGAGTACAGTGGGTAGGGCAGGATCGATGATTTTTTCTCCATAGACAATGGGAAAGCCAGCGGTGGGGCAGAGTTCGGTATGGGTGCAGCCTGCGTTTTTGAGTGCATCTGCCACTGCTTCAGCAGCGGTTTGCATATGAGGTGCATAGGCCGAATCGGCGCTAATAGAGGGAATACGAATCAGGGAAAACAGTTCTTCGAGGAATCGATTTTTGTTTTTTTCGATGTAGGGTGTGTGTGATGACATAGCGTTGAATAGGACACGAAGATATCGTATAATTTACAGACTAAAAATCGGTAAATGTGTTTATATTTGCAAGCCATCACAAGCGGGTGTGGTGAAATTGGTAGACACGCTAGATTTAGGATCTAGTGCTTCACGGCGTGGGGGTTCGATTCCCTTCACCCGCACAAAAAAAACCTCAACATTTTGTTGAGGTTTTTTTTATTTCAATGTTTTTGTGACAAACCTACCGCTTATTCGCTTGTGCGATATACTCGTCAAGCGCTTTGGTCATCGACGGATTGGCGGGAGTTGGCGCCAAGATATCGATGCGGAGATCGGCTGCTTCGGCTGCTTTTACGGTGCTATTGCCAAAGACGGCAATGCGCGTGTTGTTTTGCTGAAAGTCTGGGAAGTTGTGAAACAAAGACTCGATTCCAGAAGGACTAAAAAACACAAGGATATCATAATAGACATCACGCAAATCAGACAAGTCGCTGATCACCGTGTTGTAAAACACCCCTTTGGTCCAGTTTACGCCAAGGTCATCAAGTGCATCAGGCACATTTGCTTTTAGCACGTCCGAACAAGGGAGTAGATAGCTTTCGTTTTTGTGTTTGTTCATCAGTTCGATCAAATCCGCAAAAGTACGTGTGCCGACATATACTTTTCGCTTGCGATAGACCACATATTTCTGCAGGTAGTAAGCCACTGCCTCTGATTGGCAAAAGTATTTGAGGGTAGAAGGAATGGGATAACGCATTTCTTCGGCAAGTCTAAAAAAATGATCGACGGCGTTACGGCTTGTCAATATAATCGCAGAAAACGTACTGAGGTCAATTTTTTGTTTACGCACTTCTCGGGCTGGAACACCCTCAACATGGATAAATGGCCTAAAATCAATCGCAACTTTTCGCTTTTCTACAAGTTGATTATAGGGCGAATTTTCAATCGCTGGCTCGGGCTGTGAAACAAGTATCGTTTTTACTTTCATAGAAACGTATTATGCGTTGGTTTGGTTGATGAGCTCGAACAAAACCCAAAGGGGTACGATTTCGAGGGTGCAAATATAGGAAATAAAAAGCACTATCTTTTTGCGTATCAATTGCCGATAGGGATTCGCAAAGAACAGATACCCAATGATATAATACATGAGATATATCCCCCAGGCAATGGCCCAGTAAATGGCATTATTTATNGGNGGNTACTGAGAGATTANGATAAAAATCAACAACAAAAATGNNGCCTTNGTTTTGAGCAGACNTCTTCGTACAACCACTTCAAGAAGCAANNGCCTCGACCNCCAAAACAATCCAATCATCATTTCAAGGANAAACTTAACNAGGGTGTAGCCAAGCCATANCCCAATAACCATATAGATNGGGGTAGTGTATGCATCGATNAGCTCCCAGTGNGCCAATAGTGTGAAAGNAAAATANCCAAATGCCAGCCCNCGAAANNCAAANGCNATNACATCTTGAATTTTGANNTTTTCGGACGGNGCATCAATTTTTTTGGTGGACGGAATATCCGTGTGACCGATTCGTGTGATGGAAAAAAATAAACGTTGGTCGCTGAACTTGATAAGCAGTAAAATAGACAAGAGCAACAGGCAATACCACATCCCGGTCGAGTCATCAGAAGTGAATCGTAATAAAGCAATTTCGTTCACACTACAAAAGTAAACAATGGCAGGGGAACAAGACCGTCGAATTCCCTACTTTTGTATCGAGAGTNTCATGAAGAAAAATCTAGTTATTGTTCCGACCTTTAATGAGGCCGAAAATATNGANGAGTTAGTTCCTGTCGTCATGGGTCTAGAGCGCCCTTTCGACATGCTGGTTGTNGATGACAANTCACCTGATGGAACGGCNGGATTAGTCGANGCACTACANNCAAAATTTCAGGGTCGTTTACACCTTCTCAAACGACCCAACAAGGAGGGCTTGGGTCCTGCCTATATGGAGGCCTTTCAATGGGCATTGGATCGTGATTACGATTTTATTTTTGAAATGGATGCTGATTTTTCACATGATCCCTACGATTTGCTCAAATTGCAAGANACANTNCAANACAANGATGCAGATGTTGTGGTGGGTTCTCGNTATGTACGCGGGATTCAGGTTGTCAACTGGCCTTTATCNCGTATTTTATTGTCCTATTTNGCNTCTTTGTANGTTCGTTTAATTACAAGAATGCCANTAAAAGATACNACGGCTGGTTTTGTGGGTTATAAAAAAGAGGTCATCAAANCCATGAAAGAAGAAAGTATTCGGTTTACGGGNTATGCCTTTCAGATTGAAATGAAATTTAAAGCATGGGTCAAGGGGTTTCGACTGACCGAAATCCCAATCGTGTTTACCGATCGTGCTCGCGGCACTTCAAAAATGAACCGTTCGATTATCAGCGAAGCCATTTTTGGTATAATTTTGATGAAAATAAAAAGTTGGTATGCCAAATAAACAAACGCTCTTAATTCGACAAGCCAAAGTGGTCAATGAGGGACAAATCAAAACCCTTGATNTTTTGGTTGAAGGNNNGTTTATCGCAGAGATCGCTCCCCATATCGAGTCAAGTGCAGACATCGAAATCCATGCCGAGGAGAAGATACTCCTACCCGGGCTGATTGATGATCAAGTCCATTTTCGTGAGCCAGGTCTAACCCACAAGGGGTCCATAGAGACCGAAAGTCGTGCTGCGGTAGCTGGNGGGATNACGACCTTTTTTGAAATGCCCAATACCAACCCACAAACCACCACTTGGGCAGAATTTGAAAACAAAATCGAAATTGCCAAACACAGTTCTTGGGCCAATTATGGNTTTANGTTTGGCGGCACCAACGACAACCTCAATGAGGTGCTCGCCGTTGATCCATGCCGTGTTCCGGGCATNAAACTNTTTCTGGGNTCTTCAACTGGCAATATGCTGGTTGACAACCCCGAGGTGCTCCNCAATATTTTTTCAAATACCANNCTNCCGATNTCTGTTCACTGCGAAGACGAGCAAACAATACGGCAGAANATGGNGACTTTCACNGAGAAATACGGAGAANAGATTCCCATGTCTTGTCACCCACAGATTCGATCGGAGGAGGCATGTTANCAATCGTCCTCTACCGCTGTCGNACTGGCCAAAGAAACAGGNGCAAGNCTGCATGTGTTTCACTTGTCAACGGCCAAAGAAACAGCGCTATTTGAAAGTGACCCTGCTGTGGAATCCAAAACAATCACATCAGAAGTTTGTATTCATCACCTTTGGTTCTCCGATGCGGATTATGCCGATAAGGGGAGTTTGATCAAGTGGAATCCAGCGGTAAAAACCGCGCAAGATCGTGCGGGACTATGGGAGGCGCTCAACGATGATCGTATCGATATTATCGCCACCGATCACGCCCCCCACACCATAGACGAAAAAATGAATCCCTACCCCAAAGCACCCTCTGGAGGGCCGATGGTTCAGCACGCTTTGTCTGTGCTGTTGGAATGTCATTTGCAAGGAAAAATATCAATCGAGAAGATTGTCCAAAAAACAGCGCACAATCCCGCAAAGTTATTTGAAATCGACCGGCGTGGGTTTGTACGAGAAGGGTATTATGCCGACTTGGTTCTTGTGGATATGGATGCGCAATACACGGTTTCTAAAGACAATATCCTTTATAAATGTGGGTGGTCTCCGCTAGAGGGACAAAGCTTTCGATCACAGGTGACCCATACAATTGTCAACGGGGCTTTGGTGTATGACCAAGGTAAATTTTCGAATCAAAAAGCGGCAATGCCAGTAGCATTTATCAGATGAAAAAAGCAATCTTTTTAACGTTATTGATGCTATCGTCCTGTGCGCAGGTGGAGGAAGTCCCACCCGAAAATTTGATTGGGGAAGAGAAAATGGCTGATTTGATTTTTGAACTTGCTGTTTTGGATGCTGCTAAAGGATTTGTTCCCAAAGACCAAAAGGAGAGAATCGTTTTGGATGCAGATTCTTTTTATCAATTTCATGACATTGATAGCACACAGTTTACAAGCAGTAATGCCTACTACGCCAAACAGCCGAAAGCATACTTGCGTATTGTCAGTATGGCAAAGACAAAACTTGAAGAATTTAAAAAAAATATGGAAGAGAGCGAGAATAATATCGACTCGATAAGTACCAATCCAAAACAGAGAAAAAATATCACCAAATAGGCGATCCTTTTTTAGATCATCAACTAGGTCTTATATTTGTGTAACAGAAAACAAATGGCAAAGAATTTTGTAGCAGAATTAGCGTGGAGAGGAATGATACATGATATCATGCCAGATACGGAAAAGGTATTAAACGAAAAGTCAGCTTCTGGCTACATTGGTTTTGACCCCACCTCCGACTCTTTACATATTGGGAGTTTGGTGCAGATTATGATATTGATGCATTTTCAACGGGCAGGACACAGCCCGATTGCATTGATTGGCGGTGCGACGGGTATGATTGGGGACCCATCTGGAAAATCACAAGAGCGAAACTTACTTGATCAAGCAACCCTTGAAAAAAACATCAAAGGGATTGAAAGACAGCTCAGTCGGTTTTTGGATTTTACAGAAAGCTCTCCCAATGCTGCCAAATTGGTCAACAATTACGATTGGATGTCAAGTTTTTCTTTGATTGACTTCGCACGAGATATCGGAAAGCATTTGACAGTCAATTATATGATGGCCAAAGATTCGGTCAAAAAACGCTTAAGTAGCGATGCGAAAGAAGGCATGTCTTTTACGGAGTTTAGCTATCAACTGATACAGGGTTATGATTTTCTCCATCTCTATGAGCATCACAACTGCTTGTTACAAATGGGAGGCAGTGACCAATGGGGAAATATCACCACAGGTACAGAGTTGGTACGTCGAAAGGCGGGAGGTAAAGCCTACGCCCTGACTTGCCCTTTAATCACGAAGGCCAACGGAACCAAATTTGGAAAAACAGAAGGTGGGAACGTCTGGTTGGACAAGACCAAAACCTCACCTTATAAGTTCTACCAATACTGGCTTAACACCTCTGATGAAGATGCAGAACGCTATATCAAAATCTTTACCTTTTTGGATCAAAAGACCATTACCGATCTGATTACACAACACAAAGAAGAACCACATCTGCGCCAACTTCAAAGAACCCTTGCAGACGAAGTGACTCGCATGGTGCACTCCGAAGAAGAAAGAGTTTTGGCGGTTCAGGCTTCGGAAACCCTTTTTGGAAAGGCAACCTCATCGGCTTTAAAGCAACTTGATGAAGCAACCTTTTTGGATGTTTTTGAGGGGGTTCCGCAAGCCAGCTTGCCCAAGTCAACACTTACAGCGGGAATCACAGCAATTGATTTACTTGCGTCATCAACAGGGTTTTTGTCTTCCAACGGAGAAGCCAGACGTGCACTTAAAGAAAATTCGATTTCGGTGAATAAGGAAAAAATAAAGGAATCTTTTACTGCGCAACCTACCGATTTGATTTGCGATCAGTATTTGCTGCTTCAGCGAGGAAAAAAGAACTATTTTTTAGTGGTGTTTAACTAACCATTAGGTTGCATCCACGGATATCACTGGTATCTACCCTTCCCAGAACCTCAAAAGACCCATCGGGATACACTTTTGCNAAGTCATCGGTGGCGATAAATGNACAGGANTTTTTGTTGGCAAGGTCAATAATATTCAAGCAGCCCGTTCCATNCTCTTGTACTCCCATGGGGTTNTTTGGATGGCGAACAAAGACCTTCNTCCANGGCGGGCAGTGAAATCTGCCATCNGTTTTNGCATANGCCTGCGATAGAAGTTCTGTCATCCCNTATTCTGATTGAATGTCTTTAACACCTAGNTTGCGCTTGAGTTGTGCGTGTAGTTCGTNACGAACCATCTCTTTTCGACGCCCCTTCATACCTCCNGTTTCCATGACAATNGTATGAGACAGAGANGAGGGAAATTGCTCNGCAAAATCCAATANAGCAAAACTCACACCCAGCAGAAAGGTTTTTTTGTGATTGCNCTCACGCCGTNTCAACACNTCATGCAACTTTTGGTGNTCATCAAGATAAAAACCACTNTCTGCGCAATCGGATAATTCGATNAATTTTNGCATCATANANACCAAAGATGAATTGGNTTTTTCTAAATACCCTGGCAGNAAACCAATGATTGCAAACTGCTTNGGATTTCCNTAAAACAACTCAAAGCAATGGATAAAACTCTGTTNATAGATTTGAATATCTGCTATGTGATGTGAACTTGTCNCCCCTCCCGTTCCACTGCTTTCAAAAANANGGGAGCAGTGCGGAGTTCCTGTNAGAACCTTGTGTGTTTTAAAAAAAGAAATTGGCAAAAATGGAATTTGAACNAGNGATTCGCANTCNCTAGGATGACGATGCGTGAGGTCACAAAANGAACGATAGATCGGATTGNGGGTAAACTGTTCCTCNTAGCAATTGATTGCCTGCGCGTNAAAACCAATCGAAGATTCGTAAAACGATAGCTTATTCATAAATCGATCTCAAAGTTACATTATTAACATTAAGCTAATGTTTGACCACTTGATTCAANCATAATTTTTATACATTTGAGTTTTGGCAAAACATGAATAAAAAAAATATTAAGATCTTACTTGTTGATGATGAACCCGACATCTTAGAATTCATNAGTTATAANCTTTCAAACGAAGGNTANAAAGTATANACNGCANCCAATGGAGAAGAGGCCATTGAAAAAGCCAAAAGCAAATCTCCTCATCTGATATTACTCGANGTAATGATGCCNAAAATGGATGGNATTGAGGCATGTGAGAATCTGCGAAAACTGCCCAAGTTGGGNGANAANCTAATCATTGTTTTTCTGACNGCACGAAGTGAAGACTANACACAGGTTGCNGGTCTAGAAGCAGGTGCNGATGATTANATCACCAANCCCNTAAAGATCAAAGTTCTTATCAGTAAGGTCAAGTCCCTTTTGCGTCGTANGCAGGATGGNACTGACAGNGACANTCTAATTGAAGTAGGGAGTCTTGTGGTAAATCGCGAGGAATACAAAATCGTNTATAANGGAGAGGAAAAAATCCTACCNCGAAAAGAATTTGAACTCCTTTCTCTTTTGGCGAGTAAGCCAAACAAAGTTTTTGAACGCGAAGTCATNCTCGATCGTGTTTGGGGCAATGAGGTCATTGTTGGCGGACGAACAATAGATGTACATATCCGAAAACTCAGAGAAAAAATTGGTGATCAGCACTTTAANACCGTNAAGGGTGTTGGTTATAAATACGTCATTTAAACNGATACCTTGTGCTCACAAAAAGAAGGAAGTCACTTGCCNTTGTCTATGCNATCGCATGCCTTTTTATTGTTGTATTCACCGTTTCATTGATCGGNNANATCNTATTTGAGCAAAACCCATTTTCAGNCAATATCTTGGTGATGTCAATCGGATTGGGTGTTTTTTTTTCCCTCGCCTTNTACTTCTGGCTAAACAGGCAGATTAACCAATTGTTAGACGCCTACCTCAAAAACCTTTANGCAGATTTTGCAGNAGAGAATGAAGCGCTACATTNTACGAGTCCNTTATTTGATTTNGATGAGNTNGAGGAGAAAGTCAAAGAGATTGTATCTAAACGTATTTCAGAAATCAATACCTTAAAAAGCCAAGATGCATTTCGCAAGGAATTTCTAGGGAATGTAGCCCACGAACTCAAAACACCGCTATTTACCGTTCAAGGCTATATATCAACTCTCTTAGATGGCGCATTGTCGAATGAAAAAGTCAATAAAAAATACCTTAATCGAGCCAACAAAGGGGTTGATCGACTTCTTTACATCGTCAAAGATCTGGACTTGCTCACACAGCTCGAAACGGAAACGACTGCACTTGTGAAGTCAGATTTTGATATCGTGGAGCACGTCCGAAATATATTTGAATTGCTGGAAATTCGAGCAGCGAAATCCAATATATCCCTTGAGTTTGATAAAGATTATCTCTTCCCAATCGAGGTATATGCAGATGAGGAACGAATCCAACAAGTTTTTACAAACTTGATTGTGAATTCCATCAAATATGGAAAGAAAAAGGGAACGACCGAAATCCGATTTGAAGATATCGATGAGGATACAATCAAAGTTCATATTGCTGACAACGGCTTGGGAATCTCTGAAGAACACCTTCCACGCTTGTTTGAACGCTTCTATCGTGTTGATAAAAGCGGCAGCCGAAAAGAAGGGGGTACTGGCCTAGGACTCTCTATCGTCAAGCACATTGTCGAAGCCCATCAACAGGAACTGCTGGTGGAAAGTCGAGTGGATATCGGTTCTCAATTTTCTTTTACCTTAGACAAGGCAATTAAAAATGCGGATGGAATAGCCGAAATCGATGGGTAGTAAAAACAAACTGAAACGCTTTCAAGAGAATGAGACCTTACCCAATGTGATTCAACCCACTAGGGAGTCGCTTGTCAAGGGATCATTTGTCCACAAAGGGGATTGGAAAGAATATTTTGCAAGCGACAACCCGATCATTGTTGAGCTGGGTTGTGGGAAGGGCGAATATACTGTGGCTCTAGCTCGAGAAAATCCAGATTGTAACTACATCGGAATTGACATTAAAGGGGCTCGGTTTTGGAGAGGTGCAAAAACAGCACAGGAGGAACAGCTTTCAAATGTGGCGTTTATCCGAACACAAATTGAACTAATCGAGCAGGTCTTTGCCCATGACGAGGTCTCTGAAATTTGGTTGACGTTTCCTGACCCACAATTGAAGTTCAAACGGACAAAGCATCGGCTGACAAACCCCGATTTTTTACTGAAATACCAACGAATTCTCAACTCCAAAGGGGTTGTGCATCTCAAAACCGATAGCGCTTTCCTGCATGGATATACTCTCGGGGTTTTGGACGGCATGGGCATCCGACCACAAATGGCTCATCACGACGTCTACAAATATGTACATGCTCCAACGGAGGTGGTTTCCATTCAAACCTTTTATGAGCAACAGTATTTGGCACAGCAAATCCCAATCACTTACCTAAAATTTAGTTATGAAAAATACCTCAGATAATACTGATTTTTTTGATCGTGTATACGATGTTGTTCGTCAAATCCCGGAAGGAAGGGTTACCAGCTATGGCGCAATTGCAGGCCATTTGGGCATGCGCCGATCGGCGCGTATGGTTGGTTGGGCAATGAATGCAGCCCATTCAAAACCTGATGTTCCAGCACATCGTGTGGTGAATCGCAACGGCTTACTTACTGGAAAACATCATTTTGGAGGGCCGAGAGTGATGCAGCAGTTATTGGAGAACGAAGGGCATCAAATCGAAGATGATCAAATTACCCATTTTAAGCAAGTCTTTTGGGATCCGGCAAACCCTATGTAAGTTGCTGGCTTTGTGCTATATTTGCAATTTAGAATCATTTTAAAAAAGAAATTTTGAAAAAGCCCGCAGTCGAATCTCTGGTTAAAACCATCACACTCCCTGGGTCTTCCCAAACTATAGGGGATGCAAATGCGCTAACCAATGTGCAACTCATCGGAAAAGAGATTGTTATCGACTTGGCTCTAGCAAGCCCGAGCTTACAGTCGCGCAAAAAAATTGAGGCCCACGTCGGATCAGTATTACAGGACAAAATCGGAGAGAATTATAGCTTTCAAGTCCAGGTGACCCATCAGGCATCTCCCTCTGCGCCACAACCCAATATCATCAAAGGCAAATCTTTAAAAGGCGTTCAAAATATCGTTGCAATTGCTTCTGGAAAAGGTGGGGTAGGGAAATCTACAGTGACAGCCAATTTGGCGGTCACCCTTTCAAATATGGGTTTTAAGGTTGGGGTATTGGATGCAGATATTTACGGACCATCTATGCCACTGATGTTTGATGTGGCTTTCGAACGTCCTTTGTCTGTTCAGGTTGATGGCAAATCAAAGATGAAACCTGTGAGCAACTATGGCGTTCAACTCTTATCAATCGGATTTTTCACAAAGCCAGATCAAGCCGTGATATGGCGTGGACCGATGGCATCAAAAGCACTCAACCAAATGATTTTTGACGCGGACTGGGGTGAGCTTGATTTTTTATTAATTGACTTACCTCCAGGAACAGGGGATATTCACCTGAGTATTTTACAAGCGCTTCCAGTGACTGGAGCTGTGGTGGTGAGTACACCACAAGCGGTAGCCCTTGCCGATGCCAAAAAAGGGGTTGCCATGTTCCAGCAAGATTCGATTCAGGTTCCTGTTTTGGGAGTTGTAGAGAATATGTCCTACTTTACCCCAGAAGAATTGCCAGAGAATAAATATTACATTTTTGGAAGAGATGGCGCCAAATATCTAGCAGAAGATGTTGGGGTGCCTTTTTTAGGCGATTTGCCACTGGTGCAAAGTCTTCGTGAAGCTGGAGACATAGGAAGACCGGCTGTGTTGCAAGGCGGTGTCACTGAAGATGCATTTACGAGCATCACACAATCACTCATTACAGAACTGGTACAACGAAACAAAGAATTACCCCCAACCGAAATTGTGAAGATCACCACCATGGCGGGATGTTCAGCAGTTTCCTAAATATTTGAGTATGGTAGAAGTCAAAGCACAAGTAGAACAAGCCCTAGATGAAATACGTCCCTTTCTGGTAAATGATGGCGGAAACATTTCCTTAGTCGCTATTGAGGGAGATACGGTCATTGTGGAACTTGAAGGGAACTGCATATCCTGTTCAGTCAATCAAATGACCCTGCAATTGGGAGTAGAGACAACCATTAAAAAGTACGCTCCGCAAATCAAAAAGGTTGTCAAGGTTAACTAATTTTTATGACAACTGGTTTTTGATTTTCTTTTAACAAGCGTTTTTCATTTTTAAATGTTCATATTCAACCAAAAAACCAGTTGGTAAATCTTAGTTATTTTAGCTCGAATAGCTATATTGTGAAGCCAAAAAAACAGCACTTATGGATTTTTCTACCCTCGACTTTGTCGTATTCGCGCTTTACGCACTCATCATTTTATCAATTGGACTTTATGTGTCCCGCCAAAAGAAGGGTGAGACTAAAAGTGCGGAGGATTATTTTTTAGCAGGTAAATCATTGCCTTGGTGGGCGATTGGTGCTTCGCTCATTGCTGCCAACATCTCAGCCGAGCAGTTTATTGGCATGTCTGGATCTGGCTTTGCACTTGGACTTGCGATTGCCTCCTATGAGTGGATGGCAGCCATTACGCTACTTGTGGTTGGAAAATACTTTCTGCCCATTTTTATTGAAAAAGGACTCTATACGATTCCAGAGTTTATCGAAAAACGATATAGCACCAACCTTAAAACCATATTGGCGGTATTTTGGATTGCACTCTTTGTGTTTGTCAACCTTACAACCGTTCTCTTTTTAGGTGGGAAAGCACTGGACACCATTGTTGGAAGCGGCGATGGAAGCATCTTACTCAAAAGCATCATTGGACTTGGTCTGTTTGCTGCTGCCTACTCCCTTTGGGGCGGACTGGCAGCTGTGGCTTGGACCGACGTGGTGCAAGTGGTACTGCTTATTATTGGCGGACTATTGATGGCTTACTTTGCCCTAGCCAACGTCACAGACTCTGGTAGCTTTATCGATGGACTGAAATACCTCTATGAAAAAACACCTGAACGCTTTTCGATGATACTCTCCAAAGGAGAAATCATAACCCCCAACGGAAGAGACGCTTGGTGGGATCTTCCAGGTCTAGCAGTACTCATTGGCGGAATGTGGGTCGCCAACCTTTACTACTGGGGCTTTAACCAATACATCATTCAAAGAACACTGGCAGCCAAAAGCTTAAAAGAAGGACAAAAAGGGATTGTGTTTGCAGCTTTTCTAAAGCTGATTATCCCTGTGATTGTCGTACTTCCGGGTATCATTGCCTATGTGATGAACCTAGACCCTGAGACTGGCACCCTAAACATGGGACTCCTCAGCAGTGAGGGCTTTTTGGGAACGGCTGGCAATGTCGCCAACGATAATGCCGCACCTTGGCTGATTAAAAACTTTATTCCAGTGGGACTCAAGGGTCTTATCCTAGCAGCATTAGCCGCAGCGATCGTATCTTCACTAGCTTCGATGATTAACTCTACATCCACCATATTTACAATGGACATCTACAAATCGATGTTTAACAAAAATGCCAACGACAAGCAAATGGTGAAAGTGGGTCGTTTGACAGGACTTGTGGCGCTTATCATCGCCATGCTGATTGCACCACAATTGGGTAGTCTAGGGCAGGTATTCCAATTTATCCAAGAATATACAGGTGTTGTAAGTCCAGGGATTTTGGCAGTCTTCTTAATGGGACTGTTCTACAAAAAAGCCACCAACAATGCAGCGATTTGGGGTGTTATATTGTCCATACCGATTGCTATGTACTTCAAAGTAGCACCCAACGGCTGGAGTGATGCTGCAATGTTTGTGAACCTTCCGTTTATGCATCAGATGATGCTCACTTGTATCGGAACGCTGCTCGTGATTGCAGGCATCAGTAAGCTTGAAGGCAATCAGGATGACCCAAAAGGCATCGTATTGAGCAAACAGCTCTTTGCAACTGGCAAAACCTTTAATGTAGGCGCCTTTGGGGTGTTGTTAATCACAGTGCTATTGTATGCCTTGTTCTGGTAAATAAGAAAGGTATAAACTATATTAAAAACATATAGACAACCCCAGCAATAAGACCTCCGACAATTGGTGCCATAGCTGGAATCCAAGCATACGACCAGTCTGGTTTTGCCTTTTTACCTCTTAGCAAGGTGTATACGATCCGAGGGCCTAGATCTCGAGCGGGATTAATCGCATAACCCGTTGTTCCACCTAATGACATTCCTAGTCCCCATACTAATATCCCGACAGGGAGTGATTCCATAGACCCTATTCCATATTGTAAGGATTCGATACCTTCAATTTTTATAGTGGGCTTGGCAATAAAAAAAATCAAAAACACTAGAAAAAAACTAGCAACAAATTCACTAAAAAAGTTGTTTTTAAAGTTTCTGATTGCGGGAGTTGTAGAGAAACATTTTTTGATGGTGATTTCATTTTCTGTTGCTTTAATGTGATCGATATAGAAAACATAAACGATAACGGAGGCAAAAATAGATCCAAGAATTTGAGTAATAATATAGATGGGTACTAGAGACCAAGCAAATTTATTTGACATCGCCATACCCAGAGTAACAGCAGGGTTGAGGTGAGCACCGCTAAACTGACCAGCAACGATTACGCCAAAAAAAACTGCAAATCCCCATGCCGAAGTCAGTAGCATCCATTTGCTTCCCTCATTATTTGCATAGGTGTTTCTCAAGTTGAGATTGGCAACAACACCCAATCCCAACGACATCATAGTAAATGTACCGATAAACTCTGCAACAATTGAATTCATTAGTAATTCAAAATTAGCTTAATGAAACGAATTGATTGTTACTTTAATATTATATGTACTTGGAATTTAAAGAATTGTATGGGATTATTTTAAGGCAGCCCTACAGTCAATAAAGAATTAATTTTTTTAGGATCTAGAATCAAAATAGGTAATATTGTTCAAGCTAAATTATCTATATTGACAAAAAACAACTAATGACTACCAACGCAAACAACAAAACTGCGATTGCCATAATTGCGGGACTTTTTTTCATTTTTGGATTTATCACTTGGGTCAATGGGGCTTTGATTCCCTTTATGAAGACCATCAATGAACTCACCGAGGCACAGTCTTACTTAGTGGCTTCGGCTTCTTACATCTCTTTTGTAGTTATGGCACTTCCTGCTTCATATCTTCTTGAAAAGGTAGGTTATAAAATGGGCATGTCAGTTGGGCTCTTTATTATGGCGATTGGTGCACTGGTATTTATTCCAGCTGCTGAAGCACGTACCTATTGGATGTTCTTGACGGGGATTTTTATACAAGGTACGGGGATGACCATTTTGCAAACCGCTGCCAATCCATACATCACCATACTTGGACCCATAGAAAGTGGTGCACAACGCATCGCCATTATGGGGATTGCCAATAAGGTTGCGGGAGCACTTGGATCTTTGATTTTTGGCGCCATACTTCTCAGAGGGATTGATGAAGTCAATGCCCAACTCGATAGCGTTTCTGCTAGCGAAAAAGCGACATTATTAAATCAAATGGCCGATAGTGTATTTACTCCTTATTTGGTGATGGCGATTGTCTTGTTTGTTTTGGGTCTTTTGATGCATAAAGCACCATTGCCCAATGTAGAGGCAGCTATAGATGCCAATACGAAGTCACATGGAGAATCTCAAAAAACGATATTTCAATACCCACACTTATGGCTGGGAATGCTGACTCTGTTTGTGTATGTTGGTGCTGAGGTCATCGCTGGGGACTCCATCATTGCCTATGGGATTGCTCTTGGCATCTCGGCCTCAACTGCCAAGTTTTTTACTACCTTCACACTAATGGCCATGGTAGCAACTTATGCTCTTGGGGTGGTTCTGATCCCAAAGTACATCAGCCAGCAAAAAGCACTTCAAATCAGCGCTTTGTTGGGTATCGTATTTAGCATTTTAATCTTGACAACGGACGGATTTACATCTGTTTTGTTTGTTGCTGCCTTAGGAATTGCCAACGCTTTGGTATGGCCTGCAGTCTGGCCACTTACTCTAGAGGGATTGGGCAAACACACCAAAACGGCATCTGCCTTATTGATTATGGCGATCGCTGGAGGAGCGATTATACCTCATTTATACGGAAGACTAGTAGATCAAGGCAAGGAAACCCTGATGCAGTCAGGACTTACATCTTCTGATGCCTTGGCCACTTCTGCACAAGAAAGCTATTATATTCTGATACCGTGTTATCTCATTATCTTTGGTTTTGCGGTTTTTGCAAAACGATTACGGAACTAATTCAATACTTCAACTATGAAAAATAGCTATTGGAAGAAAAACATCCGCTACATCAAGATACTTCTCAGTCTATGGTTTATTGTCTCTTTTGGCTGCGGGATTTTATTTGTAGAACAGTTAAACACCATTCAAATCGGTGGTTTTAAACTCGGCTTTTGGTTTGCCCAGCAGGGGTCTATTTTTGGCTTTGTTGCCATTATTTTCACCTATATCTATTTGATGAACAAACTCGATCAAACACAAAATAAATAAACGATGGAACTTCAGTATTGGATTTGGATTGCAGTTGGCCTTAGTTTTTCATTGTATATCGGCATTGCGATTTGGTCGCGTGCTGGCTCCACAAAAGAGTTTTATGTCGCAGGCGGAGGGGTTCATCCCATTGCCAATGGGATGGCAACGGCAGCTGACTGGATGTCCGCAGCATCGTTTATCTCTATGGCAGGGATTATCTCCTTTGGTGGCTATGATGGTTCTGTGTACCTAATGGGCTGGACAGGAGGTTATGTACTACTGGCCTTACTGCTTGCACCATACCTTCGAAAATTTGGCAAGTTTACCGTACCTGACTTTATTGGAGATAGATATTACTCCAACACCGCCCGATTGGTAGCTGTGTTTTGTGCACTGATTGTTTCCTTTACTTATATCGCCGGACAGATGCGTGGGGTAGGAGTAGTTTTTTCTAGATACTTAGAAGTAGATATAGTCACGGGTGTACTAATCGGTATGGGGATTGTGTTGTTCTATGCAGTACTGGGAGGTATGAAAGGAATCACCTATACCCAAGTGGCGCAGTACTGCGTACTGATCTTTGCCTTTATGGTCCCCGCGATCTATATCTCATTTCTAGTCACAGGCAATGTGATTCCACAACTCGGCTTTGGATCGAGTGGCGCAGATGGGATATATCTTTTGGATAAGCTCGATGGCTTACATAGAGAACTGGGCTTTCATGAATACACCTCAGGGAGCAAATCGATGTTAGATGTGTTTTGCATCACCATGGCACTGATGGTGGGAACAGCAGGGCTACCACACGTGATTGTACGCTTCTTTACAGTTAAGAAAGTCAGCGATGCGCGTAAGTCTGCTGGATGGGCACTGTTGTTTATTGCCATCCTCTACACCACAGCACCTGCCATAGCTGTATTTTCAAGAACCAACCTTATTGAGACCGTAAGCAACCAACCCTATGAGGATATGCCAGGGTGGTTTGATAAATGGGAGACCACAGGACTACTTGGCTTTACAGACAAAAACGAAGATGGGCTAATACAATACACGGCCGATACAACAACAAACGAGCTGACGGTAGATGCAGACATCATGGTACTTGCCAACCCAGAGATCGCACAGCTTCCCAACTGGGTGATTGCTCTCTTAGCAGCAGGCGCATTGGCAGCGGCACTGTCCACAGCAGCAGGACTATTGCTAGTAATCTCATCTGCGGTATCACATGATCTTCTCAAAAAAATGGTAATGCCCAACATCTCTGACAAAGGAGAACTCATTGCCGCACGTATCGCTGCAACAGGAGCAGTGTGTCTGGCAGGTTACTTTGGGATAAACCCACCTGGCTTTGTAGCAGCCACGGTTGCCTTGGCATTTGGGCTGGCAGCCTCATCGTTCTTTCCAGCCATATTACTGGGAATATTCTCCAAACGCATTAATAAGGAAGGTGCCATTAGCGGAATGCTTGTGGGTGTGTCACTGATGCTATTTTATATGCTCAAGTTTAAGTTTGGATGGTTTGGTGGAGGTACCAAGGCCGATTGGTGGTTTGGGATATCGCCAGAGGGCTTTGGAAGCATTGCGATGATTGCCAACTTTGTTGTCACCCTTATAATTAGCAGCAGAACCCCAGCACCGAGCAAAGACATACAGGAACTGGTGGCGAATATTCGGAAGCCTTAACAAAGGAAATTTATTTCCTATTGAGCAAGTAATACCCTACACAAATCGAAAGGATTGACAAACTAAAATAGAGAATGTCAGTTGTAGATGAAAAACTCTCGGAGTACTTCAGTATTTTCTCAAAAAACTTTACGATTAAAACGATAATAATGACCTTGATGATTTTGTTTTTTAACTGGTCTAAATCTCGAATAATTAAAGTCGACTCTTTAAACTTTGAATGCGTAAAATCAATTTCACTGACAAAAAGTTCATAAATCCCAAAGCCAAAAATTAACAACACGATTGCAATTAAAAACAAATCGATAGAGGAGATAATTTTAAAAAGAAGTTCATTGTTTTCAGAGATAGAGGAGTCAATCAGCGGATTGTAAAATAGAACAGCTTCAATGATCTCCCAACTCCCAAGAATCATAAGGTAAATAGAAGAGATAATTGAAAGTATAACGGCTAATAATGTCACGTATCGGGCGTTCCATAAAAGTTTTTCTAATCGATTGTTCATACCATAAAGATAGCTAATTTTCCATTGCTTTTGTCCTGAACTGAAATGACAAGAATTACTTCATAACCCTTACGAGGTTGTATCATTCATTTGCTTTTCAAAACAGCATCAATTTTATTTAAGCCAAGTCTTGTAGTATTTTTGATTTAGCTTACCGAATTCCACAATACCATCAATTGAGGTGAAGAATTGATGTTTTTTTGGGCATTTGTTATACTTTATAACTCATTAAATTTATTCTGTTTATCCAGAATATTCTTAACACTTTATTTCATAATTTTACACAAAATTAAAACTACCGATTATGGCATTTGACATCGAAATGATTCAGTCAGTCTATGCACGATTAGAAAATTGCATTTCCCAAGCTCGAAACCTTGTTGGAAAGCCACTCACGGCTTCAGAAAAGATACTGTATTCCCACTTGTGGGACGGCGCCGCTGAACGTGCCTACAATCGTGGGGCAGACTATGTTGACTTTTCTCCAGACCGAATTGCCTGCCAAGATGCGACCGCACAAATGGCACTTTTGCAGTTTATGCAAGCTGGAAAAGCCAAGGTAGCGGTACCAACTACGGTGCACTGTGATCATTTGATTCAAGCTAAAACAGGTGCTATTGAAGATTTAAAATCAGCAAACTCAACATCTGCCGAAGTATTTAATTTCTTAGAGTCAGTCTCCAACAAATATGGAATCGGATTTTGGAAGCCAGGTGCTGGAATTATCCACCAAGTGGTGTTAGAAAATTACGCTTTCCCTGGTGGAATGATGATTGGAACCGACTCGCATACCGTAAATGCAGGTGGTCTCGGAATGTTGGCGATTGGGGTTGGAGGTGCTGATGCGGTAGATGTCATGGCCGACATGCCTTGGGAATTGAAATTTCCTAAACTTATTGGGGTTAAATTAACTGGAAAATTGAATGGCTGGACCGCTCCCAAAGATGTGATTTTAAAAGTTGCTGGTATCCTAACGGTTAAAGGAGGAACAGGAGCCATTATAGAGTATTTTGGTGAAGGTGCCGAATCCATGTCTTGTACAGGCAAAGGCACAATTTGTAATATGGGAGCTGAAGTAGGTGCTACGACTTCGACCTTTGGTTATGACGAATCGATGGAGCGTTATTTACGTTCTACTGGCCGTGATGATGTTGCCGATGCTGCCAATGCTGTCCGCCAACACCTCACAGCAGATCCAGAAGTTTATGCCAACCCAGAGCAATTTTTTGATCAAGTCATTGAAATTGATTTAGATACATTAGGACCACACATCAATGGACCTTTTACACCAGATTTGGCCACTGCGGTTAAAGATATGAGTAATGTGGCAAAAGAAAATGAATGGCCATTGCGAGTAGAGTGGGGATTGATTGGGTCATGTACAAACTCTTCGTACGAAGATCTTTCACGAGCTGCTTCCATTGCGAAGCAAGCCGTAGAGAAAAATTTGATTACCAAAGCAGAATTTGGAATCAATCCAGGTTCGGAGCAAGTACGCTATACGGCTGAACGCGACGGCTTGTTGGATATTTTTGAGGACTTAAATGCTAAGATTTTTACGAACGCTTGTGGTCCATGTATTGGTCAATGGGCACGCGAGGGGGCAGATAAGCAAGAAAAGAACTCCATCATTCACTCGTTTAACCGAAACTTTTCTAAACGTAATGATGGGAACCCAAATACGCACGCTTTTGTTGCTTCTCCAGAAATGGTAGCTGCTGTTGCAATCTCTGGACGATTAGATTTTGACCCCGCCAATGATACGCTTATCAACCAAAAGGGAGAAGAGGTAAAGCTTGATCCCCCAACGGGAATGGAACTTCCGCCACTGGGCTTTGACGTAAAAGACAATGGTTATCTAGCACCTGAAGCCGATGGTTCGGGTATTGAGGTAGTTGTTAAAGAAGATTCAGAACGACTTCAACTTTTAACACCTTTTGCACCTTGGAATGGTGAAAATATCATTGGAGCTAAACTTTTGATTAAGGCACATGGAAAATGTACAACCGACCATATTTCCATGGCAGGTCCTTGGTTGCGTTTTCGTGGCCACCTTGATAATATCTCCAACAACTGTTTGATTGGTGCGGTGAATGCGTACAATCAAAAAACCAACTTTGTCAAAAATCAATTTACAGGAGAATACGGAGGAGTGCCCGACACCCAACGTGCGTACAAAGCTGCGGGTATTGAAACGGTTGTTGTGGGAGATCACAACTATGGCGAGGGTTCCTCTCGTGAGCACGCAGCTATGGAACCACGTTTCTTAGGGGTGAAAGTGGTCTTGGTCAAGTCTTTTGCTCGAATTCATGAAACCAACCTAAAGAAACAGGGAATGTTGGGAATCACTTTTGCCAATGAAGCCGACTATGATTTAATTCAAGAAGACGACAACTTTAATTTTGTGGACTTAAAAGATTTTGCACCTGGTAAGCAATTGACCATTGAAGTCGTGCATGCCGATAGTTCTAAGGATTCTATCTTGACAAATCACACCTACAATGAACAACAAATAGAGTGGTTCAAAGAAGGTTCTGCGTTAAACCTTATCAAAAAGCATAACGCAGCATAATGCTGACGAATTATCCCAAAATAAGAGTCCGTTAGGGTCTCTTTTATTCTTTTGAGTTTTACTCACATCAGAGATTATTTTTTTTATCAAATTGATTAAAGCATCATTTGATTCCAAAATAAAAACTCCTTGATTGACTTTAATCGTATGAGAAGGAAAAATAATTCATCCTAATTTTTCTATTTTCAGTGTTACAATTTGTAAGAACAATTCGATAAAATCTGTTCTATTATAGATAATTATTTACTACTCCTTGGAATTAAATCAATTATTTTAGTAGGTTAGTTTGTCTTCTTAATTTTTTAACTACTCAAAAAATCAATAAAAACCAAGATTTTAAAACCGTATCATATGATTCCTCGTTATCTATTATTTATTCTGGCAATCCTATCCTTTTCTAATATTCAGGGGCAATCTACCAAAAAGCCAAATGTTGTGCTTATCATAATTGATGACTTAAACGATTTTCCTGAAGGGTTCTATGGCCACCCTCAGGCTAAAACACCACATATGAAAGCCTTGGGATTTTCAGGCACTCGATTTAAGCATGCCTATTCAAACAATCCTATGTGCGGTCCCTCACGAGCGAGTATGTTTACGGGTGTATACCCACACAACGCATCTCATTTTTGGATGAAATCATGGTTAGATAATGAAGTGCTGGCCAACACCAAAACCATTATGGAAAAATTTAAAGATGATGGTTATCATGTAATTGGAAGCGGCAAAGTCCTTCATCACAACAAAGAAGATGTGTGGTCTGAATTTAAATACAAAGCAGATTACAGCCCATTTGTTTACGCAGGCGAGTATGACCGTAAGAAAAAGCCTATCTCTCATCCTGATGTGCCTGCTCCTTTTAGAACCAATCGTATCGTTGATGGACTCAACATGGGTGGTGGTTTTATTGATGGATCTTATGGCCCCATGAAAAACTTTGGGGAACAAACTTTCAATGGCGAAAGGTTATGGTGGGTCTATGGTGGGTTTCGAAGTGGCAAAGAACTTAAATATAATAATGATAAAGACCGTGATTTAACACCCGATGAACTAAATTCACAATGGGCTGAAAAGCGTCTCTTGGAGTTGGCTGAAGAAGAGCAAGACGCTCCTTTTTTCTTGTCAGTTGGGTTTCTTCGTCCGCACACCCCCCTGATAGCCCCTCAAAAATATTTTGACATGTATCCTCTAGACAGCATTCAGTTGGCAGATATTTTACCCGGCGATAAAGAAGATACTTTTCTGCATTTGGTAGACCAGTTTGAAACAAAAAACAGAAGAACCCGGTCGTTAGAAATGTTTGAAAATCTGGTAGCCTCATATAAAGATCCACACGAGGGATTAAAACGCTTTACACAAGCTTACTTAGCCTGTGTAACCGCCGTTGATGACAATGTAGGTCAAGTGATGCGTGCGATTAACAACACTTCGCTTAAAAACAACACGATTGTAGTATTGACTAGTGACCACGGTTGGACTATGGGAGAGAAAGATCACATTTACAAAAACTCATTATGGGAAGAAAGCACAAGAGTACCTATAATTATTCGAGTTCCAGAAATGACAGTGCCAAATACAATCGTTGAGC
>NHEI02000028.1:0-48858 GCA_002171575.2 Flavobacteriaceae bacterium TMED81
AGGATACGTTTGGCGAGGCTGGCTCTCCTGCTCAACTTATGGAAAAATATGGCTTGAATGCGCAGTCAATCGTGAATGCAGCAAATCGAGTTATCGCTAGAAAATAATAAGTGACTACTTAAGAAGCGTCTAAATAGTCTGGTGTACCATCCCCATCGGAGTCATCAGCAAGGCCATCTGCATCAACATCATACTCGTCGATCGTCAGAATGCCATCGCCATCATCATCATTGTCGAGATAGTTCGGGATGCCATCGCCATCGGTATCGTCAGCATCGTCTGTAAAATGACGGTTTCCGTCGATGTCTTCCTCACTTGTCGGAACAGAATCTTCGTCATGATCAGCCGTAGCAAAGGTGTACAAATCGACTGCAAAAATCAAAGGTGCATATTCTCTAGGAGCAGACTGACTGCCGTAATACCCTAGAGCGGAAGGCATAATTGCTACCGCCGTTCCAAAGCCGTCGTAGCTAATCAACCCAGTTGCGGGGTCAACTTCCCAAGTTCCATGCTTGATAAAAGGATAGAGTTCATAAAACCCCTGAACTGTACTCAATCCCGTAAACCAAATTTGCTGTTCACTTTGATCAAAAGAGTACCCATCAAGTAACATCCCTTTATAGGTAATGTAGACCTCATCGGCAATGGTTGGCGAATCCCCAACACCTTCTCGGACGTTTGGAATCACGTACATGGTGTGTGTGATAAAATTGCCATCCTGGTCTTTGACTTGCACCTCATGCTCAACAACTTGATCAATCATAGGAGTTTTGCCAGAAGCATTAACCAACGAATCGATTGTAAATTCCACTCGTTCGCCAGACGCTGCATTCGCATATTCCTCATAATTATAATAATGACTTTGCAAAAAGGAAATGATTGAATCGTTGTCAGCCGTCCGTTGTTCCTCGTAATCACGTGGAGGGGGAATTACTGATCTTGTTGTATCATCACATTGGATAAAGGTAAAAGCCAGAACAAATAGGAAAAGAAGATTGTGCGTTTTCATCGAAAAAAATAGTGGGACAAGATACGATTTTCTTGTATTTTTGAATCTGTATAAATCACAATTAACATTTCTTTTGCGAATTGATAAATATCTCTGGGCGATCCGTTTTTACAAATCGAGAAATGAAGCATCGATTGCTTGTAAAAAAGGTCATGTTCGCATAGATGAAGTGACAGTAAAACCCTCTAGAGAGGTTTTTGGTGCGGAAAAAATACTGATTCGAAAAAATCAAATGGAGTTTACCCTACTTGTGCTTGGAATTCCAAAGTCAAGAGTTGCTGCCAAATTGGTGGAACAATATGCCAAAGACCTGACGCCTGAAGGTCTTCGGAAAGCGAGAACAGAAATTGCCGTCAATCAAGCGAACAACAGATTTGAAACTGGCGGTAGGCCAAGTAAAAAAAATCGAAGAGACCTGATGGATTTTATGGATAGTGAGTCCGATTCTACTGATGAATGATTATATTTGAGTATGTACAATGATTGCATTTTAACAGCCGAACAAGCAGAGCTGAGTATCCGAAGGATTGCTTATCAAATCCTTGAAGACAATCCCGGTGAAAAAAGAATTGTGGTTGCTGGCGTGATATCAAATGGCAATCAGGTCGCCAAATCGATCGCTAAAGTTTTGCGATCGATATCGGACATTGAGGTGTTGGATTGCCAAATCCAAATTGATAAAAAAAATCCCAGAAACAAGATTCAAATGTCTATAGATGAATCTCAATATGAAAACCAATCGGTTGTCATCGTTGATGACGTTTTACATACTGGCTCGACATTGATCTATGCAGTTCGTCACTTTCTTCAAGTGTCACTTACCCAATGTAAAGTTGCTGTATTAATCAATCGAAATCATAAAAAGTTTCCCATAAAGGCAGATTATAAAGGAATCTCATTGTCCACAAGCATGCACGAACATGTAGAAATTGTGTGTAAAAACGATACTTTCGAAGGGTATCTAACCTAGTTTTTTGATAATCTGATCGACGAGTTCTTGTGGAGTTTCATCCTGTATATACAAGAGGTGATTGGCCTGCTCATAAAATTGTTTTCTTTCAAAAATATGCTTTGCAATAAACTCTTGCAGTTTGTCTTTTGAAGTTAAATGAGATATCATCGGACGATGGTCTTTCTCGGAAAATAAGCGATGACAGAGGGTTGAAAGGGAAGGAGATAAATAAAAAGTATGGGGTGTTGACTGAACCACAGACAGCATATTGTCAGCGTAGCAAGGAGTTCCACCACCAAGCGAAATCACAGATGCTTGAGCTGAAATTAGCAAGTCATCAAGGGCTCTTTTTTCAAGTTTTCTAAAGCTGATTTCGCCATATTCTAGAAAAAGGTTTGGTACAGAACGACCGTGTATTTCGCTCAAATAATCATCCATATCAACAAAAGGCAATGCAAGTTGTTTTGCGAGGAGTTGACCAACTGTGGATTTTCCACAACCCATATAGCCAAGGAGAATGATCGGTTGATCGGATTTTTCTGAATAAAGTACTTGCTCGCTCATTGTCGGATTACAAATTTAAGCCAATTTAAACTTTGATTAATCGTAGAATTGAATTTATATTTGCAGCCATTATAAAAAGGACGATTTGGTAGCTCAGTTGGTAGAGCATCTCCCTTTTAAGGAGAGGGTCCTGGGTTCGAGACCCAGCCAAATCACAAAGACTTGGTAGCTCAGTTGGTAGAGCATCTCCCTTTTAAGGAGAGGGTCCTGGGTTCGAGACCCAGCCAAGTCACAACAAGTCCCTCAGCGCACGTGGCGGAACTGGTAGACGCGCTAGGTTGAGGGCCTAGTGGGAGTTAAATCCCGTGGAGGTTCGATTCCTCTCGTGCGCACAATTTTCCATTTAACTTTTTTTTCCTACTTTTGTTTAATGTTTGTCAATTAAACGTTAAACAAAATGGATCGGGTCAAAACAAGTTTTAGTATAAAAAATCTGGAGCATCTCTCCGGAATTAAAGCCCACACCATACGGATTTGGGAAAAAAGGTACAACCTTTTTGAGCCGGAACGCACAGAAACCAACATTCGCCTCTACAATCTTGATAGCTTGCAAAAGCTTCTCAACGTTTCGATGTTGTATAAAAATGGCTTTAAGATTTCGAAAATCGCCAGAATGGAGGTAAACGAAATCAAAGATAAAGTCCACACAATTACTCTTCAAAAGAGTCCTTACGATTGGTCACTCGGTCTCTTTAAGCTATCAATGATCAATTTTGATCAGCGTTTATTTACAAACACGTTCGATGAGCTCATGGAAAAAATGAGTTTTGGTGAAATTTACCAATCCATCTTCACTCCCCTGATGATCGAACTTGGCGTTTTATGGCAAACCAATTCCATCAGCCCATCTCACGAGCACTTTATAACGAGTTTGATCAAACAAAAAATACATTCACTCTGTGAAAAGTTGCAAGAGAATCAACCTCAAAATACAGATCAAACTTTTGTGCTTTATCTCCCCGACAATGAGATCCACGAACTGGGACTGCTTTATCTAAACTACGAGATTCTGGACCGTGGGTATAAAACTATCTTTTTAGGTCAATCCGTTCCGACAACAAGTCTATCTAATTTTCAAGACAAAGCAGATAAAATGGTTTTTGTATCCTGCTTTACGATCGAACCCAATCATGACCGTGTAGATGAGTATCTGGAAGAATTTGAAAAAGAGGTTTTATCAACGGAAGGTTCTGAGTTATTGATTACCGGATACCAAGCCAAATACATTACAAAACCCAAAAACCCTAGGGTTCGTATTTTTGAATCTTCTGCCGAATTGATTAAAGAGTTATAATTTTTTTCTTTGAAGTTGAATAAACAAGAAAAAAATTATAATTTGCAATTGGTAATTAGAGAAAGTTATTTTGTGAAATCTATTTTTGATTCTGTATCGAAACGATGTAGCAAAGAAATCACGGAGTCGTATAGTACTTCATTTTCTTTGGCTACACGTATGCTATCATCTGAAATACGTCAAGACATATACAACATTTATGGTTTTGTCAGATTGGCGGACGAAATTGTTGATAGTTTTCACGATTATGATAAAGTGGCACTTCTAGACCGTTTTGAAGACGATTTGGCATATGCACTGACGGAAAAAATCAGTACAAACCCTGTTCTGAATGCTTTCCAAGAGACCGTTCATCGCTACGAAATAGACAAAGAATTCATTGACGCTTTTATGCAAAGCATGCGCTGGGATCTATCAAAAAAGGTTTATCAAACAGATGAGGAGTATAAAAATTACATTTATGGTTCTGCTGACGTTGTTGGATTGATGTGTTTACGGGTTTTTGTCAAAGGAGACCGTGAGCTTTTCGACGAATTGAAATCTTCAGCCATGGCACTGGGTTCTGCCTTTCAAAAAGTAAATTTTCTTCGTGATCTCAAAAATGACTACGAACAACTAGAGCGCTCTTATTTTCCGAATGTAAACCTCAGAGAGCTTGACGAGGCCTCCAAGCAGAAAATTATCGCCGAAATTGAAGCCGATTTTCACAAAGGCCTGTCTGGAATTTTCAAATTACCCGATGCAGCAAAATTTGGTGTTTACACCGCCTATAAGTATTACCTCCGTCTGCTAAAGAAACTAAAACGGGTTCCCTCTATTGACATCAAAAACAAAAGAATACGTGTGGCCAATATCCAAAAAGTGGATGTGCTAGCTCGCTCCTATGTTCGGTATCGATTCAATATTCTGTAATCCATGCTCCTCACCATTCAGATTTTTATTTTTTTCGCCACCTTTATTTTTATGGAAGCTGTCGCATGGTTTTCCCACAAGTACATCATGCATGGGTTTTTATGGTCACTTCACAAAGACCATCACCACAAAGACCACGATTCAAATTTTGAAAGAAACGATGCCTTTTTTCTCTTTTATGCAGCTGTTAGCGCTGGTTTTGTGATTTTATGGGGAGAGTTTGGATTTTGGCCGGGAATGGCAATTGCCTTAGGGATTTTTGCTTATGGTCTCACTTATTTTTTTGTTCACGACATCTTTATCCATCAGCGCGTAAAATGGTTCCGCAATGCCAATACAACCTATGCAAAAGCGATTCGAAGGGCACACAAAATTCATCATAAAAACCTAAACAAAGAAAATGGAGAATGCTATGGCATGCTCTGGGTGCCGATGAAGTATTTTAAGAAATAAGTACTATAAATGCGCCATTTCAATGGCAGCAACCGCCGCTTCTTCCCCTTTATTTCCCAATGATCCTCCACTTCTCGCATGTGATTGCTCGATTTTATCATCTGTTAACACACAGAAAATAACTGGTACTGTACCCATCGCATTGAGCTGCTGAATTCCGTTAGTCACCCCTTGACAGACATAATCGAAATGGCTTGTTTCTCCTCGAACTACATTGC
This sequence comes from Flavobacteriaceae bacterium TMED81, assembly GCA_002171575.2. Classification (GTDB taxonomy): domain Bacteria; phylum Bacteroidota; class Bacteroidia; order Flavobacteriales; family Flavobacteriaceae; genus UBA724. Next base: position 5,403 of record NHEI02000028.1, read on the forward strand.
CAATAGCAATGATCGCATCATATTTTTTTTCCATCGCAACACGACTCGCATATACCAATTCAAAGCTACCAGGAACATCAATACGATCAATTTGTTTTGCCTGTTGTTGTTGCAAAATTTGATGGGCTCCCGCAAAGAGACGATCGGTTATTTCACTGTTCCATCGGGAGACGATGAGTGCAAAACGCAAACCTTCAGCACTGGGGAGTGTTTCGTGATTGATATGCTTGCTGTTCTGACTGCTCGTTGCCATATTATATGCTGGCTTGACCAAGCAAAGCGTCGATGTGCTTGGCGTCTACCCCACTTGAAAAATCATCTTTAATGATGGTAAAGTATGCTTTGGCAGTTTTTTTATCTCCAAGTGATAAAGCAACAAGACCAGCTTTACGCAAATAACGTGGGTAGGTAATTTGATTGTCACTAAACGATAAGGCCTTCTCATAGTAGTTTAAGGCATCTGAAAGTTGATCCAACTCAGCAAAAGCATCACCAATCCCTCCCAAAGCAAGGGGAGCAAGTAACGGGTCAGAAGAGCTAAAATCCTCTAGGTAATCAATCGCTAACTCATATTCACCCAAATGAAGATAAATCATACCCGAACTATAAGTCGCCAAATTGGCTGCAGGTGTTCCACCATAATTATCAATAATATCGAAAAAACCATATTTCCCGTTGGCTCCACTTAGTGCATTCTGAAAAAGAGAATCGCGAAGTTCTTCATCTGCCAATCCCTTTTCAAAAAAGTCTTGGGCTTGAAAGATCTCTGTGTTGGCTTCCGCAATTTTAGGATTGAGAATTAAACTTTGATATCCCAAATAACCAAGAACAACAAGGACGATTCCAAAAATCAATCCGAAAATCTGTCGCTGATAAGCTGCAATCCATTGTTCTAATCTTGATGCACCTGTGTCGAGATTTGAAAAAACCTCTTCCGTTCTGCTTTCTGTGGCTTGAGAACCCTTGGGGTTTTGCGTTTTCTTAGCACCTCTTTTTTTATATGTGGCCATAGCTTGTAAATCGTGTTTGCAAAAATATGATAATTATTGAAATGAACATTCTACAAAAACGAGCAAAAATCAATAATTTGGTCATGTACAAACTAAAATAACAATCCCTGACCTGTGAAGGAACTATTTTTGGACCAACTTTCCATCGTAAACTACAGAAACCTAACAGGTATCGATTTTAGTTTAGATCGCAACATCAACTGTTTTGTGGGCAATAATGGAGTCGGCAAAACAAATGCTTTGGATGCGATATACTTCCTTGCTATGGGTAAGAGCTACTCCAATAGCATCACGAGTCAAAATATTTCTCATCAAGCCGATTTTAGCATGATTGAAGGTGTTTTTGATAAAAGCGGAAAAAGCTTGCGAATTCAATGTCATTTCGAACGCGAGGGCAAAAAAACCATTAAACGAAATCGCAAGGCCTATAAAAAAATTGCAGACCACGTTGGGCTAATCCCTGTAGTGATTATTTCCCCAACTGATAGAGATTTAATTTTGGAAGGGAGCAGCGTGAGAAGAAAGTTTTTGGATCGTACCATTTCTCAATCCAATAAATCTTACTTGCAGAACCTGATTGCTTACCAGCGTACCTTAAACCAACGAAATGCCCTGCTCAAACACTTTGCATCATCAAACAAGTTTGACAAAGACACCCTTTCGGTTTTCAACGAAAAACTTGTACAGTTCGGGCAGCCCATTCACCAAGCTCGTAAAGAGTTTGTAGAGGGCTTTCAACCGCTTTTCCACGATCGCTATCAGTTTATAAGCAGAGACAAAGAAATCGTTTCGATTAGCTATGAGTCCAAACTCGATGAGAAGCCCTTTATTGACCTTTTGGAGGAATCCTTACAAAAAGACCGCATTTTACAATACACCAGTATTGGACCTCACAAAGATGATTTGCGTTTTCAAATCAGCGATTTCCCAATCAAAAAATTTGGAAGCCAAGGACAACAAAAAACGTTTTTAATCGCTCTAAAGCTCGCCCAGTTTGATGTGATCCGAAATCTGATGAATGTTTTGCCTATATTACTATTGGATGATATTTTTGACAAACTGGACGATCGTCGTGTGATGCAAATCATCAATCTGGTCAATGACGATTCTTTTGGGCAGCTATTTGTTACCGATACCAATAAAGAGCGCACCGAAAATATGATTAAACAAACCGCGCAAAGCTATTCGATATTCAGCTTGTAAAATCCATAGAAATATGAGTGATGACGCAAAAAAGATCAAATCCGTTTTGGGAGAGTTTATTTCCAAAAATGCGCTTACTGATGGAATCGATTCCGCTCGAATTCAAGAGAGTTGGCGTGAGTTACTGGGAGAAAATATCAATGCCTACACTAAAAACATCAGCCTACAGCAAGACGTCCTGGTTGTGAAACTCACCTCTTCTGTACTTCGACAGGAACTCAGTTATGGGAAAGACAAAATCATCGAAATGATCAATGCATCTCTTGGAAAAGACAAAGTGAGGGATATTCGTTTTATTTAGTAGATCTCCCGTGCGGAAAAGTGGAATGCGCACTCAATCTTTGCGTTGTCATCGCTGTCAGATCCGTGAATTGCGTTTCGTCCCACCGACTCCGCAAACAACTTTCGGATGGTTCCTTCTGCCGCTTCCTCGGGGTTTGTTGATCCAATAAGTGCTCTAAAATCAGCGACTGCGTTCTCTTTTTCCAAGACGGCAGCAACAATCGGTCCGCTGGTCATAAAGGCAACCAATTCACCAAAAAATGGTCTTTCTTTATGCACATCATAGAATGCCTCAGCTTCGCGTTGAATGAGTTGGGACATCTTTAGCCCTCGAATTACAAATCCAGCGGTTGTGATTTTTTCAAGTATAGCACCAACATGGCCGTTTTGAACCGCATCAGGCTTAATCATCGTAAATGTTCTGTTGGACATCTATTTATTTTTTTTGCAAACCTACTAAAATTTCATAGGTAGTCAACTATGGACTTTAGTTTGTAGTTTTGACATATGATTCGAATCGGATTGATCGGTACTGGAAATGTGGCAATTGCCCTGGCAAGAGAAATCCGTAACCATCAGACTTTAAGCTTAGTTCAACTCAACGGCAGAGATCAAAATAAACTCCCAAAAGATCTGATTGATATTCCTTTTTCGAAACAATTCAATGCCCTTCCATCATGTGATGTGGTTTTGATTGCAGTTTCTGATCAAGCGATACAACAAGTCAGCAGTCAACTTCCCTTGACAGATGCTGTCGTCGCACACACTTCGGGTGCATCTTCAATGGACTTGCTCAGTAACCACAAACATCGAGGGGTTTTTTACCCCTTGCAAACATTCTCAAAGCAACAGCAGCTAAATTGGTCCGAAATCCCAATATTATGGGAAGGTAACAACAAACAAGTGAATGAGAAATTGGAAACCTTATCTCAACTGCTGAGTCCACTTGCTACACAAATCGATGAAAAACAACGCCTCAGCATGCATTTAGCTGCTGTTGTCGTGAATAATTTTACCAATCATTTGTATGCGGAAGCCCATCGCTTTTGTAAGTCTAAACAGCTGAATTTTGAATTGTTAACTCCTCTTATCGAAGAAACAACCAGAAAAATAAAACAACTAGATCCAAGGGAAAGTCAAACAGGGCCTGCCGCGAGGGGTGATACCCAAACCATCCAGCGCCACATGGCGATCCCAATGACAGAAGAATTGAGCGATATTTACTCGCTTTTTACATCTCAATTATTAAAACAAAGCAATGAAAATATTTAAAGAGGAGCTCAAGCACATTCAGAACTTTATTTTTGATGTCGATGGGGTTTTTACCGATGGAAGTATCTTGATCCATGAAGATGGTTCGATGTTGCGAACCATGAATACCAAAGATGGCTATGCCGTAAAGGCCGCATTACACGCTGGGTTTCGGGTTTGTATTATTTCGGGGGGAACAAATCCTGCTGTTCAAAAAAGACTCAATGATTTGGGGGTGAAAGATGTGTATCTCGGCATCCATGATAAGGCAAGTGTATTGGAAACCTACTTTGCAGAAAACAATCTCAAAGCCAGTGAAAGTTTATTTATGGGGGATGACATCCCAGATATTCCTGCAATGAATCAAGTGCACCTTGCCACTTGTCCAAACGATGCTGTACCTGAGGTTCGGGCAGCAGCTGATTATATTTCTCATGTCCCTGGTGGAAAGGGATGTGTTCGGGATGTCATAGAACAAACCTTAAAAATCCACGGCAAATGGGGCGGATTTTTTGAAGCGAGAAACGACAAAAAATGACCATTCCAAAAACAGTTGATATCATACTGGGTTCTGGCTCACCAAGGCGACAAAGCTTGCTTGAGCAAATGAAGATCAATCATCGTGTAGAACTGCGAACAATCGATGAAAAATTTGATCCTGATCTACAAGCCGAACAAATAACTGACCATTTAGCACAGCAAAAAGGCAAGGTATTCCAGCACGACCTCAACCCTGATCAGCTCGTGATCACAGCAGACACGATTGTTTGGTTTGAGAGAAAAGCACTTGGAAAGCCCAAAAGCCAAGAAGAAGCCAAACGGATGTTGCTTTCGCTTTCGGGAAAAACGCATCGGGTCATTAGTTCGGTTTGCTTTTCAACCACCAACCGACAGCATACTATCAACTGCTTTACAGATGTCAGGTTTGCGGATTTAAACGAAGACCTAGTTGACCAATACGTAGCAACTGGTAGCCCCATGGACAAAGCGGGTTCCTACGGGATTCAGGACGCATTTGGACTCTATGCTGTTTCGGAGATCAATGGGTCATATACAAACGTGATGGGATTGCCATGTATGCAAACCTTTCAGGCACTTCACAAGTTTGTCCAAAACTATTTTTAAGCTCGCTTATTCAGCACCCCATTTGGCCAATTGTTTTTTATTGAGGTCGATGTATTGCTGGTTTCCAGAAGTTGTCGCCAATTGAAGAGAAGTTTTCGCAGCATCGATGGCCAAATCCAATTCCCCAAGTGCTTCGTGAATCAATGATTTTTGACGAAAAAACCAAAATGCGTCAGTTCTCAATTCAACTGCCTTTGTAATCCATGCCTTTGCTTTTTGCAAATCTTTATCATTGTTTAAATAATAAACTGCTGCAGTGTATAAATCATTGGCGGAGGCAGAATCTGGGTTCATTTTTGAGATATGAGACGTCATGATCTCGTTTGTTGGAAAAGTCATCGGGATCTGTATCGCAACTTGTTCCCAAGCCAATTGCAAATCCGCTGAATCGAGGGATATGTTTTCGAGTGATATGGAAAATGACTCTGCATGATCGATGGTTTGCACTTTTGCCCGAACAGCAAGACTCACTTTGTCCTCGTCCCAGCTTGAAGGCGTTCCCCAATTATTGGTTTCAGTATAGAAATACACCATCCAAACGTCTTGTTTCGGTATGGTATACAGAGAATAGGTTCCCTTGGAAAGGGGTTGGCCAGAAACCGTTACATCGTCAGAAAAGGTGATCAGTGTATTTCGGTTTGCACCCGTACGCCATAATACGTCGTAGGGAACCAAGTCGCCAAATATGTTTCGATCTCGCACTGCTGGTCGAGAATATTCAATGGTCACCTCGGACAAACCAACCGTTTGAACCAACTTTGCTTTCGGACTGAGTTGTGGTCGTGGCAAATGTGCATGAACCGTAAAAGAGATCAATAATAGAGATAGATAAAATATGGGTTTCATTGTTTTTGAATTTAGAATTTCTAAACTACACTTTTTGTGTAAATCATGATGAAATTTTAACAATTTATTTTGTTTAATCTTTTTTTTAATTCATTAAACAAAAGAGTATCTTTGACAAAAATGAAAAAACGTGTACAGCTATACATCTGAACAAAATTTACCGATCGACATGGAAAAGGCATGGGATTTTTTATCAGATCCCAAAAACCTAAAAACGATTACGCCAGATTATATGGGCTTTGATATCTTGTCTGGTGCTGATCGCAAAATGTTTCCAGGGCAAATCATACAATATATCCTCACCCCCATTCTCGGAATCCCATTTCGTTGGGTGACTGAAATTACGCATGTTGAAAAGGGGCATTATTTTGTTGATGAACAGCGCTTTGGACCGTATACGTTTTGGCACCACAAACATTTTATCAAAGAGATTCCCAATGGTGTTCAAATGACAGATATCGTTGATTACAAGCTTCCTTTGGGGTTTCTCGGGCGATTTGCCCACTGGCTGTTTGTTAAAAAGAAAGTCAAATCAATTTTTGATTATCGTGAACAAAAGCTCGAAAGCATTTTTGGAAAATATAAATAACATATGAAAAAGAACATTTTATTGATCGGCGGATCGAGCGGGATTGGTCTGGCCACCGCCAAACTACTCACTGAAAGTCATGAGGTGTGTATCGCCTCCCGCTCATCGGATTCCCTAACAGGACTCGACATCCATCACCTTCCTTTTGATGTGACTACAGATGATTTGTCCACACTGGACTTACCCGCAGAACTATCAGGACTTGTTTATTGTCCAGGGAGCATCAATTTGCGACCGTTTAAGGGGCTAAAACCAGAAGCATTCGAGGCAGATTTTCAAATCAATGTCATGGGCTTTGTCAAGTCTTTGCAAGCAGTTCTCCCAAAGCTCACAACCAATAGCAGTGTGGTCTTGTACAGTACCGTTGCTGTAAAAGTGGGCATGCCCTTTCACGCCAGTGTAGCGGCATCTAAAGGAGCCCTTGAAGGCCTTGGCAAATCACTTGCTGCTGAGCTTGCACCCAAGACGCGAGTAAACATAATTGCACCATCAATCACAAATACACCTTTGGCAGATCGATTTTTGAACAACGAAGCAAAAATGGAAAAGTCAGCGCAACGACACCCATTAAAGCGTGTGGGTGAAGCAAGTGATATCGCAGCAATGACACGCTTTTTACTCAGCGATGATAGTAGCTGGATGACGGGGCAAATCCTCGGGCTAGATGGAGGAATGTCAACGTTAAACACACATTAATTTGGACTCGATTGCAATGTTTTGGTTTCGCAGGGATTTGCGTTTAGACGACAACGTCGGGCTTTATCATGCGATAAAAAATGAGACAAAACTAGTCCCTATCTTTATTTTTGACAGTGACATTTTAGACCGCCTTCCAAAAGAGGATCCGCGTGTCTGTTTTTTACACGAACAAATTGAAGAACTCAATCAACAACTCGCTGAGTCGAATAAAAAAATTCATGTCTATCACGGCAAACCAATCGATATTTTTCGAAAAATCTTAAGCGCAAATGCAGTTCATGCAGTTTACACAAACCGCGACTATGAGCCCTATGCCACACAAAGAGATGCAGAAATCAAGGCACTCCTTTCTGAAAATGACGTTACCTTTTCAACGTATAAAGACCATGTCATCTTTGAACGAGATGAAGTCGTCAAATCGGATGGTACGCCCTATCGAGTATATACCCCCTATTCCCGTGTTTGGCTCGACAAATTTGATCGACAAGAGCACCTCAAAAGCCATCGCATTGACGATTTTGAAAAACTCACGACCCTTGCAGATCACAACAATCCTACTTTAACAGATATCGGTTTTACAACATCAAAGATAACAGCCCCGCAGTCCGATACTTCAGATGAAATCATAGACCAGTATGAGGCAAGACGAAACACCCCAGCTGTTGCAGGAACCTCCAAAGTCGGAGTTCATTTACGGTTTGGTACGTTGAGCATTCGAAAAGCGGTTGCCAAGGGCTTGGAGTCTTCGAACCAAACCTTTTTAAAGGAGTTAATCTGGCGAGAATTTTTTATGCAGATTCTTTGGCATTTTCCCCATACCGAAAACAAAAGCTTTAAACCCCAATACGACCGCATCGAATGGCGAAACAACCCTGAGGAGTTCAAGTGTTGGTGCGATGGGGAAACGGGTTATCCTTTTGTGGATGCTGGTATGCGAGAATTAAATGAAACGGGCTTTATGCACAATCGGGTTCGGATGCTAGTCGGTAGTTTTTTGTGCAAACATTTGCTTATCGATTGGCGCTTGGGAGAGGCCTATTTTGCGGAAAAGCTCCTCGATTATGAAATGGCGAGTAATGTTGGCAATTGGCAATGGGTTGCTGGGTGTGGTGTGGATGCAGCACCTTACTTTCGGATTTTTAATCCTACCGAGCAAATCAAAAAGTTTGACAAAGACCATACATACATCAAAAAATGGGTGCCAGATTACCAAACATCATCTTATCCAAAGCAAATTGTCGATCATAAAATGGCACGTGAACGATGCTTGGAAACTTATAAATCGGCTTTAAACAAATGAGAGGGGTAAAAAAAGAAAACCTCCCTGAAAAAATTTGTTTGGTTTGTAAACGCCCGTTTAGTTGGCGTAGAAAATGGGAAAATAATTGGAACGAAGTCAAATATTGTAGTCAAAAATGCAGGAGAAACAAAACACCGCTTTAGTTTGGTTTAGAAATGATCTGCGTGTTGTGGACAATCAATCGCTTTACGATGCGGCCACAAAGCATGACAAAGTGATTGGGCTTGTACTGATTCCTGCCGAATGGCTTGCTGAAACCCCGCTTGGATTTAAGAAAATGGAAGCATTTCGGGCTCGTTTTTTGTTGGAATCCATTGCCGATTTACAGCGCGATCTCGAATCCCATCACATCCCCCTCATCGTTAAAATCGATGATGGAACGTCTTTGACTCAAATTTGTAGCCAATATCAAATCACGGACATCTACCTACAAAAGGAGTGGACAAAAGATGAGATTGACCAAGAAAAAGGAATCCCTGAATCGGTTGCGGTTCACAAGTCCTACAACCAATTTTTATTTCACCCCGATGACTTGCCAATCTCAATCGATGACTTGCCAGAAATTTTTACCGTCTTTCGTAAAATATGCGAAAAGAAAGTCAACGTTCGTCCTTGTGTGTTAGAACCGAGAAGATTAGCAGCAGAAAATGCGAAAATCGCCTCGTATACACCATTGACTTTGGAAGAACTCGGCTATGAGCCATTTGACATTCATCCCAATAGTGCATTTCCATTTCAGGGGGGCAGCCATGCCGCAGACGAGCGATTGAACCATTATTTTTGGACAACAAAAAAGTTATCCTACTATAAAAAAACACGAAATGGATTGGTGGGAACAGATTACAGTTCGAAGTTTTCCCCTTGGTTAGCCAACGGGTCGATATCGGCCAAATCAATTTATTGGGCGGTCAAAGATTATGAGCAAAATGTGGCCAAAAACCAGTCCACCTATTGGTTGATTTTTGAATTGATTTGGAGAGATTACTTCAAATACGTTTCCTTGCGACATGGAAATTCTATTTTTACTGTTGGGGGAATCAAAAACAGATCTTATGATTGGGGGAAAAATCCGCATGTGTTTCAGCAGTGGGTAAACGGAACAACCGCAGAACCATTTGTCAATGCCAATATGCTCGAACTCAAAAGAACAGGGTTTATGAGCAATCGAGGTCGGCAAAATGTAGCCAGTTATTTGGTCAAAACACTTCAAATGGACTGGCGCTGGGGCGCTGCCTATTTTGAAGCCCTGTTGATCGACTATGACGTTCATAGCAATTACGGAAACTGGATGTATAATGCTGGTGTCGGGAATGACCCCAGAGATCGCGTTTTTAACGTACGCTTACAAGCAGATCGGTATGATGGAAATGGAAAATATCAGTCCATGTGGCTGCAAAAACAACTCTTTTAATGGAAGTACGCTTAATTCTTGGGGATCAGCTCAATGCCGAACACAGTTGGTTTGAGGAAGTTAATGACAACGTGTGCTATGTCATGTTTGAAATGCGTCAGGAGACAGACTATGTCAAGCATCACATTCAAAAGGTTGTTGCCTTCTTTGGAGCCATGCGAAACTTTGCACGTGCAAGAGAGAAAGAGGGGCATCGAGTTTTGTATTACACCCTAGATGATTCGCAAAACGAGCAGGAGCTAGAGAAAAACCTCAACAAAGTCATTTCCCTTTTGGGTGCTACACGCTTTGCCTACCAGCTGCCCGATGAGTTTCGACTCGACCAACAACTTCAAAGCTTCTGTAAGGGCTTAAAGATCTCGTCTGAGGCCGTTGACACGGACCATTTTCTCACGACAAGGGATGAAATGGGGAAATTCTTTGCGGGAAAGAAAAAATGGGTAATGGAGTTTTTCTACCGCTATATGCGGAAAAAATTTGATATCCTGATGGTGCATGATCAGCCAGAAGGCGGGTCTTGGAATTATGACAAGTTTAATCGAAACAAATGGAACGGCTCTCCGGCCATTCCTCCGCCCTATCTGCCAAAAGTCGAGTACATTGAGCAACTCCAAAAGATGATCGAAGATCAAGGGATTATGACGCTAGGCAGTCTCTCTAAAGACCAATTTTTATTTCCAATGACCCGAGAGGAGAGTATAAAACAGCTCGACTATTTTTGCGAAAATCTGCTTATAGACTTTGGGAGCTTTCAAGATGCGATGCATCAAGAAGAAACCAACCTATTCCATGCGAGGATTTCCTTTGCCTTGAATGTCAAAATCCTTCATCCTTTAGAGGTCATCAATCATGCCATTGAGGCCTATCGAAAACAACCCGACACCATATCCCTTTCGCAGGTTGAGGGCTTTGTGAGGCAAGTGTTGGGGTGGCGAGAATACATCCGTGGACTGTATTGGAAAGAAATGCCAACTTATAAAGGGTTAAACGCCTTAGAAAATACCAATCCCCTTCCCGATTTCTATTGGACTGGTGAAACCAAAATGAATTGCTTGAGTACAACTGTAAAAAACAGTTTGGAGCATGCCTATGCCCATCATATCCAACGATTGATGATTACTGGAAATTTTGCACTCCTCGCCCAAACCCACCCCGATGCGGTAGATGAATGGTATTTAGGGATCTATGCCGATGCCGTAGAATGGGTACAACTGCCAAACACACGCGGAATGAGTCAATATGCCGATGGGGGAATGGTGGCAACGAAACCTTATGTTTCCTCAGGGTCTTATGTCAACAAAATGAGTAATTATTGCTCTTCTTGTAGCTACAACCACAAAAAGAGATTGGGAGATGACGCTTGTCCGTTCAATAGCTTGTATTGGAACTTTTTGGACGACAAAAAAGATTTCTTAAAAAGCAACAATCGTATGGGAATGATGCTCAATTTGTTGCGGAAAATCAAACCGGAGGAATTGGCAGCCATAAAAACACGTGCTTACGGAATCATTGCCAATCCCGATGCCTACTAAAGCAGACCTTTCCATATTTTGGTTTAAAAGAGACCTTCGCGTCGTGGACAACCCTGCACTCCAAGCCGCTGTGCTTGACCCTACCCCAACCCTTTTGGTGTATAGTTTCGAACCCATGCTACTCAAAAACGATCATTACGACAACCGGCATTGGCAGTTTATCTGGGAAAGTCTTGCGGAGTTAAATCAATTCTTTTCGCAATACGACACCAAAATTCTCATTTGTAGTACAGATATACTGACCCTTTTTACAGAAATCCAAAAGAACTTCACTGTCAAATCCATATACAGCCATCAGGAAACTGGGCTTACTTGTACCTATGAGAGGGATCAGTTGGTTGATCGGTATTGTCGATCTGAGAGGATTAAATGGAATGAGTTTACAAATCAAGGCGTTTTTCGCGGGCTTTCAAATCGAAAAAATTGGCGTAAAAAATGGGGTCAATTCATGTCTAAACCCATACAACCATGGGAAACAACATCACATTCATTTGTTTCCAATTTAGCGATTGATTCGATTGGGATTGATGCTTTTGAATGGAAAAGTTCCTCAACTGATCAGATTAGACAAAAAGGAGGGACAAAACAAGGGCTCGCCTACTTGAATAGCTTTATCAGCAGTCGTCACAAATCCTATCAAAACTCGATATCAAAACCGGAATTGTCTCGCAAAGCGTGCAGTCGATTGTCGCCTTACATTTCTTGGGGGAACCTTTCAGTTCGCTATGTATGGCAAACCGCAGAGCAAGCCAAACGCGATGGTGCCTCACGATTTCAACTACAAGCTTTTACCTCACGTTTGCGCTGGCAAGCCCATTTCATTCAAAAGTTTGAAATGGAAGACCGCATGGAATTTGAAAGCATCAATAAAGGATATGCCGCTTTGGAAAAATCCCCCAACGAATCTTATATACAGGCATGGAAAACAGGACAGACTGGTTTTCCATTGGTGGATGCTTCCATGCGTTGCTTGATGCAAACTGGTTATGTCAATTTTCGAATGCGTGCCATGCTCGTCTCCTTTTTTACCCATCATTTATGGCAGCCCTGGCAACTCGGTGTCAAGCATTTGGCAAAACAATTTTTGGATTTTGAACCAGGAATCCATTATCCCCAATTCCAAATGCAAGCAGGGGTAACTGGAATCAATAAGTTGCGCATCTATAACCCCGTCAAAAATAGTATCACTCATGATACAGAGGGTGTGTTTATCGGCAAATGGGTACCTGAGCTTGAAAAGCTCCCATTGCACTTGCAGCACGAACCGTGGAAGATCACCCCAATTGAGAAAGAACTCTATGGTTTCGCTTTGGGACAAGACTATCCAGAACCCATTGTTGACTTGCAACACGCAGCAAAGCATGCCTCCACCAAGCTATGGGGGATGAAAAAAAAGGGGAGTGTTCGGGCAGAATCGCGGCGCATTCTCTCAAAACACACCTTGGCAGACAGAAACAACTTTGATTAGGATGAAGAAAAAGCAATTTGGCGTTAAAGAAATCGATCGTATCATTGAAATGGCATGGGAAGACCGAACACCATTTGACGCCATTTCATTTCAGTTTGGCATCAAAGAGCAAGAAGTCATTACAATCATGCGCAACAACCTCAAGCCCTCTAGTTTTCGTCTATGGAGAGCTCGTGTACAGGGTAGAAAGACCAAGCACAGCAAACAAAGAGGAGATGATGTCAATCGATTTAAATGTAGCCGCCAGCGAGGGATTAGCAACAATAAGGTTTCGAAACGATAGAGATTCTATTGGGTGTTCACCCGCTTGATATCGGCGCCGATGGCTTGCAGTCTTTCGACGATACGTTCATATCCGCGATCGATTTGTTCGATGTTGTGAATGGTACTCGTCCCTTTTGCCGACAAAGCAGCAATCAACAAGGAAATTCCCGCACGAATATCGGGGGAAGTCATCGTAGTTCCTTTCAGGGAGGACTTGAAATCATGACCTATTACAGTCGCTCGGTGCGGGTCACAAAGTATGATTTTAGCTCCCATATCAATAAGTTTATCCACAAAGAACAAACGACTTTCAAACATTTTTTGATGAATAAGCACACTTCCTCTTGCTTGGGTGGCAACCACCAGAACAATACTCAACAGATCGGGGGTAAATCCTGGCCATGGGGCATCGGATATTGTCATAATGGAACCATCGATAAAGCTTTGAACTTCGTAGCCATCGGAATGCGCAGGGACATAGATATCATCCTCTTGTCTTTCCACCTGTATGCCCAACTTTCGAAACACATTGGGAATTTGACCCAAATCGTCCCATGATACGTTCTTGATCGTAAGTTCACTTCTCGTCAATGCTGCCAAACCGATCCAACTTCCAATTTCGACCATATCGGGCAGAATGCGGTGGCTTGTACCAGAAAGTCGCTCAACTCCTTCAATCGTCAATCGGTTTGATCCAATTCCAGAGATATTGGCACCCATTCGATTGAGCATACCACAGAGTTGCTGTAAATAGGGTTCGCAAGCAGCGTTATAGATCGTTGTTGTGCCTTTGGCGAGAACGGCTGCCATCACCAAATTCGCTGTTCCTGTCACGGATGCCTCATCGAGAAGTAGGTAAGCGCCTTGGAGACGGTCGGTCTCTACGCTATAAAAGTGATTTTCACGGTCATAGGTAAAATCGGCGCCCAATTTCATAAGCCCTTCAAAGTGCGTATCGACTCGTCTTCTACCGATCTTATCTCCTCCGGGTCTTGGAATATATCCTTTGCCGAATCGGGTGAGCAGTGGACCAATCAACATAATCGACCCTCTGATTTTTCTACCGTCAGTTTTAAATGCATCGGATTTGAGATACTCCAAATTCACTTGATCGGCTTGAAAGAGATAATGGTTGTTTCCCTTCTTTTCGATGCGAACGCCAAGTGACTCTAAAATATCGAGCAGTTTATTGATGTCGACGATATCGGGAACATTGGAGATTTCGACAGGTTCTGCAGTGAGAAGAACCGCACATAAAATTTGCAGTGCTTCATTTTTTGCCCCTTGGGGCTCAATCGTGCCAGACAATGGTCTTCCGCCCTTGACAACAAATGTTCCCATCTTACTTACGACGCTTATGTCTGTATTTTTTGTTTTTGTTGGACTGGTGGGGTTTCTGACGACCAAATCGTTTGTTGCTCAATCGGATCAGGTCTTCGGATTTAGACAGCATTTCATCTGAATTTTTCAGATTGATTTTACCTTCTGAAATTTCAAATAAATGCTCAAAAATTACTGCATCTTCCACCGTGTCTTTGTTCCAGTTTAAAAAGCACTTTTTCATGTGATTGGCAATCACAAAGACCAGTGCATCTTTCTGTTCTCCATCGGAAAAGGTAAGTGCCGCCTCGATCATTCGTTTGATATTGTTGCCGTAAAAACGATACTTGGGGAAATTTTGTGGGTAGCTCAACGGGGCTGGACGAGCCGTAAGTACTTCTTTTTCAGGAATGGGATATGGCGAGTCCACGTCGAGTGAAAAGTCCGACATGATAAACAATTGATCCCAGAGCTTGTGTTGGAAATCGGGAACGTCTCTAAGGTGTGGGTTCAAATTTCCCATCACACCGATAATGGCATGCGCCATTTTGTTTCGCTGTTCTTTTTTGGGCTCTTCCATCGCTTGATCCACCATCTTTTGAATGTGACGGCCATATTCTGGAATTCGTAACGGACTGCGTTGGGTATTGTACTGAAGTGTGTCTTCCAATGTTGATGTTTAAATGATATGGTAAAAATACGAAAATTACTATAACTGAATGACGCCCTCAATCTGTGCAACCGCTTTGTATTTGGATATGATTTGATCGGGTGAGCTAAAAACCCCTTCGATCGAAATGCTGACATAGGTGTTTTTGGACGAATTTCGCTCCGTGATTTGAACAGGGTGATTTGCGAAAATGGACCGAAGAGTCGCTTTTTTCTCCTCGTCGGAAGGCAAGATAAACTTAAACAAATAGTTTGAAGGCCAATCTGTTGACTCTTCCAATTGCTCTCGAAGTCGATTGTAAAATAAAGTGGTTTTGGTGGTCTCGGACATCTGGACAAAGATATCGATTTTAAACAAGAAGTAAAGCGCAAAAATTGTAAATTGGTATCCCATATGAAGCAACATAAACGATATGTGCTGACTGGCTCTCCAGGAAGTGGGAAAACCACCTTATTGCAAGCTTTACAAAGCGAGTACATTACTTGTTTTGAAGAGATCTTTCGGGTATTGTTTTTACAAGCCAAGGACAGAGGTGTAGATTCTCCTTTTCAAGACGAACCCCTAGCACTGAGTGAGGAAATCATCAAAGGGAGAGTTGCCGACTTCAACGCAGCTGCGGTATCTAAGATTCACCTTTACGACAGGGGGATTCACGATGCGATTGCCTATCTGGAAGGAATTCAGGTTGAGGTTCCAAAACACTTTATCAAAATCGGTCAATCCCACATCTATGACAAGGTGTTTATCCTTCCGCCATGGCAAGAAATTTTTACCAATGACCATGAGCGGATCGAAAATTTTGACGAAACCGAAGCGATACACAACGAACTTATCAAGACCTATACTGCATATGGTATGCCGCCAATTGTTGTACCCAAGCTATCGGTGGAAAAACGCATATCTTTTCTCAATGATCATCTATGAGCAGCGCGCGGGAACATTTACAAAAACATTGGGGTTGGTCCGACTTTAGACCAGGGCAAAAAGAAGTTATTGATGCTTCTCTATCTAGAAAAAATACCTTGGTCGTACTCCCAACTGGTGGCGGGAAATCGTTGTGTTTTCAACTGACTGCACTGCTGCAAGACGGCATTTGTGTTGTGGTCAGCCCTTTGGTGGCGTTGATGATTGATCAGGTTTCCGCTTTGAAAAGTAAAAACATACGCGCCATGTCGATACACGGATCGATGGGTGAAAATGACCTGGTTGAGGCGCTGGATCAATGTGCGTTTGGAAACATCAAGCTTTTGTACCTATCCCCCGAACGTCTGCGCAATCCGATTGTGTGTGAACGCTTAAAAACCTTACCCATCTCTCTGTTGGCGGTTGACGAAGCCCATTGCATTTCACAATGGGGGCATGACTTTCGGCCTGCCTATCGGCAAATTGCTCAATTTCACAACATCATCAACAAGCCCCCTGTGATGGCACTCACTGCCACCGCAACCCCAAAGGTAAAAGCGGATATCATCGCATCTCTCGAACTTGAGGACACCCAGCTTATCCAAACCTCATTTTTTCGGCCAAATCTGTCTTATCAAGTCATTCGTACCGAAAACAAACTCGGTACAATACGGTCGATGCTCAAAAACAGTTCGGGGAACACCATCTTGTATCTCCGTACTCGCAGGCACTGCGAAACCCTTGTAGAACAACTTCGAATGGAAGGAATCCATGCGCGGTATTTTCACGGAGGGAGCTCCAACAAAACAGAGCTTATCGAGGACTGGCAAAGTGGAAGAGAACCCATTATGGTGGCGACTTCTGCCTTTGGAATGGGAATTGATCAGGCCAATGTCCGGCAAGTGATTCATGCGGCACTTCCCGAAAGTATCGAAAGCTACTATCAGGAAGCTGGACGAGCAGGGCGTGACGAGCAGCCCGCTAAAGCCACAATCGTAACAAGCGCGCGGGATATGCAAGTTGTCAGCAGTCAATTTATGGACAGCTTTCCTCGTGCCGATCTCGTCCGTCAGGTCTATGCCAAATTATGTGCCTATTTCCAAATTGCGTACGGCGAAACTCCGCTAGAACCGCTTGACATGTCCTTTGAAAGCTTTGTCGACACCTATAATTTCCCTTCCAAAAAAACCTATGAAGTCTTTCGGCTTTTCGATCGAATTGGATGCATTCGCTGGTCCAACCTTGTGGTAGAACGATTTCGGTTGCAAGTACTATACAAGGGAAAAGATCTCCGCAACTTGATTCGTAAAGACTCACCGCTTTCCACGATACTCAATATTTTGGTGCGACTTTATCCAAACATCACGGAAACAGCCCAATCGGTCGATGGGAGCCAATTGAGCAAACGAACCGGGGTCGGGTTGGATCAACTCAAAGTTCATTTTGCGGCCTTGGAGAAAAACGGCTATGCCGCCATTTCCTCATGGAACTGCGACACCCGTTTGTTTTTCCTCGAACCACGGGAAGACGATCACATCCTGACCCGGGCGATAACACATCTCGATCAGAGTCTGGAAACCAGAAAAGTGCAACTCAAAGCGGTTCAGGACTATGTTGAAAACCACAAGCAGTGCATGCAAGCCCTCCTCCTTGACTATTTTGGAGAAACAGGCAAGACCGCATGCGAGCATTGCAGTACTTGCCAGTCCACACCAAACCCAGCGCAATTGCAGTCCTCTATCATGGCGATTTTGCAAAAAAAACCTGCCTCTGCCAAAAACCTATCAAAATTGCTTGTCACTGAAGAAAAAACTATCATTGCATCATTAATGGAGATGCTCAACGAGGAACGGATCTTTCAAAAGGATCTTCTATTTTATATCAATAAATGAAGTCACTACGGATCATATATATGGGAACGCCAGCTTTTGCGATCTCGCCTTTGGAGCAGATTCTCGAAAGCGAGGACAAAGTGGTGGCAGTGATTACGGCACCCGATCGAAAATCCGGAAGGGGAAAAAAGTTGACCCCCTCCCCAATCAAAGTCTTTTGCGAAGAACACGATTTGCCCGTTTTACAACCCCCCAATTTGAAAGACCCAGCTTTGATCACGCAACTCCGTGAGCTTGCTCCCGATGTGATGGTGGTCGTGGCATTTCGCATGCTTCCCAAAGAAGTTTGGTCGATTCCACCTAATGGTACATTTAATCTGCACGCTTCATTATTACCAAAATACCGTGGGGCAGCCCCTATTCATTGGGCGATTATCAATGGAGAACAACAAACAGGTGTCACTACATTTTTTATCAACGAGCAAATCGATACGGGTGAAATCATCGCCCAAAAATCATTGTCCATCGGTTTGGACGAAAATACGGGTCAACTCAGCAATCGTCTTGAAAAGCTCGGTGCAACACTTACTCTAGAAACCCTCGATTTGATTGCAACGAATTGCGTCAATAGCAGCCCACAACCCAATAACAATCAGGCGTCTTTGGCTCCCAAACTAACACGAGAAAACACCCAACTGCAATGGGATCAGGACGGTCAGCATATTGAACGTAAGGTTAGAGGGCTACAACCTTTTCCCTGCGCTTGGACGATGCTTTCCAACAACGACCAACGATTGTACTGCAAAATCCATGACGTGTACTTTATAGAGGAAAAACAACCACTTAAGGGTGGACAGATATTCGTTGAGAATCAGCAAATCATGGTCGCAGTACCCAATGGAACGATCCATGTCAAACGTCTCCAACTCCCCAACAAAAAACCGATGAGCGACAAAGAATTGCTCAATGGCTATTCTGTCGATGCAAAGGCATCTTTCGAAAATCCCTAAAAAGTTGTACATTGTTGAAATGAATGCGAAACTGTCAAACGGAAAACTACTTGTAGCCGATCCCTCTATTATCGGAGACTTTTCGTTTACACGTGCTGTCGTCTTGCTCGCAGACCATAACGATGAAGGTTCTGTGGGTTTTATCCTCAACAAACCCATGTCGCACGACTTACGCACTTTTGTTCCTGAAATCTCTCAGCCCTTTTCGGTATTTGAAGGAGGTCCTGTCGATCAAGACCGCCTCTATTATGTTCACAGTCGGCGGGACTGCATTCCCAATTCAAAGCCCATTTCCAATGAGCTGGCTTGGGGTGGTGACTTTGACGTCATCACGACTATGATCAACTCTGGTGAGTTGTCCAGTGACGACATCAAATTCTTTTTGGGTTATTCGGGATGGAGCTGTGATCAGCTCAAAAATGAGATCAAACAAAAAACATGGATTGTATTGGATGATGGAGACAAAAAAACCAATATCTCCACATCAAACGATGCCTCATTTTGGAAATCCAAAATGATGCGACTCGGGGGGCATTATTCCCTTTGGGCCAATTCGCCGAGTCATCCTAACCTCAACTAAGCCATCTGGTTGAGCAGAGCTACCGCTTTTGGATAGAGTTGTGATTGATAAGTTTTTCTTCTATAATTGGTTACCGCACGAATCCCTTGTATGCTATTGGACAACCAGAGTTCATCTGCCTTTTGTAGATCAAAAGGGTTGATTGCCGTTTCTTTGAGGGTCAGATTGAGGTCTTTTGACAACCTAATGATTTGTTTTCGGATGATCCCATCCAAACAGCCAGAAGTCAATGGTGGGGTGTGAATCTCCTGCCGAAAAAGCAAAAATAAGTTTGATTGAAGTGCTTCTACAACCTCTTTGTTGTCATTGACCAAGATGCAATTATCCAAATCGTTCTCTTTGGCAAAAATTGATCCGAGTACATTTAGGATTTTGTTGTTTGTTTTGAGGTTTGGCAACATCCCTGCTTGCACATAATGATCTTTGTATAAATCAACGGTATAGCTTGTGACTTCATCTGAAAATCGGTCTTGAGATAGTGGCTCACAGCCAATGACAAAAGCAACACGATTGTGGTCTGGGGTATATCGACCCCCACTATCTCGAAAAACGGTCAGGCGCAAACGCCACGCAGGAGAGTTAACCTCTTGTGCTTGAATCAGTTGCACACATTGGTCGACAAAGTATTCTGGGGTAAAGGTCATGGGAATCTCCATGCGAAGTAAACGCATACTTGCCATCAATCGGAAGTAGTGATCTTCCCAAAACAACAGTTTGTTGCCTACTGCTTTTACCGTTTCAAAAAGTGCATCTCCATAGGAAAAGCCGCGATTGAAAAAAGAAAGGCCAGCGTCGGAAGAAGGTACAAGATTTCCGTTTGAATTGATCATCAAGCAGAGCCCAGAACTTGTTTGAGATTGGATATTTGATTTTCCCAGAACATTTTGGATTCCTCAACCTCATCTTCATCGGCAAAGTCAGAAACGATAAGTGACACATCCTTGGTGATTTCGTCGACTTGGATACGCATTTCAAAATGATATTTTTCGAAATCATCTTCATCGCTTTGCCATTGGTAGCGAACAAACTCATTGGCTTTGTTTTTAATCAGCAAAGCTTCCTCACTAGAGTCGTCCCAGAAAAACTCGTATTTATCAGAACGAGAGTTGACGTTGTCGGCAAACCATTCAGAAAGGCCAGAGGGCGTAAACAGGTATTGGTAAAGGAGTGAAGGGGAGGATTTGATTACAAATTCTATCTCAAAATGATCTTTCACGGATGTTGTTTTATCAGATTAGCAATATAATATCTTTTTTGATTGCACAAAAATATATTCTGAAAAATATAGTTTGACAACGACAGCAAAACCTTCTATATTTGCAAACCAATATGGCGAGGTAGCTCAGCCGGTTAGAGCGTCGGATTCATAACCCGGAGGTCGGGAGTTCAAGTCTCCCCCTCGCTACTCTTTACTCAATCATGATTTTAGTTACAGGTGGTCTTGGATTTATCGGTGCGCATACCGCCGTTACGCTACTTGATAACAATTTTGAAGTTTTGATCGTCGATGACTTGTCCAACACTTCTATTGACGTGCTCGACGGTATCGAAAAAGCGTGTGGGAAACGTCCGCATTTTGAGCAAATTGACCTGAAAGACAAAACGAAAGTCGCCCAACTTTTTAAAACCTACGCCATCAAAGGTATCATCCATTTTGCGGCCTATAAAGCGGTGGGCGAAAGTGTGGAAAAGCCGCTGGAATATTACGACAACAACCTCTCGTCTCTGATCAATCTTTTGGCAGTGGCAGAAGTTCAAAAACGCAGAATCCCCTTTATCTTCAGCTCTTCATGCACCGTATATGGGGAGCCAGATCAGTTACCGATCACAGAGAACGAACCCAGCAAAACTGCCCTTTCCCCTTATGGAAACACCAAACAGATTTGTGAAGAAATTTTAGCAGACCTGACAAAGGTAAATGCAAATATCCCCGTGATTGCATTGCGTTACTTCAACCCGATTGGCGCACATTCCTCGGCGGAGATTGGCGAACTGCCCATTGGCGTTCCGCAAAATCTTGTTCCCTTTATCACCCAATCCGCGGCAGGAATTCGAGGACCAATTACAATTTTTGGGAACGACTACCCCACCAAAGACGGCACCTGCATTCGCGATTACATCCATGTGGTGGACTTGGCAGATGCGCATGTTGTCGCCCTCAAACACCTCAATACCCTCTCGGACTCCCCTACCTTTGACGTGTTGAACGTCGGAACTGGCAAAGGAACCTCCGTGTTGGAAATCGTACAAGCTTTTGAACGTGTCACCAATGTCTCACTCCGTTATGCGATTGGCGAACGCCGAGAAGGCGATGTTGTGGAAACCTATGCCGATACCACCAAAATTAATAGGACGCTGGATTGGCAAGCTGCAAAAACTCTCGATGATGCCTTACACTCTGCGTGGAATTGGGAAAAAAAGCTGAGAGGGATTTCCTAAACGATTCGACTTTTACACTTCAATACGCTTTGTTTTATCTATTCGATTTGACAACTTTTTTTGTTTTTTATTTCGAATTAAATCATCAACTTAAATAGACTGATTGCTTCAAACTAAATCCTACCGTTTATGATGAATATTCACGACAGAATCGAGCATATTATTTTGCGAGAAAAGTTATCTATTGCCGCATTAGAACGTCAGATTGGTGTTTGGCGAAATTCTCTGTCGACTTCTTTGAGAAAACAGTCTGCGATCTCTCATGAGGTCATTATTAAAATTTTTGAACACTTTCCTAAATATTCTCTAGAGTGGATTATTTTTGGAAATAAAAAGCCCGAAGATATCGAAAATGAAAAATTATCGGCTGAAATTGTTGGCATTATCAAGCGGTGGCGGGACCAAAGTGACAAAAATATTTAGCACAAATAGCGGGTTAGTCCCAACTGTATTGCATCAAACCGTATAGGGGGATTGTTGATTGCTCGCCCGTACGAAGGTCTTTTAGCGTACAGCTTTGCGCTTTCCATTCCGACTCGCCCATGATCAGTGCATGGGGGATTTGCAACTGATTGGCCAAGCCCAACTGCTTTTTCAATTTCGCTGCAGATGGGTACACAAAGACTCGTTTGCCTTGCTTTCGCAATTCGCTGATATAGGGAAATAAAACCGTGATCAGCTCCGTACTGAAATTCACGACCATTACATCGATTGAGGTGTGCAAGGCAGGGGGAAACAAATCGAGCTCAGAAAGAACCAACTCGATGCGATCCAAACCAAACGAAATGCCAATTCCACTCATGTCTTTCATTCCAAACACCCCGGTCAGGTCGTCATAGCGACCTCCCGCCCCGATCGAGCCAACAGAAACTTGCTCTGGTGCCGAAATTTCAAATATGGACCCTGTATAATAGTCCAAACCACGCGCGAGTGTCCAATCAAAAACAACCGTTGTCGAGCTGAGATGACCCAAATTGGAAAACAAAAAGCCAAGGTCTTGCAGTGAGTCGTCATCACTGTCTGAACTTCCGAGGAGTTGTTTGAGCGCATCGAGCTGATCGGCAGTGGATTTATCAGCGAGAGCACGCTGGATACTGTCGATGATATCGATGTCGTATTCTGCATCGAGCAACAAGCGTTTGACCTCCTCCCAACCGACTTTATCGAGCTTGTCAAGTATGGTAAAAAAGCGTGTCGTTTCTGTGCCGGCACCAGCCCGATGGGCAATGGCCTCAAGCACTTTTCTATGGTTGATTCGCAGGGTACAACCCGACAATTGAAGATCCCCAAAAATCGCATCGACCATCAGGATATACTCCAATTCGAGCAACAAGCTATCCGAGCCAATGGCATCGGCATCGCACTGGGTGAATTCTTGAAAACGACCGTGTTGCGGACGATCGGCACGCCAAACGGACTGCATCTGATAACGTTTGAATGGAAAGCTCAATTCGTTTTGATGCTGCACCACAAAGCGAGCAAAAGGCACGGTGAGGTCATAGCGCATGGCTTTGTCGGACAGGGAATTTCCAAAACGCGATAATTCGCCGTTTTTTAAGGCCTCGAGGTCTGCCTTTTTGACCTTTTCCCCAGAGTTGAGTACCTTAAACACGAGGCGGTCACCCTCATCGCCATATTTACCCAACAACAGCTCTCGACGCTCCATAGCGGGCGTTTCGATGGGCAAAAACCCATAACGCTCAAATTGCGTTTTCATCACACTCATAATATGGTTGCGACGTATCACCTCATGCGGTAAAAAGTCCCGCATGCCCTTGGGAGTATTGGGCTTTGTTGACATGCGCATAAAGGTACTGCAAAATGAAATGTAAAAAAAGTGGGGCAAACAGCAATAGGCTTTATTCGGTCTTCATCGTGAATTGGGTTTTTATTCCGGTTCTTTGTCATGCCTCCCTACGGCAGGCATGACAACGCCCCAGAAATGTTGATGGTTAACTGTTAACTCTTTGTTGTATGCGACTCTGTTGGGCTGGCGTAGAGGTCAAAGTCCTCTGCTTGTTCGATCGTAACGTCCACAAAATCGCCCAAACGCAAGTAGTGTGCCTTGGCGTCAATGCGGATTTCGTTGTCCACATCTGGTGAGTCATACTCCGAACGCCCAATATAGTAGTTGCCTTCTTTGCGATCGATCAAACAGCGCAGGGTTTTCCCAATCATTTGCTGATTGTTCTCCCAAGAGATTTGGGATTGGATGGCCATGATTTCGTTGGCGCGTTGCTGCTTGACTTCGGCGGGTACATCGTCAATAAGTTGGTGGGCATGGGTGTTTTCCTCATGGCTGTAAGTAAAGCAGCCCAATCGATCAAATCGGGTATCGGACACCCACTGTTTGAGCAATTCAAAATCTTCTTGGGTTTCGCCGGGATAGCCCACAATCAGGGTGGTGCGTATGGCCATATTCGGCACACGTTCTTTGCACGTATTGAGCAAGACGTTGGTTTTTGCAAAGGTGGTTCCGCGGCGCATGGATTTTAAAATGCTGTCCGAAATATGCTGTAAAGGCATGTCGATATACTGACAGACTTTGGGTTCGTCGCGAATCACGTCGAGGACATCGAGGGGAAAGCCCGTCGGAAAGGCATAGTGCAAGCGAATCCATTCGATACCATCCACGGTTACGAGTTGGCGCAACAAGTCGGCCAATCGCCTTTTTTTATACAGGTCAAGGCCGTAATAGGTCAGATCTTGGGCGATTAAAATCAGTTCTTTTATGCCGTTGGCTGCGAGCTTTTTGGCTTCTTGCACGAGGGTTTCTATGGGTGTGGATCGGTGTTTGCCTCTCATCAGCGGAATCGCACAAAACGAGCATGGGCGGTCACAGCCCTCCGAAATTTTGAGATAGGCATAGTGCTTGGGCGTTGTGGTTAGGCGTTCTCCAATGAGTTCATGCTTGTAGTTTGCACCTAGGGCCTTGAGTAAAATGGGCAGGTCTGTGGTTCCAAAAAACTGATCGACTTCGGGAATTTCCTGTTCCAAATCGTCTTTGTAGCGTTCGCTCAAACAGCCCGTTACAAAGAGCTTGTCGATAGTTCCGGCTTCTTTTTTCTTGGCAAAGTTGAGAATCGTTTGCACAGATTCTTCCTTGGCGTTATCGATAAACCCACAGGTGTTGACCACCACGATATTCCCTTCTTTTTCATGAACGACTTGTTTGTCGTTGGCTTGAAGTTGTCCCATCAAAACTTCGGAATCGTAGATGTTTTTGGAACAGCCCAAGGTGACAACATTGATGGTATTTTTTTTAAGGGATTTTGTTCGCATAGCGCCTATTCGTATCCTTTAGGTAATTCTCTGTATCGCGTAAGAGATTCGAATGCCGCCCCCAATGCGTACAGTTTTTGCTCTTGAAAGCTTGGTGCAACAAAGGTTAAATTTTTTGGCTCTCCTTGCCCAGTATATCCCATCGGTACGGTGATACAGGGATAAAAAGCTGCCGCAGCATAGGCCGCATTGTAGTTATTTATGCTCAAGACGGCATCCAAATTGTGGGTCTCCATGGGAGAGTTGAAAAAGGACGTTGCGGCTTGATGAAGTCGATCTACAAGCGATTGTAGTTCGTCATCCGTTAACTCCTCAGCAACAACCCCTTCCAGTCGGCCTTGACCATAGGGCATGCGCAAGAGGGAATCTTGTTGATTGTAGTCCATAACCGACTGTACATCTTTACCAAATAAGGTCGGGTTTGCGTAGCTATTGAAATAGTTTGGCAAATCTATTTTCATGTCCGCATTGAGCAGGGACATAAAGCCTGTAAGCTCGATATTTGGCGGCTCATACACAATGACCTCTGCCCCATGACTGCGCAGGGTGTTTATGGCTTTGCGGTACAAGGAGTCTGCAGCAACCAAAGATTTGATTGCGCCAAGTCGAAATCCTGCAAGACTTCGGTTTTGGCTGGCAAGGATATAGTCCACTTGCGAGTCAGGTCCTTTAACTGTTATCGGGTCTGCAATATCTTTCCCCTTCATCGCATCGATTAAGATGGCATTATCCACCACCGATTTGGTCATTGGTCCCGCAGTATCAAGAGTGCTCGAAATCGGAACGATTCCCGTCCGACTGATCAAGCCGATGGTTGGCTTACATCCGACAACTGAGTTATGACCCGAGGGAGATAAAATCGAACCTGAGGTTTCTGAACCAACAGCAGCAACTGCATAATTGGCAGCCACAGCAACGCCACTGCCAGAACTCGAACCACCTGTTTCAAAAAGTCTTCTTCCGTAGGGATTTAAAGTCTGTCCACCGACCGCACTGTAGCCCAAAGGACAGACATCACAAAAATAATAAGCCCACTCACTGAGATTGACTTTCCCCAAAATCAAAGCTCCTTTGGCTTGGAGTTGAGACACGACAAAAGCATCGTTCTCTGTTGTATGGTCTTGTAAATACGCAGCTCCTGCCGTTGTGGGCATGTCTTGGGTGTTAATATTGTCTTTTAACAATATGGGCATACCATAGATGGGATGTTGATTTTTCTGCAGTTGACGATCCTTCTCCTTAGCTTGCTCAATTACTTTGGGGTTCAATGCTAAAATGGCGTGAAGAGTGGTATTGGGATTACTTTCAAATTTCCGAATGCGATACAAATAAAAAAGAACCAATTGTTCATAGGTCAACGACCCTTGCTGTATGTGTGCCTGCAAAGTCGGGATATCTTGTTCGATAATTAAGGGTTTCAGGGCTTGATAGGTATCGTTCCCAAAACGGTTTAGAGCGGTTTCAAACGGAGCCCATATCTCATTTTTGTCCAATAATTTGGATTGGATCAACTGAAACTGCATTCGCGGGTTTTCATGCGTTTGGTTGGCTTGGAGTTCTGCAGTTTCGTCATAGGGTTTCCAATAAACTGTGGGGGCATTTGTACAGGCAACAAAACTGATAATTGATAATAAATAAATGATATGTCTCATATTAGAAAATTAAAACAAGGAATCTACAAATTCTTTTGGACAAAATTCTTGCAAGTCTTCCATCCCTTCGCCAACCCCGATATATTTGACAGGCACTTGCATTTGATCGCAAATCCCCAATACCACGCCCCCTTTGGCAGTGCCATCAAGCTTGGTGATGGCCAAGGCCGTGATTTCGGTAGCTTGTGAAAATTGACGTGCTTGTTCGAATGCGTTTTGCCCCGTAGAACCATCGAGTACCAACAACACCTCATGGGGTGCATCGGGAATTGATTTTTGAATTACTCTTTTGATTTTTGCCAATTCGTTCATCAGGTTGACCTTGTTGTGTAATCGTCCTGCAGTGTCGATAATCACATGATCGACCCCTTGAGAGAGTCCAGACGCAACCGCATCATAGGCCACAGAAGCTGGGTCACTGCCCATCTGTTGCTTGACAATCGGCACGCCTACTCTTTCTGACCACATGGTGAGTTGATCCACTGCTGCAGCGCGGAAGGTATCAGCAGCTCCGAGAAGGACTTGCTGACCAGCAGTGTGATAAAGGTGGGCGAGCTTTCCAATGGTGGTGGTTTTCCCAACGCCATTGACCCCCACAACCAAAGTAACTAGGGGTTTGACTTCGCGCGGGCTTTCCTCTTGTAAGTCCAACAAAGTGGTGATTTCGTCTCGAAGGATCAAATGCAGCTCTTTGGCGTTCATGTACTTGTCCTTGGCCACACGTTTTTCGAGAAGGTCTATGATTTTAAGGGTGGTATCCACGCCGATATCCGCAGTGATCAATACCTCTTCCAACTGATCCAATACACTGGCATCAACCGTGCTTTTTCCAGCGACTGCTTTCCCAATTTTGTCGACAAGCGATTGCTTGGTCGGCTCGAGTCCTTTGTCTAATTTTTTTTTGGAAAAAAACCGCTTAAAAATCCCCATTCTTCTTTTTTGTAAATGTAAGAAATAAAAAAAGCCACGAATCGTGGCTTTAATCATTGTTTAATATGGTTGTTATTTTTTGGCAAGCCACTCATTCACTTGCTCAGGAAGCATCGTGGATTCTACAAAAGTGTACGCACCAGATTTGTCGCTTTTAACCATTTTGATGGCTTTGGTCAAACGCTTTGATGATGTCTGTAAAGTTGCAACGGTTTTCTTTGCCATGATTACTTAATTTCTTTGTGAACAGTCATTTTTTTCAAAATCGGGTTGAATTTTTTCAATTCAATACGATCAGGCGTATTCTTTTTGTTTTTGGTTGTGACATAACGAGATGTACCTGCAAGGCCTGAAGCTTTGTGTTCTGTACATTCTAAAATCACTTGAACTCTGTTTCCTTTTTTAGCCATGACAATGTATTTAGAGGACGCCTTGGGCTTTTGCTTCTTTGAGCACGGCCGCAAGTCCTTTTTTATTGATGGTTTTTAAAGCAGACGTTGAGAGTTTGAGGGTGATCCACTTCTCTTGATCTGTCAAGTAGAAGCGTTTTTTGATCAAGTTCAATTCAAAACGTCTCTTTGTTTTGTTCATCGCATGGGAAACATTGTTTCCAACCAACGCTTTTTTACCGGTAATTTGACAAACTTTTGGCATTGCAAAAATTGATTTTTATAATCGGAGTGCAAATAAACAATATTTTTAACGTATTGGCAAATGTTTTTTATCGATTAACTCAGCATTTTTCTCGCGAGCTCCAAGGCCTTATTCACGGTTTTCTGAACGGTCTTTTCTCTGTTCTTGCCAAAGGCAAAGCGTTCAGCATGTTCAAAATCGGGTCCGACAAGGGCAATCACGACAGTTCCCACCTCTGCATCGGAGTCACCTTTGGTTGGTCCTGCATTGCCAGTTGTTGCGATGGCATAGGTGCTTTTCATTTGCTCACGTGCCCCTTTGGCCATCGCCAAAGCAACCTCCTCACTCACCACAGTATGCGTTTTGATCAAATCGTCAGATACTCCCAATACATCTTGCTTGGTCTCTGTTTTGTAAGCGACTACTCCCCCATAGAAATAGGCCGAAGCCCCTGGAATTGATGAGAGCAATGCCGCAATACGTCCCCCTGTGCAGCTTTCTGCAACCGCAATGGAAGATTTTTTTTCAATCAATAAATCCCCGATTTGTGCTTCAATCGGGCGGTCAGATTCAAAGCCCGTGATAATCTCTCCAATCAACGGACGAAGACGGTCAAAGTACTCATCGACTTCCTTTTTCAGTTGTTCCTCATCATCGCCACGCGCTGTGAGTCGCAATCGCACACGACCTAAATTTGGCAAGTACGCGAGCTTGATATGTGTGGGTAGCGCTGCTTCCCAGTAGTGGATGACTTCCGCAATACGACTTTCGCCCCATCCGTAAGTCATCATCGTTTTGTGTATCAAAACAGGACGCTTAAAGTGATTCTTAAGCTTGGGAATGAGCTGCTTATCCATGATATTTTTCATCTCGTAAGGCACGCCCGGCAAAGCAACAAAAACAGTTGTGTTCTTTTCCATCCACATTCCCACAGCCGTACCAAACCGATTTTCCAACAAAACGGCTTTGGAAGGCACCATTGCCTGGGCGCGGTTTAGGTCATTGATCGGAACATTGACATATTGTGCAAAGAGTTTTTCGATATGCGCCAATACATCTGGATTGTGTACCAAATCATCGTTGAAAAAACGACAAAAGGCAGTTTTTGTGATATCGTCTTTGGTCGGTCCCAAACCGCCAGTGAGCAAAACAAGGGAAACGCGCTGCTGCGCTGCTTCCATGGCATTGGTAATGGT
This sequence comes from Flavobacteriaceae bacterium TMED81, assembly GCA_002171575.2. Taxonomy (GTDB): domain Bacteria; phylum Bacteroidota; class Bacteroidia; order Flavobacteriales; family Flavobacteriaceae; genus UBA724. Next base: position 34,830 of record NHEI02000028.1, read on the forward strand.
ATGCTCGGTGTCGGATACTGAGGTGATTTGAGAAACCTCAATGCCGATGGTATTGAGTGATTTGGCAAGAAAAGCGGAGTTCGAATCCACAATCTGACCAATCAAAATCTCGTCGCCAATGGTAATGATTTCTGCTTGCATTATTTGATCTTCAGCGTAAATGCGTGTTGACCTGCCAACTGTCCTTTCAGTTCATCTCCCTTTTGCACAAGACCCACTCCAGATGGTGTGCCAGTAAACAAGATATCGCCAATTTTGAGGGTAAAATAACGCGATACATGACTGATAATTTCATCAATGCCCCATATCATATTGGCAGTGGTGTCGTTTTGGACGACCATAGCGTTTTTTGTCAACTGGAATTGAAGGTCGTTGATATTCGGAAATTTGGACTTGTCAAACCATTGACCAATATAGGCAGCGCCATCAAAAGACTTGGCCTTTTCCCAAGGCAACCCTTTGGCTTTGAGTTCGCTTTGCAGGTCTCGAGCAGTAAAGTCGAGTCCCAGTCCAATTTCGTCGTAATACTTGTGTGCAAATTTGGTTTGTATATGCTTGCCAATGCGGTTGATTTTGACAAGGACCTCCACCTCATGGTGAATTTCGTTGGAGAAATCCGGAATAAAAAACGGTTGACCCTTTTGCCCCAAACACGAGTCGGGCTTCATAAAAATAACAGGCTCGTCAGGGCGATCGTTTTGGAGTTCTTCAATATGCTTTGCGTAATTACGCCCGACACAAATGAGTTTCATCAGGACTGATTTAGGGTGTTGAGTCGAATGGCAGTCAGTACCTTTTTGGTGTAGAGTGGAAAATCTGCTTCCAAAAGCCATCCGAAATAGCCCGGTTCTTTTTCCAAAACCTCAACGACGGTCTTTCCCTTGTGTTTTCCAAATCCAAATATGGGTTCGTTTTCTTTATTTGTGCGGATATATCCTGCAAAATCCACACTGTTGTGACGTGTGGTAAACTGACTCAACATGTCCACATCGTTTTCCAAATCGTCATAGCGTTCGATTTGAGCCTTGAGCACTTCAAAAGTGGCCTTGGTGTCTGCACTTGCACTGTGTGCGTTATCGAGGTCTTTATCGCAATAAAAGCGATAAGCAGCTGTCAATGTACGTTGTTCCATTTTATGAAAAACGGTTTGCACATCTACCGTTTTGTGTTTTTTAAAATCGACATCGATGTCCGCACGCAACATCTCCTCTGCTAGTAACGGAATATCAAATCGATCGGAATTGTAACCCGCCAAATCTGACCCTTTAAACCAAGTGTAGATTTCCGCAGCGATTTCTTTAAAAACCGGGGCATTCGCAACCTTTTCATTGGTGATGCCGTGTACGGCTGTCGCTTCTGCTGGAATGGGCATACCTGGGTTGACCAGCCAAGTGTTTTCTTGTTCTGAACCATCTGGGAATGCCTTTAAAATCGAAATTTCAACAATCCGATCTTTCGCGATATTTACCCCTGTGGTCTCTAGGTCAAAAAAACAAATTGGTCGTTTTAATTGTAACTGCATATTATAGTTGTTGTGAGCTGTCCCAATTCTCGATTCGTTCTTTTAGGGCTTTGATAAACAAACCACCCATTGCGCCGTTGATTATGCGGTGGTCATAGCTGTGGGAAAGGATCATTTTGCGGCGTATCCCGATAAAATCGCCTTTGTCGGTTTCGACCACTGCGGGTACTTTTCGAATCGCACCCAAAGCGAGGATTCCCAGTTGGGGCTGATTGATAATCGGTGTTCCCATCAAGCTGTCAAACATACCAACATTGGTGACCGTATAGGTGCCGTCCTGAACATCATCTGGCTGAAGTGCTCCTTCACGGGCGCGCTTGGCCAAGTCATTCACCCTTTTGGTAAAGCCCACCAAACTCAACTGATCGGCGTTTTTAACGACTGGAACAATCAGGTTTCCATCTGACAATGCAGTCGCCATCCCAAGGTTGATATTTCGTTTGTGAATAATTTGATTTCCCTCTAAGGAAGAGTTGAGCAAGGGAAAATCACGTAGCACTTGGGCTGTAAGCATCATAAAAATCGGGGTGAATGTGATTTTTTCTCTCTCTCGCTGAAAAAAGGATTGTTTGATTCCCTCTCGCCAATCCCATAACTCGGTGACATCGACTTCGATAAACGATTGTACGTGTGCCGAAGTTTGCAAACTTTTTTGCATGTGATCCGCAATCAGTTGCTCCATACGTGACAATGCTCTATTTCCACCACTTTCTGGTTTGGAGGTTGTAGTCGTTTGAGCTGGTGCCGGGTTGGGGTTGGGTTGCGAACTACGAGATTGCAGAAATTGCAATATATCTTTTTTGGTCACACGCTCATTTTTGCCAGTACCGGGGATTTGTTCCAGCTCTGCTTCTGTTAAACCCTCCTTTTTGGCAATGCTTTTGACTAATGGAGAAAAATAGGTGTCTCCGCTTGTGGTCGGCACTGTTGGGGTTGGTGGTGCGAGTATTTCTTTTGCTTTGCTTTCCAAGAAGTCTGCTTTGACATCGGGGGGTTCAGGGATTTCAGCTGGGCTTTCTTCGGGCTCTTCTACTTCGGGAAGTTCTTCAGATGTTTCGATGATGGCAAGGGGTTCTCCGACACGAACCACTTGATTTTCTTCGACCAGTTTTTTGAGGAGTTTACCAGAAATTTCGGAAGGTACTTCGGAGTCAACTTTATCGGTAGCAATTTCGACAACGGCATCATCAGCTTCGATGATATCGCCTTCGTTTTTAAGCCATTGGGTAACGGTTGCCTCATCGACACTTTCACCCATAGAAGGTAGTAACAATTTGTACTCAGCCATGCCGCAAAATTACGAATTTAAACGATGCTTACTTCCGATTTATTTTTGGATTTTTTGATGATTGCTCCAGAGCCCCTAGAAAGCACATCACTACTTCCGATAATTCGTTTGTTGTCGGCAGAGATAAACTTGTAGATGTATCGCGTTTGATGAAGTTGCATAAAGCTGATTACTTCGTTCCATTGTATGGACCGCATGTCAAATACAATTCCTGTTAATCCATTGGTCTCAACTTGCAAAACCTCAAGAAGACTCTGGCATTGCTTCATGCTGGGAAATATATTGGCTTGAACAGATTTGTAGAGTGCGGGATTGGCGGATAAAAGAATCCAATCATTGACAAGGACTGGTTTAGTTTCATCCCGCCTAGACGACATGATTCTTTTGAATTTACTAAACACATAAGATCCTAACAGAAAAACAAAATTCAAAAGCCAATTGTGAGAAAAGTTTTTGTTGTAGTAGTAGGACATCGCATTGAAAAATCGTGTTTCATATGCTTTATTTTTGGGGGTGCTTTCCCCTTTAAAGTGAATGACTTTCGCTTCGGATAAATAAAAATTGGTCAACCCTAATTTTAAGCTGCGGTGAGAGATGTCGATGTCTTCTCCGTACATAAAGAAATTTTCATCAAAACCAGCAAGCTGATCATAAAGACGTTTTCGCAGAAACATAAAGGCACCAACAAGNACGTCGGTCTTTCCACTTTGGTTTTGCGGAAGACGTAGGTTGTANTACTGCCCAAACAAACNGGGCGACAGTTTGAAAAGCCCCAAAGACTTNNANACAGCCGCCTGAATCGTNGGAAGACCCCGCTTGGATTCTCGTAAAAATTGCCCTGTTCCNTCAGTNAGTTGNGGNCCAGAAATTCCCAAATTGGGNTTTGATTCATGNAGNGCGATAAACTGCTCAAANGTATNTTGTGAGACGATTGTATCGGGATTTAAAATACANAGATATCGCCCTTTGGCCAATTTTNCAGCTTGGTTGTTTGNCTTTCCAAAGCCAAGGTTGTCAACATTGGCAATCANACGAGTTGATGGNAATTGTTTTCGCACCATATCCACACTNTTATCAGCNGATGCATTGTCNATTACAATAACTTCNGCNNNNATNTTTTTNGTGGCAGCATAAACNCTNTCCAAACACAAGTNTAAAAAGTGCTCCACATTGTAGCTGACAATGATAACAGAAAGGTCGATCGTTTTAGATTGTTCCATCAAATGGGATTCGTTTGACTATGCTTCTNCCAAGAGANATTTCATCTGTATATTCGAGTTCATCTCCAACTGAAACACCNCGAGCNAGTACNGACATCTGCACATCNTATGCGCTGAGTTGCTTGTAAATAAAATAGTTCGTNGTGTCACCNTCTACTGTAGTNCTTAACGCCAAAATNACNTCTTTTATTGCTCCTGATTTTACTTTTTCAACCAAACTNCCAATTTGCANNTCCTGTGGNCCNATNCCATCNAGNGGAGANATTTTTCCNCCNANGACATGNTANAGCCCTGTAAATTGAGCGGTGCTTTCNATNGCAATCACATCTCNCACATCTTCNACCACACAGACCAACTGTCGATCCCTTTTNNGGTTGGCACAGATGCTACANGTGNGCTGGTCNGATACNTTGTGNCAAGATTGGCAGTATTGTATTTCTGTNCGCANNAGTCTGATTGCTTCTGACAAATCCAAACTCACCGATTCTGGTTGNCGTAGCAAGTGCAAGACNAGTCGCATNGCTGTTCGCCGTCCNATTCCAGGNANGTGTGCGATTTCTTCAACNGCTTGNTGCACAAATTTAGATGCGTATTCCATCGCGGCAAAGGNAATCATTTGAAAGTATGAAGCAATCCAATTATNTTTGACATATGAGCAGCTACCTTCTCCTTTCTATTCTCTTGGGTTATTTTGTGGTGTTGATGGGAATTGCCCGGCTGACAAGGGGAAAAGAAGACAACCAAACTTTNTTTATCGCCAANCGTTCTGCCCCTTGGTATCTAGTNGCTTTTGGCATGATTGGAGCNTCGTTATCGGGGGTTACNTTTATCTCTGTTCCAGGTTGGGTTGAGGTTTCTGGATTTAGTTACTTTCAAATGGTCTTGGGCTATATNGTTGGTTATTTTGTAATCGGNGCTGTCCTTCTNCCGCTATACTACAAATACAAACTCACATCCATCTACACCTACCTATCCACTCGCTTTGGNGTNCGGACCTANAAAACTGGNGCTTCNTTTTTTGTGNTATCACGNATCGTNGGCGCAAGCTTTCGTCTNTATCTCGTTGCNAGTGTNTTGCAGTGGGTTATTTTTGACCAAATGGGTGTCCCGTTTTGGGTNACNGTTATCGCNACGATTTGCTTGATTTGGCTCTACACACATAAATCGGGAATCAAAACCATCATCTGGACAGATGTACTGCAAACCCTTTTTATGTTGATNGCCCTAGGGTTGTCTGTNTATTATATCACGGCCTCTCTGGAAATTGACAGTCTGTTTGGATGGCTCGGGCAACAAGANAATGCGCAAATCTTCTANTTNGATGACTATAAAAGCCCTTANTTCTTTTGGAAACANTTTNTATCTGGGGCTTTAATTGCAATTGTGATGACAGGGCTTGATCAAGANATGATGCAAAAAAANCTNGCTTGCCGAAGTCTTCGTGATGCACAAAAAAANATGTTTTGGTTTACNGTGGTGTTGACGATAGTCAATTTTGTATTCCTGCTANTGGGTGCTTTGCTNACTGCCTATGCGNTNGCNAATGGCATTGATGCGCAAGGCGATGAACTCTTTCCANNCGTAGCTACCCAATCCCAACTCGGNCTTGGGCTTTCNGTTGTTTTCCTTTTNGGNCTTATTGCAGCCGCTTACAGNAGTGCAGATAGCGCACTGACATCCCTGACAACAAGTATCAGCATCGATTTGCTCGNCATCGAAAAACGACNTNAANNCGATCAGCAAGAATACANCCGCAAGCNAGTTCATCTGATNGTTTCTGTGGTTCTGATCTTNGTCATTCTTTCTTTTAATTATCTGATTACCGANAAGAGTGTNATTGCAAAGTTATTTGTGTTTGCCGGCTATACCTATGGCCCCCTACTGGGGTTATACGNTTTGGGCGTATTGACGAAANTTCAGCTTCGAGATCNCTGGGTNCCATGGGTGGCGGTAAGTACGCCAATCGTGGGCTACTGGATTAGTCAATGGACTTTACAGACCTATGGTTTTGACTTNGGCTTTTTTATCCTTGCNCTNAACGGNGCCTTGTGTTNTTTCGGTTTGCTGTTGATTCGTACCAANGGNNCTAGACCCATTTGATCAGCGAACTTCCCCAAGTAAATCCNCTTCCAAAAGCAGCGAGCATCACATGATCGCCAGTTTTGATTCGACCNTCTTCCCACGCCTCACAGAGTGCAATCGGAATGGATGCNGCTGTGGTGTTTCCATAGCGCATGATGTTGTTGTACACCTGATCATCNCGAAGNCCAAACTTTTTTTGGACAAANTGAGCGATACGCAAATTGGCTTGATGCGGNATCAACANATCGATATCACTGGGCTCTAAATTGTTTTTGGCAAGCGCTTCAAGAATCACTTCTGAAAANCGAACAACCGCATTTTTAAAAACCAATTGTCCATTCATATAAGGNTGNTAATCCATNTCATCTGGATCGTAGTTTTCAAATACTTCATGTACCCATTTTTTGGTNCTCGGACCAATTAAAGAAAGTTCTTTGGCATGTTTTCCTTCTGAATGAAGGTGAGTGGACTGTATGCCCTCNTCCAAATTGTCATGTCGNCTNACAACTGCAGCACCAGCTCCATCGCCAAAAATAACNGAGACTGTACGCCCNCGCGTGCTGAGATCNAGNCCTCCCGAATGATGNTCCGATCCGATAACAAGTATATTTTCATACATCCCTGTTCGGATGTATTGATCNGCGACAGACAGTGCATAGACAAAGCCCGAACACTGATTTCGAACGTCAAGNGCAGGACANGTACCGATTCCCATCAANTCTTGNACCAANACTCCNGACCCAGGAAAATAGTANTCTGGACTCANAGTCGCAAANACNATCAAATCGATGTCATCTTTGTGAATTCCNGCACGTTCNATGGCCTGNTCGGCAGCTCGAACNCCCATGGNAGCNGTACCTTCTGNAGAATCCTTCGGAATAAAACGNCGCTCTTCGATTCCNGTNCGTTCNACAATCCAATCNTGNNTTGTNTCCATGAACTCTGNTAAATCATCATTNGTAACNCGATTNTCTGGNACATATTTNCCCAGNCCNATNATTTTTGAAGNGTATTGTTTATTCATTTGCTAAAANTAAGGAATTGANTAGAAAAGTAAAAGGTGTGCAAGTGCACACCTNAAACAACNTAACCAAAAAAACAAACAAACNAANAATTTGTTGAAAAGNNNTNNCTCATTTTNTCATAGCAATTATTCCCTTTGTGAGAGTTGANTAACACTCTTTTCTGTACNCAAATATATATTGTGTTTAATCTTTTTCCAAATTATTTAAACAAAATTTATAAAAGTGTCATCTTGTCAGAGAGNNAACTNTGGTATTTTTTTTGTNNANGGTTNATAAAATTAAACGTAATATGAGTACAGGAAAAATCAATGTTGCCGTTGAAAACATCTTCCCGCTAATCAAGAAATTTCTATATAGTGACCACGAAATCTTTTTACGGGAATTGATTTCCAATGCNACAGACGCAACNNTAAANCTCAAACATCTCACACAAATCGGGGAAGCAAAAGTTGCGTATGGCAATCCACAANTTGAAGTTAAAGTGGACAAAAAGNCAAAAAAACTTCACATTATCGATCAAGGAGTGGGGATGACTGCNGATGAAGTCAATAAGTATATCAACGAAGTTGCCTTTTCGGGTGCCGAAGAATTTTTGGAACAATATAAAGANAGTGCAAAAGACAGTGGGATTATNGGTCATTTTGGTCTCGGGTTCTACTCTGCNTTTATGGTCGCCAAAAAAGTTGAAATCATTACCAAGTCTTANNAGGATGAGCCAGCGGCACATTGGACTTGTGATGGNTCACCAGAGTTTACTTTGGAAAAACANGATAAAACNGATCGAGGAACAGANATCATTTTNCACATCGANAAGGANTCNAAANNNTTTTTGGANGANTCGCAAATTCGGTCTTTGCTGACTAAATACAACAAGTTTATGCCCATTCCNATCAAATTGGGNACCAAAGAAATCACCAAAACAGANGGGGAAGGNNAAGATGCCAAGGAAATNAAAGANGTNGTTGATGACATCATCAACAACCCATCTCCCGCATGGATTAAGAAACCGACAGATCTAAANGATGAAGACTACAACAGTTTTTATNGAGAACTCTANCCCATGCAATTTGAAGANCCNTTATTTCAAATTCATCTCAATGTTGACTATCCCTTTCATCTCACAGGGATTCTCTATTTTCCAAAAATTACNCAGGATCTCAATGTGCAAAAGGATCGNATTCAGCTGTATCAAAACCAGGTGTTTGTCACAGATAACGTCGAAGGAATTGTTCCTGAGTTTCTCACCATGCTACGCGGTGTTATCGATTCGCCCGATATCCCGCTGAACGTTTCGAGAAGTTATCTACAAGCAGATGGCAATGTCAAAAAAATCAGCAACTATATCACCCGAAAAGTCGCGGATAAACTCAAGTCTCTNTTNAAAAAAGANCGNGAATCTTTCCAAGACAAATGGAACGATATCAAAGTTGTNATAGAGTATGGAATGCTNTCAGANGACAAGTTTTTTGAAAAGGCGAAAGATTTTGCACTCTACCCAACNACATCNGGTGANTATTTGACNTTTGAAGAGCTCAANGAAAAAACCAAAGATNNACAAACNGACAAGGATGGGAANCTCGTTCAACTCTATGCGTCNAATGNCGATGAACAACANGCCTATATCGAAGCTGCTAAAGCNAANGNATATACGGTTTTACTCCTCGACTCTCCGATTNTCGGTCACCTTTTACAAAAGCTAGAGACAANCNAAGAGAATATCAGCTTTGCAAGAGTAGANGCTGACCAAGTCGATAAACTCATTGTAAAAGAAGACACAACTCCATCTAAGTTGAGTGAGGAAAACCAAAACAAACTCAAATCACTCNTTGAAGANGTGGTACCACAAACGACCTATACGGTCCAACTGGAACCGATGGATAGTCAANCNATGCCNTTTATGATTACNCAACCGGAGTTTATGCGCCGAATGAAAGAGATGCAGCAGACAGGTGGGGGCGGTATGTTTGGAGGNAATATGCCTGANATGTACAANCTNATTGTCAATGTNAATCACCCCTTGGTGAGTCAGATTTTAGAAACNAAAACNAAGAAAAAGCAAGACCGANTGATTAAGCAATCTGTNGATCTCGCAAGACTNAGTCAAAATCTGTTGAAAGGGGAAGAACTCACTTCCTTTATCAATCGAAGCTTTGAGCTGATCAAATAAAGTNGTNTATCTAACCAATTCNATNCCTTAANCTTTCCAANNGTTANGGGATTTTTTTTTAAATTAGNACATAATCATCNTANTTCTGTTNTTATGTTTATTCTNACGAGTATTGTTTCTTTTTTAAAAGACAANTCTTACCGAAGNTTACTGCTCACCACTAATTTTNTTATTGGNCTCGGNACCGTTATCTACCATTTTGTCGAANGNTGGTCATGGCTCGNTTCCCTTTNTTTTTCAGTGATTACCTTAACCACCATTGGCTATGGTGATTNTTCTCCACAAACCGATTTNGGNAAAATTTTTNCCTTGCTCTATATTGTGGTTGGGGTTGCNTTNATNCTCGGCTTTTTTTAATTCCCTNATGCTGCACTTTAAAAAACAACAAGACGCCCTGTAGATGGTGACCATCATTGGACAAACTGCGTTACAACAACTGCCAGATGCTGAAATCAGGTATATCCCAGATTTTTTGCATGTTGCTCTGGCCAATCCTTATTTTGAAGACCTGCTTCACCACATCCCATGGCGACAAGACCCGATAACGGTATTTGGAAAAACCCACCCCCAACCACGACTCACGTCGCTACATGCCCATACCTTGGACTCGTATAGCTATTCGGGAATCGTGATGACACCCCAACCCATGACGGAAACCTTGCAAGGCATTGAAAACAGAATCTATCAATTGTGTGATGCTTCCTTTACTACCGTCTTGCTCAACTTGTATCGCGATGGCAAAGACAGCAATGGGTGGCACGCCGACGACGAACCTGAACTCGGCAAAAACCCAGTTATCGCTTCGGTGAGTTTGGGAGCACCCCGGTTTTTTCATCTTCGACATAATCATGACCCCAAACATCGGTATAAATTATTGCTCGAACATGGAAGTTTGTTGCTCATGGGGGGAGCGACACAACACCTTTGGAAACATCAAGTTGCAAAAACTGCAAAAAAAGTTGGCCCTCGTATAAATTTGACCTTTAGAAAGGTTTATCATTCAAACTAATTCCTGCATATTTGTAGAGATGAAACACACAATTACCAAGTTATTTTTAATCGCCCTGCTGGCAAGTTGTTCCGCTCCAAAAAAGGACATGCAAGTCACAGTCGAAGTCAAAGACCTCAAAAAAGGGACACTCTATCTCGAGCGCTTTCAAGACAGTGCTTTGGTAGCAGTCGACTCGATATTCCTAAGTCGTGAAGAAGCTGTTGTTTTACAAGCCGATCTGGATCACCCAGAGTTGTTTTACATTCTTTTGGATCGAAATCAAACGGATGATGTTGACAATCGAATTCCCTTTTTCGGCCAAGCTGGAGAGGTTTCAATCCAAACCACTTTGGATGACTATGTGACAAAAGCCGAAGTCTCTGGCTCACCAACGCAAGAAATCTACAGCGCGTATCTTCGTGTTATCGGCCAATTTAACAACGAGGAACTCGATCTTCTTGCTGCTTATGTTCAAGCCCAAATCAGTGGAAATACCGATAGTCTGGCCTTAGCCGAACAGCAAAGTGCCAGTCTTTCTAAAAGAAAAATTCTGTTTACTGTCAACTTTGCAGTCAATAATGCCAACAGCGTTGTTGCGCCTTATTTGGCTTTATCCGAGCTCCCAACGGTTTCGAAAAGTTTACTGGACACCATCGCAGCTTCCATGTCCGACGATGTCGCAAATTCTCGCTATGGAACGTTGTTGACAGAATATCTTTCGGAACTCGAAAACTGAGCTAATATTCCTTAAATGGTAACCATCAGGACTTCGGATTGATTCGCCTGTATGGTAAATCCAGTCAAGCAAGCTGGTAATAAAACGGTTGACCCGAAAGGCAAGGCATAGTTGGTACCATCTACCGATATTTGAGTATCGCCTTGTACGGCCATCAAAACAACAAAAGAATCCAACTGGTCAGTTTGGATACTCATCTCCCCCTCTACCGCAATGATCTCCGTTGTAAAATAGGGGGAGTCAACCATAAGGTTCCTCTGATTGGATTCTGCTGTGTATGCAACTTTATGGTCATTTCGCTTTATAAAATCGATTGCATCCAAAGCCAATTCGGTATGCAACTCTCTTGTATTGCCATCTTTATCTGTTCGATTCCAATCAAAAATGCGATAGGTGATGTCAGAGGTTTGTTGAATTTCGGCGTGTAAAATCCCAGCTCCAATCGCATGTACGGTTCCGGTTCGTATAAAAAACGTATCTCCCCTTTTCACGGTTTCATAATGAAGTAAGTCTTCAATCTGACCGTTTTGAAGATATTGTTGATACTCGCTTTGGTCGGTGTCTTTGGAAAAACCCGCAATGAGTTGAGCTCCAGGATCAGCATCCATAATGTACCACATTTCATTTTTGCCAAAAGAGTTATGACGCTCTTTTGCCAAATGATCATGGGGGTGCAACTGAACCGACAAGTCTTTTTGAGCATCGATGTATTTAATCAGAACTGGAAAATCATTGCCAAAACGCTCATAAACAGACTTCCCTACGAGGTCGGCTTTGTAAATTTCGATAAGTTCATTTAGTGGTTTCCCTTGCAGGGGACCATCTGAGACGACCGATTCATCACCAGATACCGCAGACAATTCCCAGCTTTCGCCAATTTGGTCCCCATGAAAGGGTTTGTTGAGAAAGTCCTTCAACTTCCGCCCACCCCAAAGTCTTTCTTTGGAGATTGGCTTAAAGAACAGTGGATATAGCATACTTATCCCTTATAATAAACATAATTTCTTGGCGTCTCATAAAGTGTGACCTCCAATTGCTGGTCAGCGGAAATATGCGGACGTAGCTTGTTCCATATCACCACAGCAATATTTTCGGCAGTGGGGTTTAGGTTTGCGAATTCTGGCACTTGCTCGTTGAGATTTTTATGGTCAAAAGAATCCTCAATCTCGGCTTTGATCAGGTCTTTCAGAACTTTCATATCCATCACATAGCCCGTTGATGGATCGATTTCGCCAGTGATATGCACAATCAACTCATAGTTGTGCCCATGATAAAGTGGGTTATTGCACTTGCCAAAAATCTCTTCATTTTTTTCGTTGGCCCAATCGGGTCGATACAAACGGTGTGCAGCGTTGAAATGCGCCTTGCGGCTTACAGTTACAGCCATTGATCTGGTTTTAAATCTTTATAAAACTTGGAAAAGATAATGACAAACCAGACGGTATAGCGATCTGGGTTTTGGTCAATGTCATATTTTACATCCTCGAGGGGCATCCATTTCCAAGACGAAACCTCATCTGGATTGATCACAGGGTCGTCCTCGTAGTGACCCAAAAGCACATGATCGAATTCGTGCTCGGTGAGACCATTGTCGAATGGCGCTTTATAGATAAAGGAAGTCGCCTCTCTTAATTCAGTGGAAAACCCCATTTCTTCTTGCAAACGCCTCTTTCCAGCTTGTATGTTGGTCTCCCCATCGCGCTGATGACTGCAACAGGTGTTTGTCCATAGCCCTGGGGAATGGTACTTGTGTTTGGCACGCTGCTGTAGCATCAATTCTCCTTTTGCATTAAGGATAAATACAGAAAAAGCACGGTGAAGAAGCGCTTTTTGATGCGCCTCTAGCTTTGGCATCAACCCAATGGGATTGTCATGCTCATCTACCAGTATCACTTGTTCTTTCATCGCCGTTAAAGTTAAACAAAAAGAATAATAAACATTGAACTAAAGCTAACACTATAAAATTACTTTTAATTTGCAAGATTCGTGGTATTTTTGCTATCATGAATTTTGAAGTAGAGATTGCACGTCGTCGAACTTTTGGGATTATCTCTCACCCAGATGCTGGAAAAACAACACTGACTGAAAAACTCCTCCTTTTTGGTGGGGCGATCCAAGAAGCAGGTGCTGTCAAATCCAATAAGATCAAAAAAACAGCGACAAGTGACTTTATGGAGATCGAACGGCAACGTGGAATTTCTGTGGCGACTTCTGTTTTGGCTTTTCATTACAAAAACAAAAAAATCAATATCCTAGACACCCCTGGTCACAAGGATTTTGCGGAGGATACGTTTCGTACACTTACGGCTGTTGACAGTGTCATTGTCGTTATTGATGTTGCCAAAGGAGTGGAAGAGCAAACGGAAAAACTCGTTGAAGTATGTCGGATGCGAAACATCCCGATTCTCGTTTTTATCAATAAGCTCGATCGTGAGGGAAAAGATGCTTTTGATCTGTTGGACGAGGTTGAGCAAAAACTTGGCTTTCAGGTGGTTCCCCTGAGTTTTCCCATTGGGATGGGTTATGACTTTCAAGGGATTTACAATTTGTGGGAAAAGCGCTTGCGTCTGTTAAACGAGGGCAACAAAACCCATATTTCAGACAGTATTGATTTTGACAACATCAATGATCCGAGTTTGTCCGATCATATCGGCGAACAAGCAGCCAGTCAGTTGCGAGAAGACATTGAGTTGGTCACAGAAGTGTACCCATCTTTTGATTCAAAGGCCTATTTGAATGGGGAGCAGCAACCTGTTTTCTTCGGTTCTGCCTTAAACAACTTTGGTGTGCAAGAACTTTTGGATGCCTTTATCGAAATTGCACCGCCCCCACTCGCCAAAAACAGCGATGAACGATTGGTCAAGCCGGATGAGACAGATTTTAGCGGATTTGTTTTTAAAATCCATGCCAATATGGATCCCAAACACAGGGATCGCTTGGCGTTTGTCAAAATTGTATCGGGAACNTTTNTANGNAACACGCCNTANTTGCACGTTCG
>NHEI02000028.1:48863-63152 GCA_002171575.2 Flavobacteriaceae bacterium TMED81
ANAAAAAANTNAANTTNAGNAGTCCNAATGCNTTTTTTGCAGANNGNAAAGAAGTTGTNNCTACNTCNTNTCCNGGAGATATTGTNGGGCTNCANGANACNGGAAACTTNAANATNGGNGATACNNTAACNNCNGGAGANNNNTTGCANTTTAAAGGNATTCCAAGCTTTTCNCCNGAGCANTTTNGNTATATCAANAATGCCGATCCGATGAANGCCAANCAGCTNGCCAANGGGATTGATCAATTGATGGACGANGGGGTTGCTCAACTTTTTACCCTTGACCTCAATGGACGTAAAGTGATTGGAACCGTCGGGGCGCTTCAGTTTGAAGTCATTCAATATCGACTTGCGCATGAATATGGCGCAAAATGTAGCTATGAAAATCTGAATGTTCACAAGGCCTGTTGGGTAGAAACACCTGAAACATCTCACCCTGAATTTTTGGACTTTTCACGANTCAAAGCCAAGTTTTTGGCGAAAGACAAACAGGGACAACAAGTGTTTTTGGCAGACTCCGCTTTTTCTCTTCAAATGACGAAGGAGAAATACCCCGCTTTACGATTTCACGCGACTTCGGAATATTAAAAAACCCCCACTCAAACGAGTAGGGTTTCACAATGGTTTATGCCTCACCGGGTGGACCAAAGTTGAGCGGAATTGGTGGTTGCTCATAATCCTTGATCTCACCATGAGCATTTTCAAAACGCTGCACATTATCATTAAGTGCTTTTACAAAACGCTTGGCGTGTTGTGGCGTGAGGATAATTCGTGAACGCACCTTTGCCTTTGGAGAACCGGGCATGATGTTGATAAAATCAACGACAAACTCCGATACAGAGTGATTGATGATTGCTAAGTTTGAATAGGTTCCCTGTGCGGTTTCCTGATCAAGCTCAATGTTGATTTCCTTTTTCTTCTCAGAATCACTCATTTCCACTCAAATTAAACTCCTTTTTGGCTAANAGCTCCTCATATTCGTCCGTGTAACCTACAATGATATCATTATACGCACGGTTTCCTGTACCCGCTGGGATTTTATGTCCAACGATTACATTTTCCTTCAAGCCCTCAAGCGTATCGATTTTACCACTTACCGCAGCTTCGTTCAATACTTTAGTCGTTTCCTGGAAGGATGCCGCAGATATAAATGACTTGGTCTGCAGAGATGCGCGGGTAATTCCTTGAAGAATTGGTGTAGCCGTAGCATTTACCGCATCACGTGCTTCAACAAGTGCCTTGTCATCACGACGCAACAAAGAGTTTTCATCGCGCAACTGGCGAGCAGTAACGATTTGACCGGCTTTTAAGTTTTCAGAATCCCCGACCTCAGTTATTACCTTACAACCAAAGAGTTGATCGTTTTCTGTGATGAAATCGTATTTATGTACGAGTTGATTTTCAAGGAAAGTAGTATCGCCAGAGTCCTCAATTCTCACTTTACGCATCATTTGACGCACAACGACCTCGAAGTGCTTGTCATTGATTTTTACCCCTTGCAGTCGATATACTTCTTGTACTTCATTTACGAGGTACTGCTGAACTGCAGATGGACCTTTGATGTTGAGAATATCATTTGGTGTAATCGCACCATCGGAAATTGGCATACCGGCTTTGACAAAGTCATTTTCCTGTACCAAAATCTGATTGGAAAGCTTGACCAAGTACTTCTTGATTTCGCCAGTTTTCGATTCCACGATGATTTCGCGGTTCCCACGTTTGATCTTTCCAAAGCTAACAACTCCATCAATTTCTGACACAACGGCAGGATTTGATGGGTTACGAGCTTCAAATAGCTCAGTAACTCTTGGAAGACCACCCGTAATATCACCAGACTTGGCAGACTTACGTGGGATTTTCACAAGAATTTTACCCCCTTCAATCGCCTCGCCATCATCAACCATGATGTGTGCTCCCACAGGCAAGTTGTAGGACTGTAATGCGTTTCCTTTTTTATCTTGAATCAATAAAGTCGGAATCAGTTTCTTGTCTCTAGTTTCTGTAATTACTTTCTCTTGGAAACCAGTTTGCTCGTCAATTTCAACTTGGAAGGTAACACCCTGTTGGATGTTTTCGTATCCAATTTTACCAGCAAATTCGGAAACAATTACCCCATTGTAGGGATCCCAGCGACAAATCTCATCGCCTTTTTTGATTTTCTGACCGTTTTTAACGGAGATAAATGAACCATAAGGAATGATATTATTACTCAAGGCAATGCCCGTTTTACTATCAACCAATTTATACTCGGTTGTTCGAGAAATTACCACCTGAACGTCATTGCCATCAGCATCTTTTCCAGGGACCACTTTAAGGTCTTCAAGCTCAACGGTACCATCAAATTTGGCAATGAGTTTGTTTTCCTCTGAAATGTTTCCTGCAATACCGCCTACGTGGAAGGTACGAAGTGTTAGCTGTGTTCCTGGCTCTCCAATGGATTGTGCGGCAATTACCCCGACAGACTCTCCAATTTGAACCATTTTACCGTTGGCTAGGTTTCTTCCGTAGCACTTGGCACAAATTCCTTTTTTGGCTTCACATGTCAATGGAGAACGAACTTCAATCTTGTCGATTGGAGATTTCTCAATAACATTCACGTGTTGATCCAAAATCTCTTGACCTGCTTCGACAATTACCTTGCCATCTTTCGGATTGATCACATCAAATAAAGCTACACGACCAATCACACGATCACCAAGCTTTTCAACGATTTCTTCGTTTTTCTTTAATGCCTCCACAGTAATTCCACGAAGGGTACCACAATCTTCGGTATTGACAATCACATCTTGTGCAACATCGTGCAGGCGACGCGTGAGATAACCAGCATCTGCTGTTTTCAAGGCCGTATCTGCAAGTCCTTTTCGTGCACCGTGAGTAGAAATAAAGTACTCTAAAATCGAAAGTCCTTCTTTAAAGTTGGACAGAATTGGATTTTCAATAATCTCACCACCTCCAGCAGTAGATTTCTTTGGCTTGGCCATCAAACCACGCATTCCGGTCAACTGACGGATTTGTTCTTTAGAACCTCGCGCACCAGAATCAAGCATCATATACACAGAGTTGAAGCCCTGTTGGTCTTCACTGATTCGCTTCATCGCAAGTTCAGTTAGGGTTGCATTGGCAGATGTCCAAACATCAATCACCTGATTATATCGCTCATTGTTTGTGATGAGTCCCATGTTATAATTGGTAATAATACCATCTACTTGACCATTGGCCTCGTCGATTAATTTTTGCTTATCAGCAGGAATAATAATATCCCCTAAGCTAAAGGAAAGTCCACCCTTAAAGGCAAAGGAGTAGCCCATCTCTTTGATCTCATCCAAAAACGCAGCGGTTTCTGGAACTGAAGTCACTTTTAAGATATCTCCGATGATATCACGAAGTGATTTCTTTGTGAGAACCTCATTGATAAAGCCCGCATTTTCAGGAACAACTTGGTTGAACAAAACACGACCAACCGTGGTTTCAATCAACTGATTTGTCAATTCACCATCATCATTAAAGTCTTTCGCTCGAACCTTGATGATTGCGTTCAGGTCAACAATCTTTTCATTAAAAGCAATATTGACTTCTTCAGCACTATAGAAAGTGAGACCTTCACCCTTGACTGGGTACTCTTTGGTTGACTTTCTTGCTTTGGTCATATAATACAGCCCCAAAACCATGTCTTGAGAAGGTACTGTAATTGGCGAACCGTTGGCTGGATTCAAAATATTGTGAGATGCAAGCATCAATAACTGAGATTCCAAAATGGCTTCAGATCCCAATGGCAAGTGAACGGCCATCTGGTCTCCATCAAAGTCAGCATTAAATGCAGTACATGCCAAGGGATGTAACTGAATCGCTTTTCCTTCAATCAGTTTTGGCTGGAATGCTTGGATTCCCAAACGGTGAAGTGTGGGAGCACGGTTTAGTAAAACGGGGTGCCCTTTGATAACATTCTCCAAAATATCCCAAACAACAGGCTCACGCTTATCGATNATCTTTTTGNCAGATTTAACCGTTTTGACAATNCCNCTTTCAATGAGTTTTCGAATTACAAATGGCTTNTAGAGTTCNGCAGCCATGTTTTTAGGCAANCCACACTCGAAGAGTTTCAATTCAGGACCAACAACNATTACAGATCNTGCTGANTAGTCAACACGCTTACCGAGTAANTTTTGACGAAAACGNCCTTGCTTACCTTTNAGAGAATCCGAAAGGGATTTTAACGGACGNTTTGCATCNGATTTTACNGCAGATGACTTTCTTGTGTTGTCAAACAAAGANTCCACAGACTCNTGCAGCATNCGNTTTTCNTTTCGTANAATCACCTCAGGCGCTTTGATCTCAACCAAACGCTTAAGACGATTGTTACGGATAATGACTCTTCGATATAGATCGTTTAAGTCAGACGTGGCGAAACGACCNCCATCAAGTGGCACCAAAGGACGAAGNTCTGGNGGAATGACAGGAATGGTCTTCATAATCATCCACTCTGGTCGGTTTTCGCGGTTCTTATTGGCTTCCCGGAACGATTCGACAACTTGAAGGCGTTTTAAGGCCTCTGTTTTTCGTTGTTTGGANGTTTCATTNTTGGCTTTGTCGCGCAACTCGTAGGACAATCCGTCCAAGTCAATTCGACTCAANANTTCAATAAGNCACTCNGCACCCATTTTCGCAATAAACTTCTCTGGGTCTGAGTCTTCAAGATATTGATTTTCTGTTGGGAGNTTTTCAAGGATATTGAGATACTCCTCTTCTGTTAGGAAGTCCATTTTTTGNACTGGCTCCCCNTCTTCGTTGGTCGCTCCACCTGGCTGAATNACNACATATCGCTCATAATAGATGATCATGTCGAGCTTTTTCGANGGAAGACCAAGAAGGTAACCAAGTTTATTGGGAAGTGAACGGAAATACCANATGTGCGCAACAGGAACGATNAGACTAATATGACCNACACGATCTCTACGGACTTTTTTCTCGGTAACCTCTACACCACAACGGTCACAAACAATCCCTTTNTAACGAATTCGCTTATACTTACCACAAGCACATTCAAAATCCTTGACAGGACCAAAAATACGCTCACAAAACAGACCGTCTCTCTCGGGCTTGTGTGTACGATAATTAATCGTTTCGGGCTTTAAGACCTCACCTCGTGACTCTGCAAGAATCGTTTCTGGTGATGAAAGACCAATAGAAATTTTGTTAAAACTGATGGGTTGCTGATTGTCGTTAAATCTTGCCATTGTTTTCTAAACGGATTTAATTATTCTTCTAAACGTATATCGAGTCCAAGACCCTTGAGTTCGTGCATCAATACATTGAAAGATTCTGGTAGCCCTGGTTTAGGCATGGCCTCCCCTTTCACGATCGTCTCGTATGTTTTCGCACGTCCGACCACATCATCTGATTTGACCGTAAGTATTTCTTGCAGTGTACTGGAAGCACCATAGGCCTCTAGTGCCCAAACTTCCATTTCCCCAAATCGCTGTCCACCGAACTGCGCTTTACCACCAAGTGGCTGCTGCGTAATCAATGAGTATGGCCCAATTGATCTCGAGTGCATTTTATCATCCACCATATGACCGAGTTTGAGCATATAAATCACACCAACAGTTGCTGGTTGATCAAAGCGTTCTCCAGTTCCGCCATCATAAAGATAGGTATGTCCAAACTGAGGGATACCAGCTTCCTTAGAGATTTCATCNACTTGGTCACTTGATGCNCCNTCAAAAATTGGAGTTGCNAAGGTTTTGCCTAGNTTNTGNCCTGCCCAACCTAAAACGGTTTCATAAATNTGACCNATATTCATTCGAGANGGNACCCCNAGTGGATTCAGTACAATATCAACTGGCGTTCCNTCTTCCAANAATGGCATGTCTTCNTGACGTACNATTCGCGCAACAATNCCTTTGTTNCCGTGACGACCNGCCATCTTATCCCCTACTTTTAGCTTGCGCTTCTTGGCGATATAAACTTTGGCTAGCTTTAAAATCCCTGCTGGAAGTTCATCTCCAACCGAAATGGTAAACTTATCTCGGCGAAGTGCACCTTGTAAATCATTTTCTTTGATTTTGTAATTGTGCATCAAATTATTGACCAAACCATCGACATGATTGTCAACAGTCCACGTACCGCTAACCAAGTGAGCGTAATCATCAACTGCGTTTAACATTTTCAAAGTAAACTTCTTCCCCTTTGGCAAGACTTCCTCACCTAAGTCATTGAAAACACCTTGACAAGTTTTACCATTAAGAAGTGAAAATAACTTCTCAATAAGAAGTGATTTCAACTCTTTAAACTTTACTTCAAACTCATCTTCGAGCTCAAGTAATTCTTGTTTGTCTTGCGTTCGGCGTCTCTTGTCCTTAACAATACGCGTAAAGAGCTTTTTGTCGATAACCACCCCATTAAGTGATGGAGGTGCTTTCAAAGATGCATCTTTCACATCGCCTGCTTTATCACCAAAAATGGCGCGTAATAGCTTTTCCTCAGGTGTCGGATCCGATTCTCCTTTTGGCGTGATTTTTCCAATCAGAATATCACCTGCGTTTACCTCAGCACCGACACGAATCATACCATTCTCGTCCAAATCCTTAGTAGCTTCTTCACTGACGTTTGGAATATCGTTGGTCAATTCCTCTTTACCTAGTTTGGTATCTCGAACTTCCAAAGCATATTCATCAATATGAATCGATGTAAAGATATCATCCCGAACCACTTTTTCAGAAATCACAATTGCGTCCTCAAAATTATATCCTTTCCAAGGCATAAAAGCAACTTTCATATTGCGACCAAGTGCAAGCTCGCCATTTTGTGTGGCATAGCCCTCACAAAGGACCTGACCTTTTTCAACGCGGTCTCCAACTTGGACAATTGGCTTGAGGTTGATAGTTGAACCTTGGTTGGTTTTTCTAAACTTCACCAAAGGATATTCCTTTTCGTCAGACTCGAAACTGATCAAACGATCTTCGTCTGTAGAATTGTACTTGATTTTGATGACGTTGGCATCAACGTATGTCACCACACCGCCTGCTTCAGCATTAATCAAAACTCTGGAATCTTTAGCGACCTGACGCTCTAGGCCTGTTCCTACGATTGGAACTTGTGGGCGTAGTAATGGCACTGCCTGACGCATCATGTTTGAGCCCATCAATGCACGGTTCGCATCATCATGCTCCAAAAATGGAATTAGCGACGCGGAAATCGATGCAATCTGGTTTGGCGCAACATCCATATAATCGACTTGCGATGGCTCAACGACTGGATAGTCTGCTTCGGAACGAGCGATCAACTTGTCCACATTGATTTTTCCATCTTTATCTTTGGACACGTGTGCCTGTGCAAATAGCTTTTCTTCCTCTTCCTCAGCGGAGAGATATTGCATTTCACTGAAATCGACGACCCCATCGTTGACTTTACGATATGGCGTCTCGATAAACCCAAGGTTATTCACTTTCGCAAATACACTTAAAGAGGATATCAAACCAATATTTGGTCCTTCTGGCGTTTCGATTGGACACATACGTCCATAGTGGGTATAGTGAACATCGCGCACCTCGAACCCTGCTCTTTCTCTTGAAAGACCACCAGGGCCTAAAGCAGAAAGTCGTCGTTTATGCGTAATCTCAGCAAGTGGATTGGTTTGATCCATAAACTGAGAGAGCTGATTGGTTCCAAAGAAAGAATTAATAACAGAAGATAGGGTCTTGGCGTTGATCAAATCAATAGGAGTAAACACCTCATTGTCACGAACATTCATTCGNTCNCGGATGGTACGAGCCATTCTTGAAAGACCCACNCCAAACTGAGAAGANAGNTGCTCACCTACTGTACGAACNCGACGNTTTGACAAGTGGTCGATATCATCGATTTCCGACTTGGAATTGATCAACTCAATCAAATACTTAATGATGGTGATGATATCATCTTTGGTCAAAACTTGTTTGTCCATTTCAATATCAAGNCCTAATTTTTTNTTCATTCGATAACGACCAACTTCNCCGAGGTTATACCTTTGNTCAGAGAAAAANAGTTTATCGATAATCCCTCGAGCGGTTTCCTCATCNGGNGGTTCAGCGTTACGCAACTGACGGTAAATGTGCTCGACNGCTTCTTTTTCAGAGTTGGTTGGATCTTTCTGTAGGGTGTTNTGGATAATTGCATAGTCTGCTGATGCAAGATCTTCNTTNTGTAGCAAAACNGTTTTGGCATTTGCTTCCACNATTTGATCGATATGTTCTTTTTCAAGAACCGTGTCTCGATCTAGAACAATCTCATTTCTTTCAATCGAAACAACCTCACCAGTATCTTCATCTACAAAATCCTCAAACCAAGTGTTGAGAACACGAGCAGCTAATTTNCTNCCCAATACCTTTTTCAAACCAGCTTTGGATACTTTGATTTCTTCAGCAAGATCAAAAATCTCCAAAATGTCTTTNTCTCTTTCAAANCCGATAGCACGGAAAAGAGTCGTAACAGGTAATTTCTTTTTACGNTCGATATATGCATACATCACACTNTTGATGTCTGTNGCAAATTCAATCCATGATCCCTTNAATGGAATNACTCGAGCCGAGTANAGTTTCGTTCCATTTGCATGGAATGACTGGCCAAAGAAAACNCCNGGAGANCTGTGNAGTTGTGAAACCACAATCCGCTCGGCNCCATTNATCACAAAAGTACCACTTGGCGTCATGTATGGAATGGTTCCTAAAAANACATCTTGNACAATNGTTTCAAAATCCTCATGCTCGGGATCTGTACAATACAATTTCAAACGNGCTTTTAAAGGNACGCTATAGGTCAAACCACGCTCAATACACTCAATNATGGAGTATCTTGGTGGGTCGACAAAATAGTCGAGAAACTCTAAAACAAACTGATTCCGGGTATCNGAAATCGGAAAATTCTCTTTAAANGTGTTAAAGAGACCTTCGTTNTCNCGTTCGTTTGACTTGGTTTCNANTTGAAAAAAGTCTTGAAAAGATTTGATTTGTATGTCCAGGAAATCAGGGTATTCAGGCGTTTGTATAGCCGAGGAAAAATTGAGTCTTTCAGATGTTGTAGACATGAACAAAAATGTGTTTAATACAAAAATTANTACNGCAATGCTGCTATCGTTTTAAAAACGACGNTAAGGCCAACGGAAAAATCCGTGGCCTTAGTGATGTTTGTTGGGTAGGNTTTATTTTAACTCTACCTCTGCTCCAGCTTCTTCTAAAGAAGATTTTAGGCCTTCTGCTTCGTCTTTGGCTACGCCCTCTTTAATNGGGCTTGGTGCGTTATCAACCAATTCTTTAGCTTCTTTTAAGCCAAGACCAGTCAATTCCTTAACCAATTTAACGACNGCAAGCTTTGANCCACCAGCAGCTTTGAGAATTACGTCAAATTCTGACTTCTCTTCACCNCCAGCGTCACCGCCTNCAGCAGGGCCTGCAGCAACTGCAACCGCAGCAGCAGCTGGCTCAATGCCATACTCTTCTTTTAAAATCTCTGCCAACTCATTCACTTCTTTTACCGTGAGGTTGACCAACTGTTCTGCAAAATCTTTTAAATCTGCCATTTTGAACGTATTTATAATAAAGTTATGTTAACAATTTTATGCTTCCTTTTCAGCAAGCGTTTTTATAATTCCAGCNAGGGNTCCACCACTTGATTNAAGTGCAGAAACCACATTTTTTGCAGGTGATTGAAGTAGGGTAATGATTTCCCCAATCAATTCATCCTTAGACTTAATGTTGACAAGTGCCTCTATTTGGTCGTCGCCCAAATAAACAGCTNCTTCGATATAAGCGCCTTTCAAAATCGGACGATCCGATTTTTTACGAAAGTCCTTGATCACCTTTGCAGGTCCGTTTCCTGATTCAGAAAACATCATTGCTGTGTTTCCTTTNAGGACACCTGTTAGGTCACCAAAATCTTTNTNAGAAGCNTCCATNGCTTTCGNCAACAATGTGTTCTTAACAACNGTCAGTTTTACTCCCGCCTTAAAACATGCNCGACGCAGGTTTGAAGTCGTTANNGCATCCAAATCNGAAACATCCGTTAAATAGATGTTTTGATTTTCTGCTAACTGTGCTGTTAGGTCTTCGATAGCTTGTACTTTCTCTTGTTTCGTCATAATATAGATTTCGCTATCCGTTAAACATTTTTAAATTCCACAGGGATGCTTGGACTCATTGTACTCGACATGGATACACTCTTAATGTATGCCCCTTTTGCACTTGACGGCTTGAGTTTGACCAATGTCTGCATGAGCTCATTGGCATTTCCCAAGATTTTGTCAGCNTCAAAAGANACCTTTCCAATGGAGGCATGTANGATGCCTGTTTTGTCGACTTTAAAATCAATCTTACCACNCTTCACGTCGCTTACGGCCTTGCCAACATCCATAGTAACGGTTCCCGTTTTTGGATTTGGCATCAAACCACGNGGGCCNAGCACACGACCTAACGGTCCCAGCTTACCCATAACGCTCGGCATGGTAACGATGACATCAACGTCTGTCCATCCATCTTTGATTTTCTGCAAATATTCNTCTANCCCCACATAATCGGCACCAGCTTCTTTTGCTTCGGCCTCCTTGTCAGGAGTNACCAAAGCCAANACNGAAACTGTNTTACCGGTTCCATGAGGAAGAGTAACTACACCACGTACCATTTGGTCNGCTTTTCGAGGGTNTACACCCAAACGAACAGCCATGTCGACCGATGCGTCAAATTTGGTGGNNGTTATCTCTTTAACCAACGATGCAGCATCTGCCANGGAATACAAGCTCGCACGATCAATCTTTGATAGTGCCTCTTTTCTTTTTTTGGAAATTTTTGCCATTGTATTTCAATTGATGGTTAAAAAGGAGCTTGACCTTTTACTGTTAGCCCCATTGATCTAGCGGTTCCCGCAACCATTTTCATGGCTGATTCAACCGTAAATGCATTTAAATCTTGCATTTTATCTTCAGCAATGCTGCGCACTTGCTCCCAAGTTACGCTTGCTACTTTACTTCGGTTGGGTTCCCCTGATCCTTTTTTAACCTTTGCGGCTTCCAAGAGTTGAACGGCTGCAGGTGGTGTCTTTACAACAAAATCAAATGATTTGTCTGCATAGACGGAGATCACAACTGGTAAAACTTTTCCAGCTTTATCTTGGGTTCTTGCATTGAACTGTTTGCAAAACTCCATGATGTTCACTCCTGCGGCACCTAAAGCGGGTCCAACCGGTGGCGATGGATTCGCAGCACCTCCCCGAACTTGTAGCTTTACTACTTTACTTACTTCTTTTGCCATTGTTTAAACGTATTGACCTCGCCGCATGGAAGCTGCTTTGAAATCGGATAATTGTAACACTTTTATATTTTCTCTACTTGCATGTATGAAAGCTCTAGTGGGGTCTTTCGACCAAATATTTTTACCATCACTTCCAACTTGCGTTTTTCTTCATTAATCTTTTCAATCGTTCCATTAAACCCATTAAAAGGCCCATCAATCACTTTAACTGTTTCTGACAATGTAAATGGAATTGCAACATTTTCAGACTGTACCGCCAATTCATCGACTTTCCCAAGCATCCTGTTAACCTCAGAAGCACGGAGTGGAACTGGCTCGCCACCTTTGGTTTCACCCAAAAATCCGATTACGTTTGTGATGGAACGAATCACGTGGGGAACTTCCCCAGACAAATTGGCCTTCACCATAATATATCCTGGAAAGAACACACGTTCTTTATTGATTTTTTTTCCTTTGCGGATTTGGATCACTTTTTCCGTTGGTACGAGAACATCCTCCACAAAACTTGAAAGACCATGTCTTTCGATTTCAGACTCGATATAGGTCTTAATTTTATTTTCCTGACCACTCACTGCCCGAACTACATACCACTTTTTTACATCTGTATCTGTCATCGTTGTGATTATGAAATGAGTTGGAAATAAAATTTAACAGCACGTGAAAGAACAGAATCTGCACCCCATATGGCAAGGGAAAAGAGAATCGAAAACACAATGACGACTGTAGTGAGTCGTTGTAATTCGGACCAAGACGTCCAAGTCACATGTTTTTTTAGTTCCTCAAAAGAATCTTTCACATATTGAATCATAGCAATACTTACAATTTGCACGGGTTGAGAGGCTCGAACTCCCGACACCTGGTTTTGGAGACCAGTGCTCTACCAACTGAGCTAAACCCGTCTCTGTTGGTGTTCGCGCTCCTGTACCTCACTTNTCGAAGTTCGATACACCTTAGTTNAATCTGTTACAAAAGGTGTCATGCATCAGCATGACACCTTATNTATAATGAACGTATNTAAATAATTTAGTCTAGGATTTCTGTNACCTGACCAGCNCCNACTGTACGACCACCTTCACGAATNGCAAATCGCAAACCAACGCTTAANGCAATGGGTTGNATCAAATCTACNTCGATNGTTANGTTGTCACCAGGCATTACCATTTCAACTCCGCTAGGAAGGTTGATNTTACCNGTAACGTCTGTNGTACGAACATAAAACTGAGGNCGNTAATTGTTGTGGAATGGCGTATGACGTCCACCCTCTTCTTTTTTCAGAATATATACCTCAGCTTTGAACTTGGCNTGTGGAGTAACTGAGCCTGGCTTACAAATTACCATACCTCTTTTGATATCTGTTTTCTCNATACCACGTAGAAGGATTCCTACGTTGTCACCCGCTTCACCGCGATCTAATATTTTTCGGAACATCTCAACACCAGTAATGGTAGAGTCTAGTTTTCCAGCTCCCATACCGATAATGTCAACCGCATCTGCAGTATTTGCAACACCTGTTTCGATTCGACCAGTTGCTACTGTACCACGACCTGTAATTGAGAATACATCCTCGATTGGCATTAAGAAGTCTTTATCGACATCACGCTTTGGCAATTCGATCCAGCTGTCAACTTCTTCCATAAGCTTCATGACAGAGTCGACCCATTTTTGCTCCCCGTTTAGGGCGCCAAGGGCAGATCCCAAAATTACAGGACCGTTATCGCCATCATAGTCATAAAAACTCAACAATTCACGAACTTCCATTTCAACGAGCTCGAGGAGTTCCTCGTCGTCAACCATGTCAGCTTTGTTTAGGAATACAACAATACGTGGCACTCCAACCTGGCGTCCAAGAAGGATGTGCTCGCGTGTTTGTGGCATCGGACCATCTGTCGCAGCAACCACAAGGATCGCTCCGTCCATTTGTGCAGCACCAGTAACCATGTTTTTCACATAGTCGGCGTGACCAGGACAGTCAACGTGTGCATAGTGACGGTTTGCCGTTTGATATTCAACGTGTGATGTATTGATTGTGATTCCTCTTTCTTTTTCCTCAGGTGCGTTGTCAATTTGGTCAAAGCTTCGCGCCTCTGAATATCCAGCGTCAGCTAATACTTTGGTGATTGCAGCCGTAAGGGTTGTTTTTCCGTGGTCAACGTGCCCTATCGTACCAATGTTTAGGTGGGGTTTCGACCGATCAAAAGTTTCCTTTGCCATAATGTGTTTCGTTTATGCTTTTAAAATGAGCGCAAATATAATTATTTATTCTTAACAAACCTCGTTGGGCTGTTAAAAATTTTCGATTTACAAGCAAAGGGGATTTTATCGACTTTTGTAGTGCGAAAAATCAATGCTAAAATATGGTGAATCACAGCCGACTCTTGGCGCTTTGCTCGACCGTAAACACGATTCTATTTACCAAAGCAATCAAAGGCAACCATTTAACGACGTGGCTAACTTCTTTTGTTTTTTTTATTCAGTTTTTCCACTTCCTTCTCGACTGAAAAGAATGGATTGAAAACCGAAAAGTAATGAGAAACCAAGCCAATGCCCCAACCCAAAAGTGAGAAAATAGTCCAATTGACGTGACCATTATCGTAGAGATCTACACCAAATAGAAATATATTGGCAAGAATATAAACAAGAAGATGTGATTTAAAGCTGACGATGTTTTCAGCTTTTTCAAGGATTTGCTGTTCGTTCATGATATTGAGATTTAAAACAGCAATGTATGAAAATTATGAATAAAGAGCCAATGTCGGGATTTGAACCCGAGACCTCTTCCTTACCAAGGAAACGCTCTACCCCTGAGCTACATCGGCAGTGCAGGTCGTTTGGCATGACCTTGTTGAGCGGGAGACCGGGTTCGAACCGGCGACATTCAGCTTGGAAGGCTGACGCTCTACCAACTGAGCTACTCCCGCATTATTAACTTTCGATTGTGGGGAGAGCAGGATTCGAACCTGCGAAGGTAAAAACCAACAGATTTACAGTCTGTCCTCGTTGGCCGCTTGAGTATC
>NHEI02000029.1 GCA_002171575.2 Flavobacteriaceae bacterium TMED81
GCGGGTTTGGCTTTTACGGTTTCTTTTTCAGCTTTGGCAGCAGGTGCTGCTTTCTTTTTTGCTGAAGTCCCGATGGATTCGATTACGATTTCCGTGAGAGACTGACGGTGTCCATTTTTGACACGGTATCCCTTACGTCGTTTTTTCTTAAATACGATGACCTTGTCATCCTTTAAGTGCTTGACCACTTTTGCTTCTACAGAAGCATTGGCGATAGCAGGGGCGCCAATAGTAACCTTACCGCCATCGTCCAACAATAAAACCTGATCAAAAGAAACTTTTGTCCCTGTTTTTGCGTCCAAACGATGCACGTATACTTTTTGGTCTTTTGCAACTTTAAATTGCTGCCCAGCTATATCTACGATTGCATACATTCTTTTATTCTTTTGCTTTTTAGCGGCTGCAAATATACAATCTTGTCTGTTTATATCACAATTTTTATTTCTTCAAAAAAAGTTATTGTACTACAACCCCCCCTTATTTCGTATATTTATTGATTCACTTTTAATTTTTATATCAATGACAAAAAAAATAACCCTGTTGCTGTTTTGTCCATTGTTTTTGTGTATAGCACAGTCGGTTTCTTTTGAAGAATACGATTTAGACAATGGTTTACACGTAATCTTACACCAAGACAATAATGCCCCTGTGGTAACAACCTCTGTGATGTATCACGTTGGAGCAAAAGACGAACAACCAGATCGAACTGGTTTTGCGCATTTTTTTGAACACCTACTTTTCGAAGGCACTGAAAATATTGAGCGTGGACAATGGTTTTCCATTGTTACCGAAAATGGGGGGACAAATAATGCGAATACAACGGATGACCGTACATATTATTATGAAGTTTTCCCTTCCAATAACCTCGAGCTTGGTCTTTGGATGGAATCCGAGCGGATGCTACACCCTATCATCAATCAGATAGGCGTTGAGACACAAAATGAAGTGGTTAAAGAAGAAAAACGACTTCGAGTGGACAACCAACCCTATGGGAAATTTCTGGAAAACGTAAAGAAAAACCTGTTTAGTAAACATCCCTACCGCTGGACGACCATAGGAGAAATGGAGCATCTTGATGCAGCAACCCTTGATGAGTTTTTGGCTTTCAACAAAAAGTTTTATGTGCCAAATAATGCCGTTTTAGTAGTGGCTGGCGACATTGACATTTCCTCTACAAAAAAGATGGTTGAAGACTATTTTGGTGATATTCCAAAAGGTGCCGAAATTGAACGGTATTACGAGAAGGATGATCCCATAACGGAAACCATTTCTGCTACGGCTTATGACTCAAACATTCAAATTCCTGCTGTAATCAATGCATACCGAACACCAGGTTTCTCAGAAAGAGATTCCAGAGTTTTGGATATGATTTCAACTTATCTCAGCGATGGGCCTAGTTCTAAATTGTACAAGAAACTTGTTGATGAGAAAAAAATGGCTTTGCAAACAGGGGCATTCAACATTTCTCAAGAGGATTACAGTATGTATGTCATTTTTGGATTGCCTCTTGGCGAAAACACACTAGACGACTTGGTGAGCGAAATGGATGAAGAGATTGTCAAAATTCAAGAACAATTGATCTCGGAGCGCGATTATCAAAAATTGCAAAACAAAATTGAAAATGGCTTTGTCAATTCCAATGCTTCTATTGAAGGAATTGCCAATTCGCTTGCGCGATATTATATGCTCTACGATGACACGAATTTAATCAATACCGAAATTGATATCTATCGCTCAATCACGAGAGAAGAAATCAAAGATGTCGCCAATAAGTACCTAAATCCAAACCAGCGTTTGGTGCTCGAATATTTACCTGAAACCAAAGAAAATGAACTATGAAAAAAACCATCTCTTTACTCTTATTGTTGTTGACATTTACCGCATTTGCGCAAGTAGATCGCAGTCAACAGCCACAACCTGGACCTGCCCCAGTGATACAGCTGGGAGAGCCCGAACGCTTTACACTTAAAAATGGACTGACGGTTCTTATTGTTGAAAACAACAAATTGCCACGTGCGTCAGTGAGTTTATCATTGGATAACGCCCCAATCGCTGAGGGTGAATTGGCTGGTGTATCCGCCATGACAGCTGCTCTTCTTGGAAAGGGGTCTACAACAATCGACAAAGACAGCTTTAACGAAGAAGTTGACTTTATGGGGGCAACCATCAATTTTGGGTCACAAAGTGCAAATGCAAGTTCACTTTCTAGATACTTTGGTCGTGTGTTGGAGCTCATGGCTGATGCTGCACTCCACCCGAATTTTACACAGGAGGAATTTGACAAAGAAAGAGATATCCTTCTCGATGGGATCAAATCAGCAGAAAAGAGTGTGACAACCGCTGCACGACGTGTCGAAAACCTTCTTGCCTACGGAAAAGATCACCCTTATGGTGAATATGTTTCCAAAGAAAGTGTTGAGAGAGTCAGCTTGGCAGATGTAGATGCATTTTACAAGCGTTACTTTTTACCAAACAATGCGTATTTGGTCATTGTCGGCGATGTTGATACCAAGGGCTTGAAAAAGCAGGTGAAAAAACTTTTCGGAAAATGGAAAAAAGGAGCCATATCGAACGATGTGATACCTGAACTAAGCAATGTAAACAGCACCCAAATTGACTTTGTCAATATGCCAAACGCTGTTCAGACAGAGGTGTCTGTTCAAAATACAGTAAGCTTGCGTAAAAAGGATGCAGATTATTTCCCCTTGTTAATTGCCAATGGCATTTTGGGAGGTGGTGGTGAAGCCCGTTTGTTTCTGAATCTCAGAGAAGACAAAGGGTACACCTATGGGTCTTATTCGCGCATGGGGAACGACAAATATACTGCCAGCCGTTTTCGAGCAAGTGCAAGTGTGAGAAATGCAGTTGTTGACAGTTCGGTCGTTGAGCTATTATATGAAATTAATCGGATGAAAAACGAAGTGGTTAGCGACGAAGAGTTGAATCGGGCAAAGGCAAAATACGTGGGGAGTTTTGTGCGTGCTGTTGAGCAGCCAAGTACCGTTGCCGCCTATGCTTTGGAAATCGAAACCGAAGACCTTCCTGATGATTTTTATACAACCTATTTGGAAAGTGTCAACAATGTGACGAAAGAAGATGTTCAGCGTGTAGCTCAAAAATATTTTCTCGTGGATCAAGCCCGTGTCGTTGTGACTGGAAAAGCATCTGAGGTGCTAGATAATTTGGAGAAAGTACAATTTAATGGCAGTGCTGTTCCGGTAAGTTATTACGACAAATATGGAAATGTTATTGACCGCCCAGCATCTTTTGAGTTGCCTGACGGGGTTAGTGCACAGTCCATTTTGGCAAACTATATTGATGCAATCGGAGGCACAGACGCAATAAATGCGATTCGCACCCTTGAAGTGAGCTACAAGGCAAACTTTATGGGTAATGAGCTTGAAGCAATTTCAATCAATACCATTGATGAGCAAAAGCAAATTGTCAAAATGGGTGGGAATGTACTCGCAACGGTAATCGTGAATGCCGCTGGTGCAAAAGTTGAACAAATGGGCAATAGCATGGATCTCCCCCCAGAAATGGCAGCGGATTTGCAAGCGGTTATCGGAATTATTCCTGAACTCAAAATGATGGAAAACGAAAGTGTCACTGTTTCTGGCATAGAAGAAATTGATGGCCAAAGTGCCTATGCGCTTGAAATGAAAGGACAAAGCACGACGACAACGACCTATTACGCCGTAGAATCTGGACTCAAGCTCAAGCAAACCACCGTAACTGAAATGATGGGGCAAACGCAAACACAAGATTCAAATTATAATGACTACAAACGATTTGGGAGTTTGCTAATCCCAACTTCGACGAATGTACCTCTGGGCCCACAATCCGTTGATGCAACTCTAGGAGCGGTTACAATCAATGGCGAAGCTGTAAACCCAGAGTAATCTTAGGATTAAAATATTAAAAGCGGCTTAGGCCGCTTTTTTTTTGTGCGATAAATAAACCCCAAATAANATAANCNCTGCCGACAACAACTGAAAAGCGCTGATTGTTTCTCCGTCATATACCCCCCAAAACAGAGCAATAACAGGAAGCGTGTATGTGACTGAAGAAGCAAAAACCGCTGAGGTGATTTTCACAAATTTGTTAAATAGATATTTGGCGAAGGCACTGCCCGCCAATGCGAGGATTGTAATGTAACCAATTGCAGGATAAATATCTGGATGCGAAAAGGTTTGTGTTGAGAAAAAGTCAGAATAGATAAGCACCACGAATGCTGCAGGCGCCATAAACACAAAGTTTCCCAAGGTAATAGCCATTACCCCAACTTGTGCCAAGTGGATCTTGATAAAGTGAATATTCATCGCATAACAACAGGAAGCCGCTAAAATCAACAGGGTGTAAATTGGATTGATATTGGATGCGGTTTGAAGACCCCCCCAAACCAAACCGATAGATCCAAGCAGCCCAATACCAACTCCAAAATATTGTTTTTTTAAAATGTCAATCCGAAAAAACAACAATCCAAAAATGATGGTCAGCAAAGGCGTGAGCGCATTGAGAATGGCAGCTATTGCCGAATCGATGTGCTGCTGTGCAAAAGCAAATAAAAAGGCAGGGGAAAAGGTACCCACATAGCCCGTAATGGCAAGCCACTTCCAGTGATATTTTGAAAGGCCTTGTAAAGACGAATAGCCAACGAGAAGTAAAGCAATCGTTGTGATCAAAAGGCGAAGACTCCCCAACTGCAGCGGGCTGAGCGCTACCAATCCCCATTTGATCAAAATATAGGAACTTCCCCATACCAAGGAAAGTATGGCTAGATATACCCATTTAACGTGCTGAATCTTCATGATTTGAGTGAACAAAGGTGCGTAAATGTTTCAGATAAATTGGTACATTTACAGCATAAAATCTTAATATGAAATCATTTGTTTTTTCCCTGACCTGCCTATTTGTTCTCTTTGCATGCACACAACAACCAAAACCCGAAATAAAAGAAGTTAGCACAACTGCTCAGATGAATGAGAAGGTAATTGAGGGCGAGTTGTCCGAAGCATCCTTTTCAATATCAGGCATGATGTGTAAAATGGGTTGTGCCAAGGCAATTGAAACCAATCTGAGTAAGATGGAAGGTGTGCAACAAGCATCTGTGGACTTCGAAACCTCTCTTGCAACTGTTCTTTACAATTCCTCTATTTTGCAAACTGATGATTTGGTTCAAACGGTTACAGATACTGGAGATTCCTATGTCGTTTCGAAGATGGCATCGTCATCAAGCGCAAAGCCAGCATGCTGTGCAAAAAAGGGCTGTACAAAAGCCAATTGCGCGAAGAAAAAGAGCTAACGCCAACTAAGACTTTCTGTAAGTTGTCGCAAATCATTTTTGATATACTGAATCGCTGGGAATAGCGAATCGTAATTGGGTGTGGCAGAAAAAAACAATACCCCAGACATAAAGTGATTTTTTTGATCCGTCACTAGATAATGTAGATTGGATGGCGCATTTGAAGTGATCTCAAAGAACCGTCCATACTTTTGCTGGCTGATATTTTCATAACTACTCTCTTGAATCCGCGCCTCTTGTTTGGTGTGCTCCATAAGACGAGCATTAAAGTCTCGGTATAGATCTTCGATTTGATGCTCATTCAAATTGAAATAACTCATATACAATTTTGCTTTCATCCACGGGTAAGACATGGAGAAAAAGCAATTTGATTGTACATCAATCGAAGAAAGGGAATTAAAATCAAAGGTAAACGGACACTCCATAGAGGCTTGCTGATACGCTGGTGGTGGATAATCCATCGCCAACATCCCGTTTGGTTTTGGCATGGGTGTGTTACAACCGACAATAAGGAATAAAACAAATAGTTTTTTCACCCGTCAGATTATTTTTTATTGTTTGAAACCTTAAGCTGCTTAATGCGCTTGCGATCTGTTGCTTCGATCACAAAAGAGCACCCGCTAAAAGAAAAAGAAGTTTGTGTTTTTGGGAAATACCCGAGATATTCCAAAACAAAACCTGCCAATGTTTCCGACTCTCCTTTTTTATCTTCAAAGGGTTTTGGGTCTTTAATGGATAAAATTCGGTAAAAATCTTTGAGGTAGGTTTTGCCTTCCAAAATAAAGGTGTTCTCATCGATTTTGGAATACATCAGGTCATCATCGTCAAACTCATCGCTGATTTCACCGACAATTTCTTCAATGACATCCTCTAGTGAAACCACTCCCGAGGTTCCGCCATATTCGTCGACAACCACTGCCAAATGAATCCGTTTCGATTGAAATTCGGTGAGTAAATCGTCTAACTTTTTGTTTTCAGGAACAAAATAGGGCTCCCGAAGAAGGGAGACCCATTCAAATTTTTTCTTGTGAATATGCGGGAGTAAATCTTTGATATACAACACCCCTGCTATGGTATCGATCTGTTCGTTGTAGACTGGAATTCTCGAATAACCCTTGTCCACAACTTTTTCTAAAACCTCATCAAAAGGTTCTTCTTGATTAAGCGCAAAAACATCGATTCGCGGCCTCATCACTTGCTTGACATCAAAGTTTCCAAAATTGATGATCCCTTCCAAAAGCTTTTGTTCCTCAGTTGAAGTTGCAGAATCCTCGGTCATTTCAAGTGCTTTTGACAATTGGTCTACAGAAAAGTCAGACGTGCGTTTTTGTAATCGATTTTGAAAGAAATACGTGAATTTACTCAAGGGAACAGCCAGAAAAAATAAGATATACCGATCAATGACAAACAAAGGAAGAGTCATCAACAATGCAAAAAATTCAGCGTTACGGTTGGCGTAAACTTTGGGGATGATATCGCCAAAAATCAAAATAAATGCAGCGACAAAACCTACCTCAACAAGAAGGGTAAGCCAAGGGTATGGTATGCCAGAAAACAAAGCGTGATTCATGCTCGCAAAGAGCATCACAATCGAGATATTAATCAGGTTGTTCAGAATTAAAATGGTGGCGAGCAATCGCTGTGGATTTTGGCGAAGTTTGGCCATCAATCGATTTTTTCGGTTGGGGTGACTGGCTGCTGTTTTTAAAGTCGCTGGAGAAAGTGCAAAAAAAGCAACTTCAGATCCAGATGTCAATCCCGAACTGATCAGCAACAAAAAAAGGAGTGAAAATCGAAGTATAAGATCTACGTCGATTCCGTTAGCAATAAAGACAAGTGTTGTCAACAAATGGGTTCAATTAAAAGGGAAGATCGTCTTCATCGTTTGCAGGTGGAGTAGACTCCTGGGGAGATGAGTCTTTTTGGCGATTGCTCAAAAACGTAAACTCGTCAACATGAATTTCAGTACTATATCGCGGATTGCCATCTTCTCCTTGCCATTTGCGTGTCTTGATCCGACCTTCAACAAAAAGTTTATCCCCTTTTTTCAGATATTTTTCACAGGTTTCGGCTGCCTTATTTCTCAAAACAAGATTGTGCCATTCTGTATTGGTGACTTGTTCTCCTGACTGCTTATTGGTGTAGCTTTCATTGGTTGCCAATGGAAAACGGCCAATACAACCCCCATTGTCAAAGTATCGCAATTTGACTTCGTCTCCCAAGTGACCAATTAACATGACTTTATTTAGCGTTCCGCTCATAACGTTCTTTCTATCAAAAGTAAGCTAATCGAAAAACTTGTGCAAGAATCGTTCAATGAGTCTAGATACAGGATAGTCTGCCAGTTTGGATATTGAAATGGGAGTCGAGGCGATAGAATCAGTTGTTACAATCCAAAAACTTGCATAAATACGTTGGTGAGTAAGTTGATGTACCCATGGTTCAGGATTAAAAAGAGAAACTTCATCTGCGGAAACCCATTCGGGTAAATTGGATTCTTTACTGATGTTTTCTAGGGTCAAAGGGCTATTGGACTCCAGCAGAGGGAATTCATACAGATGCTGCCATATGTCTTTCTCTTTTCTTTGGATCAGGGCGGTTTGTTTGTTTGGCAGCAAAGGAACGAGATAGTTGAAGTATCTCTTTTTGATTGGCTTACTTGCTTGTTTAGTTGGGTAATGATTGACTTTGTTTTTCTCTAAAGCCACACAGGAGTCTTTTAAAATGCACAAATCACAGACTGGGGTTTTTGGTTTGCATTGCAATGCCCCGAATTCCATTATTGCCTGATTGTAATTTCCAGGCTGTTTTGTGTCTAGCAACTCATTGGCTAGTGTTTCAAATCGTTTTTTAGCTTGTCCTGTGTCGATTGGGTCCTCGATACCAAAATATCGTGCCAAAACTCGATAAACATTTCCGTCAACCACTGCATGCGGCAGGTGGAAACAGATGGAAGAAATCGCAGCGGCTGTGTATGGACCTACTCCAGGCAAAGCAAGTAATTCTGTATAGTTGTTTGGGAACACCCCATTACATTCATTCGCAATCAGTTTGGCCGTTTTGTGCAAATTCCGTACACGGCTGTAGTACCCCAACCCTTGCCACAATTTGAGCACTTGATCTTCGGGGGCGTTCGCCAATTCTTGTATAGTTGGAAAGGTTGACGTAAAAAGCTTGAAATAGGACTCCCCATAAGCAACGCGAGTCTGCTGAAGAATAACTTCTGAAAGCCAAATGCGATATGGGTCGTTGTCCTGACGCCATGGCAAATCGCGTCTGTGTGTGGAATACCAGCGTTGGATTTTGGTAGAAAAATGATGATTTGTTGACATCGGCCACAAGATATTTAATTTATACACTGATAACCAAGAGATTTACTCAATTATAATTTATATATTTGCTCACCAAAAAAAATAAAAAAACCAAAACGAATAAGCATGACAAAAGCAGATATTGTCACCAAAATTTCTGATCGTCTCGGAGTTGAAAAAACTGAGACACAAGCTGTAGTTGAACAATTTATGAAAGAAGTTAAAAGCGCTCTTGAAACAGGTGAAAATGTATACCTACGAGGATTTGGTAGCTTTATCATAAAGACACGTGCCGAAAAGAAAGGTAGGAATATTTCAAAAAATACGACCATTTCGATTCCAGCGCAAAACATACCAGCATTTAAGCCCGCTAAAGTATTTTTGGATAGCGTTAAAAATAAGGTGAAAGTATCTTAAAGTAGGTATTAATATTTAAACACATACTATGCCAAGTGGTAAAAAAAGAAAAAGACACAAGGTAGCCACGCACAAGCGTAAAAAAAGAAGCCGCGCAAATCGACATAAGAAAAAAGCGTAGATTCAGTAACCGTATTGCCCAATACGATCTTTGACATGAGATGATTTTCGGCCTTTGTCTGCCAAAAATCATTTCCCCGATGCACACAAATCCTGTGCAAATTTATTGTTTAATCCCTCCCTCGAATACACAATTCGGAGGAACTAAATCATCATTATGAGTAAAGAACTAATCATTCGTTCAAAATCCTCATCTGTAGATTTTGCCTTGCTTAAGGACGGGAAATTGATCGAATAT
>NHEI02000030.1 GCA_002171575.2 Flavobacteriaceae bacterium TMED81
GCGTGCAATGCCTAGGGTTTCCGTAATCGTTTGGTTCGCAATGGTTTCTGTATTGGATAGTTTCATATGCTTTAAATGTTTTTAGTAAGGGCTTTTACAATTTTGTTATGTGCATAAAACTCTTTAAAAATGACTTTTAACGCTGTATATGATGGAACCGCGATAATCATTCCTAGTGGACCAAATAAAAGCCCACCAACCAATATAACAATAAAAATTTCAAGCGGATGAGATTTTACAGAAGTAGAAAAAACATAGGGTTGCGTCAAAAAATTATCGATCAACTGTCCAATGGTAAATCCAATAAGTACATAAATCGTTTTGGGAAGTGTGACTGATGCAAAACTTGCATCGAGGTTACTTGTCATGGTCAAAAAGATAATCAAAACCGTACCAATAATCGGTCCCAAAAAGGGGATGATATTGAGAAGGGCACAAACAAGTGCAATTGTTACCGCATTTGGAATTCCAAATATCAGAAGGACCAGGGTGTAAATGATAAACAAGACCGTGATCTGAACGAGTAATCCGATAAAATACCTAGATAGTAAATTCTTGATTGATAAAATTGACTTTTCAACTCTTTTGACGTTTTTGTCTGTCACAAAAACCATTACCATTCTTTCAAGCAAACCGCTGTCTTTTAAAAAGAAAAAAGAAATAAAAATCACCGAAAATACGCCAATCGTGAATCCACTGAGCCCATTGAGAACGGTATTGATCGCATCGGGAAGAAAACTATAATCAACTTCTGCCAAGCTACGATCGACCCAACTTTGCAAATCAACCCCGTAATCACTGAGATAAATACTGAGTTCATTAATCAATTTTGTCGCTGTAGCTTCAAAAGCGTTTACATTCAGTAGGGAAAGATTTTTGGCCTGTTCAAAAATTACAGGTAGTAATAAGGAAACAATGCCAAAAAATGTGGTCATCAAAATGGCAATGGTCGCGACAGATGATAAGGTGTTGCCAAATTTGATTCTCTTTAACAATTGCGCAATTGGGCGGCCAATTAGGGAAACGACTGCAGCGATAACAAGGTAAAATAGTACAGATTGTATGGATACTATGACTTGATACAATCCAATCAACAGAACAATGATCAGAAATGCTTGTACAATCGCTCGGGTAAGTTCTTTTGGTTTCATAGATTAAAGATAAGTTTTTTACGGATATAGTAGTGATATGCTGTGACAAGCGATAATACCAGCAGTTTCGGTGCGTAACCGTTTTTCTCCCAGTGTTATAGCAGTGACGTTGGCATCGGCTGCAGCTTGGATTTCCTCAGGGGTAAAATCACCCTCCGGGCCAATAAAAATCGATATGGATTTTTCTTTGAACGATAAACTGTCGATTGCTACTTTATTTGTGTCTTGACAGTGTGCGATACAAGCTGTTCCTTTGATTTTATTTAACGATGTACTAAAATCACATACGGGATGAATCATCGGTAAATAAGCTCCTAGAGATTGTTTCATGGCAGCAACTGCGATTTTTTGCAAGCGTTCTTGTTTGATCACTTTTCGATCACTTCTTTGACAAATGATAGGTGTGATTTCATGAACACCAATTTCAGTGGCTTTTTCAACAAACCAGTCCATGCGGTCATTGCTTTTTGT
This sequence comes from Flavobacteriaceae bacterium TMED81, assembly GCA_002171575.2. Lineage (GTDB taxonomy): Bacteria > Bacteroidota > Bacteroidia > Flavobacteriales > Flavobacteriaceae > UBA724. The sequence goes on from NHEI02000030.1 coordinate 1,623, forward strand.
CGGTGCGATGAAAACGTGTAGTTGATACGGATCTGGGCTGATTTCCATGCATTGATTTATGATTGCTGTACATGCTTTGTGATCCACATGGGATAAGGTTGCCGAAAAACGATGCCCAACGCCATTGGTAATTGTAATGGGGTCCCCAACTTTTTTTCGAAGTACTCGAGACATGTGCTTGCTTTCATTCTTGTCAAAATGAATTTCTGTATCGTTTTTAGAGAGGGATGAAAGATAAAATTGCTGCATTACAAAGATATTCTCGATTGTGCTTGGCGATCTAAGACACCAAAGTTGTTGTTTTGATATTTAAAATAGCCGGCAACTGCAATCATTGCAGCGTTATCTGTTGTGAATGACAATGGTGGAATAAACACATTCCAATCTGTCTGCTTGGATAAAGCTTGTCGAAGACCAGAATTTGCCGAAACACCACCCCCAATTACAATTTCTTTAATCCCCGTTTGAATGACTGCTTTTTCAAGTTTTTCCATCAATATGTTGACAAGGATGTGTTGCACGGACGAACACAAATCGTTGCGGTGGTTTTGGATATAATCCTTGTCCAGTTGCTGATGTTTTCTTAAATAATACAATACACTGGTTTTAAATCCACTAAAACTAAAATCTAATCCGGGGACCTTTGGGATAGAAAACGAGATGTTGGGTTCTCCATTTTGTGCATATTTATCAATGTATGGCCCTGCTGGATAGGGGAGTCCGATCATTTTACCGGCCTTATCAAAGGCCTCACCAACAGCATCGTCTAAGGTTTGCCCAATGACCTCCATCTCGTAAGGGCTGTTAACAAGAACCAACTGCGTGTGTCCTCCCGAAACCGTTAGCCCCAAGAATGGAAATGACGGGTCAGGTATCGATTTTTCAAAGTGAACAAGTAAGTGCCCTTGCATGTGATTGACTTCGATCAGTGGAACGCCGAGTGACATGGACAGTGATTTGGCAAACGAATTCCCAACAAGTAAAGAGCCAATCAGTCCAGGGCCTAATGTATAAGCTACTGCATTTACCTCTTTTTTATCGATATTTGCTGTTGAAAGAGCTTGGTCGACCACAGGAATGATATTTTGTAGGTGCGCGCGTGCAGCCAGTTCGGGGACAACACCACCGTACTGCTTATGCACTTTCTGATTGGCAATAATATTCGAACGAATGTGCCCGTCTACGAGTACAGCTGCTGCCGTGTCGTCGCAAGAAGATTCGATTCCGAGAATTACAGGCATGATTCTTGTTTAGCAAGCAAAGTTAATATATTGATTTGACCCAAAAACACTGGCGTAACGTAAAAAAAATAACGGTAATGAGTTTAAGTCTTACCGTGATAACGATTGCCTTGTTTCTTTCTCCACTAGGTCAGTCTGCTATCAATTCATGGTTAAAAAATAAATTCATAAACGATTTTGAGGTGGAACTCTCTGTGGGAACTCTTTTTGTCAACCCTGTTGGGACTACCTCATTCACTGATTTACTGATTCGTGATCATCGAAATGACACTTTGGTTTTTGTCGACCATTTTACGTTTGAATCTTATCACTTAGGTGGATTGATCTCGAGTAAACTTCATTTGGGTAAGGTCACATTTGATTCTTTGATTTTAAATGTTGTGAAGTATAAGAATGAAGATCTATCTAATCTTGATATTTTTATTGAAAAAGTGAAGCCTGATGATTCTAGAATAAAGCAACTCAGCGCAACTTCCATCAAACTCAACCAAAGTAAGGTGCAATTCACCGATCTGAATAAAGCAGACTCTGTAAAACAGCTTTTTTCGAATATGAATGCGAAACTAGTTGATTTGAATTCCCATTTCAATGATTTTTCAACTCAAATTGAAGAAATGAGTTTTTTTGCGGATCATCAAAATATTCAAGTTCTGGATCTAGAGGCATTTTGTTCCTTCGACTCTGAGTTTGCTGAATTTCAAAACTTGAAGATAATCACACCGAATTCTCAATTCATTACTGATGTTTCCATGCGGTATCCAAAAGAAGGATTTCGCAATTTTTATGATGACGTTTCCATAGATGCTGTTGTTCAGGACTCTTTTTTGGGTATGCAAGAGTTTCAATTTTTAGTCCCAAATGTTTCTGGCTCTGAAACCATTTATCTAAACAAAATTAATTTTTCGGGGACGCCAAGCAAATACGCTATAGATTCCATTCACATAAACTTCGAGAAAAGCAACTTTTTGGGCTCATTCACTTTCAATACCCCCAGTTCCTCAAAGCTCACAATTCAAGAGCTCTCCATTAATCCGAAAGACATTCAAAACCTTTTTCCAAGTTTGGAGAAGTCCAGTCTTGACGTTTTAAAACAATTTGAGAAAACGAATATTCGCGGAACAATTGCCAGTCAATCCGCTAAGCATAAACTAAACCTATCCGTTGATTCACCCTTAGGTCCGCTACAAATCAATTTTGATTTTTATCGAAAAGGAAGGCAAATGAACCCTTTTTATGACGGTCAAATCCGAGCGAGTGAATTTAACCTCGGAAATCTGCTGAATCAACCTGATCTAGGGACTACTGATGCATCATTGTTTATTCAAGGAAAAGGACTTCGGTTTGATCAACTCAACACTAAAATATACGGTCAATTTTCATCCTTTTCGTATGGCGAAAATAAACTCGACTCTATCTCTGTTGATATGAATCTAAACGAGAGTCAAGTTGTTGGGTCAATTGATATAAATGATATGGATTTAAAGTTGCAAATCCAAGGACAATTTGAAGCAAATGACTCTGTACAGAAATTTTCAGCAATCGCAGAAGTAAGTGAACTAAAACTTCAATCTTCAAAATCTGTAAAAAACAGAACACTTTCAGGCAATTTTGAACTTGTCGGGCAAGGGACTCAAATCGATAATTTTATTGGAGACATCAACGCAGAGTCTGTTCAAATCCGCTCAAAAGATAAACTGTTTTCATTTGAGGATTTTAGCATACAATCTAGGGTGAATAAAGATTTACGTTTTTTCAATATCAGATCTAACGATGTGGCTAACGGTTTGATTTACGGAAGATTCGAATTTTCTGATTTGAGCAAAATGATAAAGAATTCATTCGGAAGCTACTTTTCTTCATATAAACCACTTCAGCTCGACTCTTCCAAATTTGTCAACTTTAGCATTAATTTCAAGGAAAAATTACTCAGTGCTGTAAGTGATGATATTGCGATTGATGACAATTCTTTTTTTCGCGGAAAGCTAAGTGCTAACGTGAATGAAACAGCCCTGCAGTTTGACATTCCCTACATTCGGTATCAAGATAAATTTTTCACTCAATTATGGTTATCATTAGATAATGATAACCCGTTGTATAAATCCTTTATACATATCGATGAGTTTCAGGGAATGGGACTAAACCTGAGTCAATTTCAGCTTATAAATACGGTCATAAATGACAGACTGCATTTTAGAGCTGAGTACGATAGTAATTCTTTACATAATGAGGTCAATTTTTATTCCACTCTCGGAGACAATCAGGAACTGGAATTTGGCATTCAACCATCAAAGATATCATTTCAAGGCAAGCAATGGAAAGTGAATCAATTGGATGATAGAACCAGTTCTTTAAGTGTATCTTCAAATGGATTACAACTTGATTCAACTGTTTTTTCCAATGATGAATCTAGCCTTCATCTTTCGTTTGACCAGCAAAAAACACAGCGTTTTCGAGCCATTTTTGAAAATATTGACCTTTCCGATATTATTGCATCAAGGCCAAAGAGAGACGTTAGTGGGATTACCAATGGGACGCTTGATATTACATTGGACAATGATAAATTTGGTGGAGAGGCAAATCTGAAGATTGATTCTTTATCATTTAATGACTCGTTTTTAGGCGATGCTTCTATTGCTCTGCGGTCTGTTCAAGAAGCTTACGAGTTGTCATTCAGCACAGTTGATAACGATCTAAAAACAAGCTCAATTGAGGGTCTGATCTTTCCCCAAAGTGATAACAATCTAGATCTCAGTGCTACTTTTAAGAAATTTCCCGCAACTATTCTTGACCGTATTATTGGGAATGCACTCACCAATGTTGGTGGAGAGATCGGCGGTTCAGTTTCAATAGGTGGGAAGTGGAACAAACCCATGCTTGAAGGTGAACTTTTTTTGGAGGGATTTAGACTTTCTGTGCCCTATTTAAATGTTGAATACCGGCTTGCAGACCACACAAAGCTGACTGTAAATCCAACGTCCTTTGCGTTTGACCCGACTCGGTTGATCGATGAAAACAGCTTGACTTTAGCAAACTTTGGGGGTTCTATTACCCATCAAAATTTTGATTTTTTTACGCTAGATATGAATCTGTCTAGCGAAGGCCTACTCGTTTTAGATACAGATAATGGTTTTGATAATAACTATTACGGAAAAGCAGTGCTAAACGGCTCTGCTCATATTCACGGACCAGCCCAATCTTTGACTTTTGACGTTTTGGGTCAGTCTGCTAAGGGAACAAATATTATTATTCCTGTTGACAATACACCCAGCATAGAGGATGTCTCTTATATACGATTTGTCGAAAAAAACAGGGCGAAGAATAGGGGGGAATTACTTTCCTCTTCAACAGAAATCAAAGGACTCGCTCTCAATTTTGATTTATCAATAACGCCAGATGCTGAACTTGAGCTTGTGATTGATAGTGATACGCGAAGCACACTGAGTGGCTCTGGATTAGGAAGTATTCTCATGGAAATCAATACAGATGGAATTTTTAGCGTATGGGGAGATTTTATTGCCTTAAATGGAGTCTATAGTTTCAAAAATTTAGGCATACTGGAGAAAGAATTTATTCTCGAACCAGGGGGGACGATCGTGTGGAATGGCAATCCACTAGATGCAGAATTGAACTTACAAGCCANATATGAAGTNCCGGGAGGNGCAAATCCAGCCATCTTACTNGAAAANCCAGGATTAAATCGAAAAATCCCAACNGATGTNAANATTTANTTGTCTGGTAGCATCATGCAGCCTGAAACGCCGCGTTTTTCNATCGANTTTCCCAATACATCAGCNAATGTNCGAAATGATNTTGCCTATAAACTGGANGATGAGGAACGCAGGCAAATTCAAGCCATATCCCTTCTGTCGCAAGGGGTGTTTATTAGCGATTTGTCCTTGTCAGCCATTTCCACACAAACGTTAACAAACAACCTATTTCAGAAAGCGTCTGGTGTGTTTGAATCGATTTTTTCTGGGGATCAGGACAAACTGAAGCTAGGGCTAGACTATTTGCAAGGAGATCGAAATGCAGAAGCGACTGCCCAAACGCGAGATCGGCTAGGTCTCACTCTTGTGACCCAAGTTTCCGAACGACTGCTAATTAACGGAAAACTCGGTGTTCCCTTTGGCGGTGTTGAAGAAACCATAATTGTAGGAGATGTGACCATCGAATTTTTGTTAAGCAAAGATGGAGCTTTACGTGCACGTATATTTAATAGAGAAAATGAGTTTCAATACTTTGGTGATGAACTCGGATATACACAAGGAATCGGGCTGTCTTACCGTGTTGGCTTTGATGATTTTAAATCTTTGATTAAAAAGATTGTAAAAAAGAATACAATTTGATACAATAAAGCTAATTTGAATCCCATTTTACCACCTATTTTTTTTAAATTCATAATTTCAAACATTCCCCATGTTTTCAGAAATATAGTTTGTAATTTCGCCGTTCCACTATGGCAGTAAAACCAAAACAAATCGCTGTTCTCACTTCAGGGGGTGACGCTCCAGGTATGAATGCCGCCATACGCTCTGTGGTTCGGAGTTGCTCTCATTTTAATATTAAATGTTCAGGGGTATACCGTGGTTATCAAGGGCTTATTGACGGGGATATTCGACCTTTGGATGCTCGTAGCGTTAACAACATTATCAATAAAGGGGGTACAAAGTTAAAATCTGCTCGCTGCCTTGATTTTCACGAAAAAGAGGGTAGAGCTAAAGCATCTGAAAACCTTAAAAATCTTGATATCGATGCTTTGATTGTCATCGGGGGAGATGGGAGTTTTACAGGTGGGATGATCTTTGAACGCGAACACAAAATTCCTGTCATTGGAATCCCTGGAACAATAGACAATGATATTTTTGGCACCTCACACACAATTGGGTACGACACAGCACTGAATACAGTTGTTGAAGCCATTGATAAAATTCGAGATACAGCGATTTCTCACAATCGGCTGTTTTTTGTTGAAGTCATGGGTCGGGATGCTGGTCATATCGCATTGAATGTTGGTATTGGAGCAGGTGCTGAAGAAATTTTAATCCCTGAGGAGAACCTTGGTCTTGATCGACTTTTGGAATCTTTGCGGAGAAGTAAAATATCAGGAAAGTCATCTAGTATTGTGGTTGTAGCTGAAGGAGATAAAATTGGTAAAAATGTCTTCGAACTTGCACAACACATCGAAGAAAATTTACCCGATTACGAAGTCAGAGTTTCTGTTTTGGGACATATTCAGCGGGGTGGTACACCTTCTTGTTTCGATCGTGTACTGGCTAGCCGAATGGGACTCAAAGCAGTAGAATCATTAATCGACGGAGTAAGCGGTCATATGGTTGGAATTCAAAATGGCGAAATGATCTTAACTCCACTAAACAAAGCAATCAAAGGAAAGTCAGAAATTAAGAGAGAACTCATCAGAGTTTCAGATATCATGACACTTTAAAAATTAAATCAACTTAAAAAACAACTATGTCAACACTCAAACTAGGAATTAACGGATTTGGAAGAATCGGTAGAATGGTTCTTCGTGCATCACTTCAAAACGATAATGTTGAGGTCGTAGCCATCAATGACTTGCTCGACGTCGACCATCTCGCTTACCTTCTAAAATACGATTCTGTCCATGGTACCTGTTCTGCCTCAATTGAGATTAAAGATGGTCACCTTGTAATTGACGGTAAAACAGTCCGCATTACCGCAGAACGCGATCCACAAAACCTAAAATGGGATGAGGTTGGCGCTGAAATCGTTGCAGAATGTACAGGTATTTTTACCACTTTAGAAAAAGCCCAACTTCACATCGATGGTGGTGCAAAAAAAGTAGTCATTTCTGCGCCATCTGCAGATGCGCCCATGTTTGTAATGGGTGTGAACCATACGGATGCAAAAGCTTCAGATACGATTGTTTCTAACGCATCATGTACAACTAATTGTCTTGCACCACTTGCCAAGGTATTGCATGACAGCTTTGGAATTGCAGAGGCATTGATGACAACGGTTCATGCCGTTACAGCCACCCAAATGACAGTAGATGGTCCTTCCCGAAAAGATTATAGAGGAGGTCGTTCGTCTCTTCTCAATATTATCCCAGCATCGACAGGAGCTGCAAAAGCCGTTACTAAAGTAATTCCCTCTTTAATTGGCAAAATCACCGGAATGGCATTTCGTGTGCCAACCGCAGATGTCTCTGTTGTTGACTTAACGGTTAAACTCGATAAAAGCACAAGTTATGATGAGTTGATGTCCGCCCTTGAAGACGCTTCTAACGGTGCAATGGCCGGAATCTTAGGATTTACGAAAGAACTCGTGGTTTCCCAAGACTTCATCGGCGATGCAAGAACGTCAATTGTTGATGCCAATGCTGGGATTCAGCTCAACGATACCTTCTTCAAAATTGTGTCATGGTACGACAATGAAGCCGGTTATTCGAACAAGCTCATCGACCTAGCGCTTCACGTTCGTTCATTATAATCATTACCTATGAGACTTATTGTTGACAGTGGGTCAACAAAAACCGATTGGATTGCTATTGATGACTCTGGCAATATTTTATTTGAGACCCAAACTCTTGGTTTAAACCCACAGGTTCTTTCAGAGGCCATAGTTGAAGAACGTGTTATCAATAACTACGAGTTGTATCGTATTCGAAACGAAGTCGATTCAACATACTTTTATGGGGCAGGTTGCGGTACTGAGCCACCCCGTAAATTGATGGAAGGTGTTTTAAAGAGTATTTTTCAAAATTCAAAAATCTCTGTCAAGGAAGATACTTATGCAGCTGTTTACTCAATTACAGATCCAGGAGAGCCAAGTATCGTTTGTATTTTAGGCACTGGCTCCAATTGTAGTTTTTATGACGGTGAAATTGTTCATCAAAAGATCACCTCTCTTGGTTATATACTAATGGATGATGCAAGTGGTAACTATTTTGGCAGGCAGTTGCTTCGGGACTATTATTTCAATAAAATCCCAAAAGCACTTTCTGATTCTTTTGCTGAAGAATTTAATTTGGGTGCAGAGGAGATTAAAACCAATTTATATAAAAAGTCAAACCCAAACACCTATTTGGCAACCTTTGCCAAATTTGTGATTGTCAATAAAAATGAGCCCTATATGCAAGGGCTAATTGATAAAGGACTTGGTTTATTTATTGAAAATCAAATTACGCAGTTCGATAACGCCAAAGAAGTATCAGTTCATTTTATTGGATCAATATCTTACTTTCTGAAGGAAGAGCTTGAAGCCAAGCTGATTTCTTGCGGACTAACCTTGGGTAGGGTTCTCAAAAAACCAATTGAGGGGCTTGTTTCCTATCACCAGTCCACCGACTAGCGGATCGCAATCACTGAAATTTCAACCCGAACATTTTTGGGTAGAGCTGCGACTTGAACCGTTTCTCTCGCAGGAGCAACTTTGTGATCGAAATAGGTTCCATAAACCTCATTGACAGCAGTAAAATCCCTCATATCATATAGGAAGATGGTCGTTTTTACCACGTTTGTAAAGTCCATCCCTGCTGCTTTGAGTACTTCGGATAGGTTTCTCATAACTTGGGTGGTTTCCGTCTCAACGTCTAGATTGACCAGTTCCATAGTTTTGGGGTCAAGTGCAATTTGTCCACTGGCGTAAAGGGTGTTGTTAACCAAAATGGCCTGGTTATAAGGTCCTATCGGAGCGGGGGCTTTAGGGGTTTGAATGATTGTTTTCATATGTTTCAATTAAAGTCTTTTATCTGGTTCTCGTCGTTTATCGTATTTTAAATCATTTAGGAATCCACTGCGTACACCTATGAAAAAGAACCATGACTGTCTGGTTCCAAAAGGCGTCCAAGCCAAGTTCATAACCCAACTATCTAAGTCTCTTTCAATTCGAAAATTGGTATAGGTTATCCCTTTGTTTTTAAAATCATAGCCAGTCGATACACCCACGTCCCATTTGGGCGTTAGACCTACCGACCCAGAGACCATCAGAGAGTTGTTTAAAATGTCTCGATTTTGCTTTGCATTTGAATAGGTCAAGCTATGTCGAACATTGAGTTTCCAAGGGATTTTTGTACGATAAAAAGCGTTGTCCTCTTCTTCCTCTTCTTCTTCTTGGTCTTGTGTGCTACTTTGGTCTGCTGTGAAACGTCGATCGCTAAAATCCTGACTCCCGCCAAATAAATCATTATCGTTTGATGAATTTGTTTGTGATGATGAATCATCATTTGACTTGGAGGAGTTTGAAAAATTGTACCCCCAGTTCATATTTGCACTGGTCATTCGAAAGAGTCCCCCACCATTATTGACATGTAAGGTATTGATTCTTCTTCCGCTTTCATCAATCGAATAGGGGTCAAAAGTGGCTCCTAAGTTAATATTGATCTTGTTGTCAAGTAAAGGTACTACAGTTGACATCCGGACTGGGCTCCAACGAAGGGAGTCTGCTTCAAAGTTATAGCTTGTAGAAAAGTTGAGATTGTTTAGAATTTTGATTTTTTTAGGCTCTGTTGCTAAAGAGTCCTTATCCTTGACCTTGGCTTCGACCGTATTGCGCAATGCAAGGCTCATCGATTTAGATTTATTCCTTCCAGGTTGTCCATACATGCTTCCCTCGAATCGGGTATAGTGTCTTGTATTGCCGTCTGCATCTATGATATATTCGTCGTAGTATTTTTCAAAACTGGGAGATTCACTATAGCTCACATTTGCATTCACAACATGACGAATGGACTGAACTTTTGCATCTTCTTTAAAATTAAAAATCCCATATAAAGTTGTGCTCATACTCGCACTATAATTGTATTTACTAAACCGATCAAAACCGCTAATTGTATCTTGTTTGGCAACGGCTTCAAGTGCAGTATCGTAATCGTTTTTCTGAATGGTTTCAAATACCCATGTATCTTCGTAATTACCACCAACTGAAAAGTTAAAATTCTTGGCGACTTTAAATGAGGTGCTCAATGGGATTTGATGTTTAAACCCAGATTTCGCTCCGTCAAACATTCGAGAGGTTATGAAGTCCTCATCCATCATCTGCAAACGATTCTCACCTCTTACACTATATTGAAAGTTGATATTTTGTATAAAACCCTTTTTTATTCCATTGCGTTTCGCAAAAGGATAAATCCGTTCCATATTTGCTTGAAAGGTTGGGAGCGTCATATTTATCGTTTGTGTTCTTGTGTTTTGGCTGTGTGAGGCAGATAGTGAGAGATTAACCGAGGGATATTTCGGAAAAGTCCTTGAGTAAGAAACAGATGAAGATAAGGTGTTGTTCAAAAAATTCCCAGTATTGATTTGATTTAACGACTCTCTAAAATAGGTGCTACTGCCCAAGTTTACAGATGCCGAAAATCGGCTGTTTGGATTGGATTTGGAATCTTTGCTATGAGACCAGCGGAAGTTGTAAATATTGCTTTTGCTATAGTCTGGAAACCCCCTTTCACCGCTGATTAGATTTTCAAATCGAACCGCTAGACTTCCTCTAAACTTATATTTCACATTATAGTTAGACTCAACACGAAAACCATAACTGCCATTTGTGTAATAATCGCCCAAAAGTGCAATATCAAAATAATCACTCGCAGCGATATAGTATCCGCCATTCTGCATGAAGTAACCACGTCTAAAGTTTTCCCCTATTGTTGGAAAAATAATTCCACTTTCTCGGTCCTGAGTCATGGGAAAATATGCAAAGGGTAAGTAAACAGGGGTGGGTACATCAGCGATATAAAGCTGATTTCCACTGGCAATAATTTTCTTTTGTGGTACAAATTTCCCCTTTCGGATACGCACAAAATAATCGGGATTTTCTACATCTTCAGAGGTTGTGATTCGTGCATTTTTGATATAGTAAACAGAGTCGTTCTCTTTTTTTGTTGTCTCTGCCAAAACATTCATGCCTTGCTGCTCACTTCTAGAATTCCATATAACGGCTTTTTTGTTGTCAAAATTGAATTTTAAGGAGTCGGGGAAAACCTCATCACCGCCCTGTTTAAAGGAAGGGAATTGAACATATTGACCTGTCGTATCAACAATGGGTCGTGCAAAAACAATATTGGTGTTGTAATCCAAATCGATTTGACCTGCTTTCAGTTCGATATTCTGATAATACAGTTCAGCTTGATCGTAAAGCGTCATGGTTTTTTTCGCTCGGTGGATCGTAATTGCTCCGACAGCATTTCGTTTGATTTGATCAAGGATCATCGATTTGTTTACGGGGATAGTGTCATTGATTGGGAGGGAATCTGTTTCTATTGTATCTGCAATTTGATCTTGCCCAATCCCCCAGAAAAATGGCAATAAAATGACCATCAAAGTCGAAAAGAGCTGAAATGAATGAATATGTATTACTTTTGTCAAAAGCCCCTTTTTGTAGAATTCAAAAATACGACTATTTTTTTGGGAACTGTTCGCCATCTTGTTCTTGTTTTTATCGTCTTTACCTTCTCTTTGACGATTTTGTATTCGCAAAAATTCCAAGACAAGGATGTATTTACAGTAGTTCTGGATGCTGGTCATGGCGGAAAAGATTCTGGAAACCGTGGAAATCAGTATTATGAAAAACATATTGCGCTAACCGTCACACTCAAAATCGGTGCCATTCTCAAAAAAAATCCAGACATCAACATCATCTATACGAGAAAAAGTGATGTTTTTATTCCACTAAATAAACGTGCAGATATTGCCAATTCAGCAAAAGCAGATTTGTTTGTCTCTATTCATTGTGATGCGCACACTTCTAACGCTTATGGCGCTGGCACTTTTGTCTTGGGTCTTCACGAGAATGATCGAAATTTTAGAATTGCACAAAAGGAAAACTCCGTTATTTTTCTAGAAGAAGACTACGAAAAGAATTACGATGGCTTTGACCCCAACAACCCTGAGTCTGTGATTAGCTTGGTATTGATGCAAGAAACCTATTTGGACCAAAGCATTCAAGCTGCCAATACCATTCAACAGAGTTTTGTGAGAAATCTGAAACGAAAAAACCGAACGGTAAAGCAAGCAGGATTTTTGGTTTTGAGAAATACCTATATGCCTAGTGTTTTGGTTGAGCTTGGCTTTTTGACAAATAAAATTGAAGGTGCATACCTCAATTCTAAAAAGGGGCAGAATGAAATGAGTGAAGCCATTGCAAAGGCAATCGTGTCTTACAAGAACCTTCTCCAATCCGATTTACAAGAAGATGTTGTTTTTGAGGAGTCAAGTACAAAGACTGAAGAAAACAGTTTTGGATCAGAGTACGCGTTTCGTGTTCAAATTTCTGTCAGTAAAACGATGTTAGAACCAAAATCATTTAATTTTAAGGGATTGTCTCCCATCAAACGCATCAAGTCGGGGAGTTTATATAAATACTTTTTAGGCAATTCCACCTCCTATGAAAAAGCAAAAGAATTGCAACAACGCGCAATTGAAAAAGGATACAGTGGTAGTTTTGTTGTTGCGTTTCAGGGTGATGAGATTGTTCCTCTTAACAATGCGTTGAAAAGAAATTAACCCCTTATTTTGTACCCCAAATTATATACGTATTTTTATCGCTTAATGATCGCAGCGTGAATTTGTCTAAAGAAATCAAAACCGCAATCTTCGCCTTATCTGGATTTGGCTTATTTTTCATTGGCTTTAATTACTTAAAATCGAATGATGTTTTTGTGCGGGACAATATCTTTTATGCAGTCTATGATAATGCCGAGGGTCTTATGTTGGGAACCCCTGTGACCATTCAAGGATTTCAGGTTGGAACGATCGATCAAATTTCTTTACTCTCAGGGAATAAAGACATTGCCGTTCGTTTTCGGGTCGAAAAAGAATATGAATTTTCGAAAAATAGTATCGCGAAAATTTATGAGGCAGGCCTTCTTGGCGGAAAGTCATTGGCTGTTGACCCAAAATTTGATGGTGCTGATCTTGCCCAATCAGGAGACACTTTACAAAGTGAAATTGCTCCTGGATTGTCGGAGCTGGTCAACGATAAATTGACTCCACTACAAGAAAAAATAGAGAGTATGATCACGCATGCTGACTCTGTTTTGATTGCCTTTAATACGGTTTTAGATCCTGATGCTCAGTTCCAATTGAAATCTGCTATTGAAAATCTCAATGTTTCGATTTCCAATTTTCGTTCGATAGGCGAAACCATAAACAATTCGCTTTCTGAGAACGGACAATTGCACCAAACCTTCGATAACCTTGCTGATTTATCGGCCGATTTGTCTGTTGTATCTTCTTCACTGAAAGAAGCCAACCTTGATGATACTTTTGAAGATTTAGGGTCTGCAGTGGGCAACTTATCTCAAATTCTCGATCGTATGGAAGAAGGGGAGGGTTCATTGGGTAAACTCTTCACCAAAGATGATCTTCATCTGTCGCTTGAGCAAACCAATGCGCAAATCCAACTCCTTCTTGAAGATATGCGGCTGAATCCCAAACGTTATGTCCACTTTTCATTGTTTGGTAAAAAGCAAGTCAAATACAAACCTTCCGATTCACAAAACGAATAAACGCCAGTGTATCTAAGCAGTATTCTTTTTGCAGTTGTTTTTTTTGTAGCCATTGGTGTGTTTACGAGAAATATCCGTCGAATTATTCGAAATATCAATCTCGGTCGCAAAACAGATCGTTCAGATCAAAAGTCAAAACGCTGGAAGCATATGACTCGAGTGGCTTTAGGTCAATCCAAGATGGTAGTACGACCGATAGCGGGACTTTTGCATATCATTGTTTACGCCGGATTTGTTGTGATTAATATTGAATTACTTGAAATTATCCTGGATGGTTTTTTGGGAACTCACCGCGTTTTATCTCCTTATCTAGGGGACACTTACGATGTATTGATTGCCACTTTTGAAATTTTTGCCTTGTTGGTAATTTTGGCAGTTTCCGTTTTTTGGTTGAGAAGAAACGCCATGAATATCCGTCGATTTTGGAAACCTGAAATGAAAGGATGGCCCAAAAAAGATGCGGGTTATATTCTTTATATAGAGCTTGTGTTGATGTTTTTGTTTTTAACAATGAATGCATCGGACTATTGGTTGCAGCAACACCCCGAAGGGCAGTCCTACTACACGCAAGCAGGGAGCTTTCCTGTCAGTAGCTGGATTACCCCATTTTTTGATGGCATGTCCTATGCTGCAGTTGTTTCCATTGAACGCACAGCATGGTGGCTTCATATCCTTGGGATTTTGGCATTTTTAAATTATCTGTATTTCTCCAAGCATTTGCATATCCTACTTGCCTTTCCCAATACCTTTTATGCCAATCTTAACCCATTGGGTCGATTTTCGCACTCCGAAGCAGTAGCGAACGAGGTAAAGCTGATGATGGACCCAAGTGCTGATCCATATGCACCTGCTCCAGCTGAAAGTGAACCACTGCGTTTTGGCGCATCCGACGTAAATGACTTAAATCGGGTCCAATTGATGAATGCTTACAGTTGCACAGAGTGTGGTCGGTGTACCGATGTGTGTCCCGCCAATCAAACAGGGAAAAAGTTATCGCCCAGAAAAATCATGATGGATACACGGGACCGTCTAGAGCAAGTTGGCAAACAGCTAAATCGGGGGCTAGAAATGGACAACAATACCTTGCTCGACAATTATATATCCCGTGAAGAATTATGGGCTTGTACCACATGCAATGCTTGTGTTGAGGCATGCCCGATCTCAATTGATCCATTATCTATCATTATGGACATGAGACAGTACTTGGTTTTGGAGCAGTCATCGGCTCCAACAGAGTTAAATGCAATGATGACGAACATTGAAAATAACGGCGCACCTTGGCCTTTTAATCAACAAGATCGTTTAAAATGGAGTAAAGAATAAGACATATTTATGGAACAAAAAGATGTAGATAAGCTACTGAGCGAAAAATTGGAAGATGGAGAACACGTAAGTCCTGTATTGCCTGGGGGGATCAAAAACTACCTCATTGACATTGACGGCACCATATGTGACGATATTCCCAACGAAGAACCAGAAAGAATGGCAACAGCCAAACTCTATCCAGATGCTTTAGAAACACTAAATCGATGGTTTGAAGAGGGGCACGTGATTTGTTTTTTCACCTCCAGAACCGAAGATCACCGAGCTGTAACCGAGGAGTGGTTAAAAAGCAATGGATTTAAGTATCACAGTCTGTTGATGGGGAAGCCAAGAGGGGGTAACTATCATTGGATTGACAATCACTTGGTCAAAGCAACACGTTATAATGGAAAGTTTACCGATCTAGTGGACAAAGAAGTAACCATTCAAGTTTTTGATGATGGACAACACGACTAATTCTGTGCAAACCATGGCCGAAATGACCCAAAATGGCGTATCGCCTAAGGTTTTATTTTGGGTTGGTTGTGCAGGGAGTTTTGATGATCGATCCAAAAAGATCACAAAAGCTTTTGTCGAGTTGTTGCAAAAGGCCAATGTTTCCTTTGCCGTTCTGGGTCCTGAGGAGAGCTGTACTGGGGATCCAGCTAAGCGTGCAGGAAATGAGTTTTTGTTTCAAATGCAAGCGTCCACAAATATTGAAGTGCTTAATGGGTATCAAGTAAAAAAAATTGTTACAGCTTGTCCTCATTGTTTTAATACGCTGAAAAATGAATATCCGCAATTGGGTGGACAATACGAAGTTCTACATCACACCCAGTTTTTGCATCAGTTGATAGAGGAAGGTCGACTGAAAATCGATTCGAAAACAGAATATAAGGGCAAAAAAATCACCTTTCATGACCCGTGTTATCTTGGACGAGCCAATAAGGAGTATGAAGCACCTCGAGCCCTAATCAAAAAACTCAACGCAGAGTTAGTCGAAATGAAAAGCTGTAAAGAGAAAGGCTTATGCTGTGGTGCTGGGGGTGCCCAAATGTTTAAAGATGCCGAAAAAGGAGATAAAGAAATCAATATCGAACGCACCGAACAAGCCCTTGATACCAAATCAGAAATTATTGCTGCTGGATGCCCGTTTTGCAACACCATGCTTCACGATGGCGTTACGACCAAAGAAAAAGAGTCTAAGGTTGCGGTTTTAGACATCGCTCAGTTGCTCGCTCAAACCGAATCTCTTTAACTATGGTCGTCCCCTTTTCTCAACTTCCTGATCATTCACGGATTTGGATATATCCTTCTAATCGTAAATTCTCTGCTTCAGAAATCACACAACTTGAATCGGATATCGAGCAATTTTTATCGGATTGGACTGCACATGGCGCGTCCTTATCTGCTGGGTATTGCATTCCGCATCAGCAGTTTATTGTGCTTGCCCTAAACGAATCAGATCAGGAGGCAACTGGGTGTTCGATCGACAAGTCGGTTCATTTTATCCAAGCGCTTGAGCAATCCTTGTCCGTGAGTTTGCTCGACAAAATGAATGTGCATTATATAAAAGAGGATGTAATTGAGGTTATCGATCTGAAGTCGTTTAAAAAATTGGTCAAGTCAAAGCAAATTCTTCCCAGCTCAACAGTTTTTAACCATCTGGTCACGACCAAAATAGATTTTGTAAATCACTGGGAAACTACTGCTGACCAGAGCTGGCATTCTCGTTTCTTTTAGCTTTAGTACCTTTATCTTATGATTTGTTGTAAGCAAATACTGCTCACGATCTTTGCGACAAACCTACTATTTGCTCAGCCAAAGCAGATTTGGGTTGATAGCACCTATCAATCGCTTTCCCTTGACCAAAAGATTGGACAATTGTTTATGCCTATGGTTTTCTCACAAGGAGATCAAAACCACTATCAACAAATTTCTGATGACCTCAAAAAGTATCATCTCGGAGGGATTATTTTTTCAAAGGGAACAATCGCAGAGCAAGCACGACTTGCCAATCTGTTTCAAAACCAAAGTGAAGTGCCTTTACTCATCGCCATGGATGCGGAGTGGGGGATGGCAATGCGACTCCAAGACGCTACACCCTTCCCTTATCAAATGACATTGGGAGCCATACAAAACGACAGTTTACTCTATCAGATGGGTTACGCCATGGCGAATCGTCAACGACGACTTGGCGTGCATCTCAATTTTGCTCCTGCTGTGGATATCAATACCAATGCAAAAAACCCTGTGATTGGGTTGCGTTCTTTGGGATCAGATCCCGAACTGGTCACAAAAAAAGCAGGAATGCTTTTGCGTGGGATGCAAGATGGGGGATTGATGACAAGCATTAAACATTTTCCTGGTCATGGAGATACCTCAACAGATTCTCATCACACCTTGCCCGTAGTTTCTCATAGTCTCGCTCGTTTAAATCAAGTTGAGCTTTATCCATTTAAGACCTTAATCGAAGAAGGAGTTTTTTCAGTTATGGTCGGTCATCTGGAGGTGCCTGCACTCGAAAAAGTGAAAGGTAGACCATCGTCTCTTTCCTCTTCTATTGTGACAGATCTTCTCAAAAAGAAGTTTGCATTCAAGGGCCTAGTTGTTACCGATGCCTTGAATATGAAAGGTGTTTCTGACTTTAGCGGAAACGAATCGGCTTCGCTTGGATCTTTTTTAGCTGGAGCGGACTTGTTGTTAATTCCAGACGATTTACCGTTGGCTTTTGCGGATATTCGAAACGCATTACTGTCGGGAACCATTTCTGAAGAGAGATTGGCACACTCTGTCAAAAAAATTCTTTCTGCAAAATATGAAGCGAATCTCCATGAATCAAAAAAAGTAAGTCCAGACACTTTGCAAGCTGATTTACAGACCTCAGAATTCACTGCACTACGGCACCAGTTGGCAGAGGCGTCACTGACTGTGATTCGGAATGAAGATAAGGTATTGCCCATCCAAAAGCTCGAGGATTCTCAAATTGCTTATGTATCAATCGGGGAGGATACAGGAGAGCCTTTCCTTGATCGCCTTCAGCATTACACCTCTGTTGATCAACAAAATCTCACAGAAATTTTATCAACTAAAAATAACTATTCTCATGTAGTTGTCGGCTTACATCAACCTGATCATTCCCCATTTGTCAAGCATAAGTTGAGTGCAGAGGTAATCGCAAAACTCGATTTGCTTTGTCAGAAATTCAATGTGATTTTAGTGACTTTTGCCAACCCATACAGTGTTTCAAAACTTCCCCTTGAGAAATGTAAATCCGTTGTGCTAGCTTACCAAAATAACCCAATTTTTCAATCGAAAGCCGCCCAGTTGGTTTTTGGAGCACTAGGTGCGAATGCTAAGCTTCCTGTCCCTGTCGGTCGCTACCCACAAGGAAGTGGAATTGACATTGCACCCCTAAACCGTTTGTCTTATGGTCACCCTAAGCAAGTGGGCATGGATGACAAGGTTTTGGAGACAGTTGATTTGATGGCAACACAGGCCATTTCCGATTCCATTGCGCCTGGAATGCAAATTCTTGTCGCCAAGTCGGGTAAAGTTATTTATCATAAGTCGTTTGGTCATATGCGTTATTCAAAACAAACGCCTATCCAATGGTTTCACCGCTATGATTTGGCTTCATTGACAAAAATTCTGGCATCCGTTCCTTTGGCGATGCGGGAACACGAAAGAGATTCTCTGTTTCTGCTTACGCCAATTTCCGACTTGCTCGAGGGCTATGAAAAATCAAATAAAGCGGATATGAATTTTCAAGCTCTGTTTTCTCATCATGCAGGGATTCAGCCATGGTTGCCTTTTTATAAAAATACCTTGAGCGAAAAAACAAATCGCCCACTAAAAAAACTCTATCGCAACAAGCAAAAACGAAAACACGCGGTTCAAGTTTCTGAGGATTTATTTCTTCGCACAACATATCTCGATGAAATTAAGGACGAGATTCTTGACAGCCCATTGCTGGACTCTTTGTGTTATAAGTATAGCGATTTGCCCTTCTATATGTTTAAAGAATACATTGAAGGTCGTTATGAGCAGAGAATGGACCAGCTCGTCGAAGAAAGATTCTATGCGCCTCTCGGTGCTTCTCATTTGGGCTATTTACCTTTACAAGACGTTGATGTCAATCAAGTAGCTCCTTCTGAAATGGATGATTATTACCGTTACACGGAAGTCCAAGGTTTTGTACACGATATGGGTGCAGCCATGCAAAATGGTGTTGGCGGTCATGCAGGTTTGTTTAGCAACGCCAATGATGTTGCCAAAATGATGCAGATGTTTATGCAAGGTGGTTTATATGGGGGACGTAAATTTTTCTCATCCTCTACGGTTAGTCACTTTAACACCCGACATTACGAAAGCGAAAACAACCGTCGCGGTATTGGCTTTGACAAACAGCAGTTTGAAGACCCTGGACCAACTTGCTTGTGTGCATCCGATCAGAGTTTTGGTCATTCGGGCTTTACAGGAACTTTTGCTTGGGCAGACCCAGTGTCTGACTTGGTTTACGTATTTTTATCGAACCGTACTTATCCCACAATGGAAAACACAAAAATGGTTGACACAAACCTCCGATCTGAAATTCAACGTGTAATTTACAAATCAATCATTCAATAGCTATGCGAATAGGAATTGTATGTTACCCAACCTTTGGCGGAAGCGGGGTGGTTGCGACTGAGCTTGGTGTAGAGCTATCCAAAAGGGGGCATCACATTCATTTTCTGACTTATAAAAAACCGGTTCGCTTGGATACGAGCTTAGATAATATTCATTTTCATGAAGTTCATGTGCCAGATTATCCATTATTTCACTATCAGCCCTACGAGCTGGCATTGTCGAGCGCCTTGGTTGATATGGTTAAGCTTCATAAAATCGATCTGTTACATGTCCATTACGCCATTCCGCACGCCTATGCTGCCTATATGGCAAAACAGATGTTGGCGGAGTATCAAATTGAAATTCCAATTGTAACTACCCTTCACGGGTCTGATATCACACTTGTTGGTAGTCATCCATTTTATAAGCCTGCAGTGACATTCAGTATCAATCATTCTGACATAGTAACCAGTGTGTCAAAGAGTTTGCGCTCCGATACCTTAGATATTTTTAAGATCAAAAAAGACATTCAGGTTGTTCCTAATTTTATTGATATTGATAAATATGAGACGTTACGAACGACTTGTTCTAGAGATCAACTGGCAAAACAAAATGAGCGTTTGGTCACACATGTCAGCAATTTTCGACCTGTCAAACGAGTTCAAGATGTGCTTTCTGTCTTTGCAAAACTCAATAAAGAAGTCCAATCTCGTCTGATTATGGTGGGTGATGGACCCGAACGGTCATCGGCTGAAGAATACACCAAAGAACTTGGATTAACTGATGTTGTCGATTTTGTTGGAAAGTCCAATGATGTGTATCGAATTTTGTGCTCTTCCGATTTATTTCTCTTGCCTTCGCAAAGAGAGAGTTTTGGGCTTGCTGCTTTGGAAGCGATGGCAGCTAGAACGCCAGTTGTTGCAACCAATGAAGGGGGTATCCCTGAAGTTGTAGAGCATCAAGTATCTGGTTATTTATCTGCCCATGGAGATGTTGACACAATGGCATCACATGCGGTAGAGCTGCTGACCAATGAGGCAAAACTTCAACAGTTTAAGGAGGCGGCTTTTACCAGAGCCAAGACGTTTGACATTCAAAAAATTATCCCCCTGTACATCGACATTTACCAAACGGCAATTCGCTAGAGTTATGAATGCTTATTAATTTGCTCACGAAACGTACTTTCAAAAATTTTATCAGCATTCTCCGTTTCAAAGCCCTCTCTACGGTGGGAGTTTGTCAGTTTCTCTTTGGGTAGTTTTGTATATTGTGGAAGAGGTAAACGTTCGGCAAATTCGATATAGCTCCCTGCAATCTCTGCTGTCTCTCCATCTGCAAAAGTTGCTTGTATACTTTCTGCGACCGTACTACTTTGGCGCAATAAGTGATCTCGACTAATTTTGATTTCACCGCCTGCATCATTGAGTTTTATGCCAATTGATTTTAAAAATTTATTGAAAGATGCCAACTCATGATAGGGTGCTGGCAGTTCGTGCACACTAATGGTGTAATGATTCAAATAATATCGATTGTACAATACCCATGAACCATATTCAGACTCTGTTAAAAGGGCGTTATAATCGGCTAATCGTGGTAATTCCCAAAGTGCTTTATGAAGATAAGTAACCACATCATCAACATTGTCAAGATCAATTTGATGAATAGGGTCATCGTGAATCCCTTTGGTGTAGTGATGAATAATTTGTTGCGCTTGTTTGGAGAGGTTTTCCACTTTTAATTCACTGATAAAAACACGTGGATAGCTGTCATGTGGCGGTTTATACCAATAGGCCTCCAATTTCTTTTTTGGAAAAAAATAGTGGTCTTGTTTGGTGTATCCGTGATGAAGGAAGATCCGTTCAAATGAGGAAATGCCAAGATTGGGAACACCCAATGTCCGAAAGGCAATATGGTCATTGACAATATCTTCTTGTTCTGATATTAAACCCAGGTTTTTCATACCTGAACTCACAGTTTTAACATCGGGCACGCGTTGTGCATAAGGAACAAACAATCCATTTAAAATGCGATTGAGGGGCTTGTTGTCTGAAAAATTCATGATTGACTATTTAGGTTGCAATAAAGATCCATTTGTGGTCGTATAAAAATCAGACAATGATATCATTTCTTGTTTGATAAACCCCTTTTGTGGGAGAGTTTGTGAAGCAACCATTTCAACCACTGCCGCCAGTGATGCGGCGGTTGTCCAGGATATGGCTCGCCAAACCTTTCCGTGAATTTCGATGGGGAAATAGGTTTGAAAAAACTCTTTTCTCTGCATTTTCCCATCCATACTACCTTCTACAACCGCATAGACATGAACCAAATCTTCGTCTACCGGTGGCTTTGCAGTTGTCAAGATTTTTTCGAGTTGTTGTAAATCTTCTTTCATTACCAACTCATACATCAAAAACTGCATAAGCTTTCCATGCCCAGGGTAACGAATCGTTTTGTAATTGAGTGTATCTACTTTTCCTTCAAATGTGGAACACATTGTGCCAAGGCCGCCAGAAGTTGTAAATGCTTCATATTCTTGTCCTTCAATATTCAAGTATTCAAATCCCTCAAGAGCTGGTACATTTTTCCTTTCGCCATTGTGAATCGCTTCCGCATCATTGAGATACTCGTTGATTACGCCTGTTGGCGACCATGTAAAGGAGTAGGCAAGCTGACCGTTTGGGTATCTTGGCAATGCTCCCACCCGCAATTCGATATCCCGAAGTTGGTCAAATTGACTTGCCAAGTCCCCTCCGAGAATTCCAATAAAGCCAGGAGCCAAGCCACATTGTGGAGCAAGAACCGAAACAGAATGCTCAGAAAGCGTTTCGATGTGGCGCATGGTGTTCACATCTTCAGTAAGGTCGAAGTAGTGAATTCCTTTTCGATGTGCAATTTCGGCAATATGTGTGTTCAAATAATAGGGCAGTGCAGAAATTACAGCGTCCATGCCTTCCATTGCAATTTTGATGTGATCCACCTTTCCAATATTTAACTGTTTAACAGTAAAGGGCAATTTCATTTCATAGTGGGGAGCACGGATATCAAACCCTGTTACTTTAAATTTTTCACTCAGAAGTACGCCAACTAAAGTCCCCACTTTCCCAAGTCCGAGAACAGCAATCTTGTTCATCATACAACATTTTATAGTAATAAAGTTATAAAAAAACAATACAGTTTGTTTCTACTCTATAAAAATTCAGGATTTCGTTTCCGTTTTGATGACGAATGCTGGTCGGAAAGTAACCCCTTTTCAAACTATTTTTCAAATCTTTACGGGCGTTTGGTGATTATTTTTGTCTTCTTACTCATCAATAGACAACTAAGTTATCATTTTTTCACAATTTCTTCGTTATTGTATTATCTTGCAGTTCCTACTTATTATGATTGTGTACAAATATGTTTATATTATACTTTTCAGTTTTGGCTTTGTCAACGCACAAGACTTTGTTTCTGGCATAGTTTACGGCGACAATCCCGACAATCCACTCCCCGGCGCAAATGTATATTGGCTTTCGACTGATATAGGAACGGTAACAAATATCGATGGCAAGTTTTCCCTGCAAAGTGAACCTGAGGCTGCCAAATTGATCATTTCCTATGTTGGATTTATATCTGACACCTTGACTGTTCGTGGAGCTCAACGAATCACTCATGTCTTGCAAAGTAATGAGAGCGAAGATCTCGACGAGGTTGTTGTTTCACAACGAAAAAAATCAAGTCAGTTGTCATTTCTTTCCACACAAAACATATTGAACGTCAGTAGCGAGGAGCTTCTCAAAGCGGCTTGTTGTAACCTTTCTGAAAGTTTTGAAACCAATCCTGCGATTGATGTCAATTTTGACAATGCACTTACGGGTGTAAAGCAAGTCCAAATGATGGGGTTGCCTAGTCCATATTTATTATTTACCGAGGAAAATATCCCCATAATTAGAGGAGCATCTCAAGTTTATGGTTTGAGTTTTACACCGGGCACATGGATTGAGAATCTCCAAATCACCAAGGGAGCTGGAAGCGTAATCAACGGTTATGAAAGTATGACAGGTCAAATCAATGCAGAGTTAAAAAAACCGTTGACAAGTGAAAGAATGTTTCTCAATCTGTTTCGTTCTTTAGAAGGACGCAACGAGTTAAATTTTCACACCAAAACGACTTTATCTTCTAAACTGTCAGCAAATGTGTTTGTGCATTACAATGAGCGTTCAGAAAAAATTGACAAAAACAAAGATGGATTTTTAGACATGCCCTTGTCAGAACAAGTCAATGTCCTCAGCCGATTTCAATATCTGGATTCTGAAAAGGGATGGGTGTCGTTTTTGAATATTCGATTCCTACAAGACGACAAAATCTTTGGTCAAGCTGACTTCGTCCCAAAATCTCATAAAAACACAACATCAGTTTGGGGAAGTGAAATCGTGACAAATCGATATGAATCGTCCTTAAAAATCGGCTATGTTTTTCCTGATTTACCTTATCAAAGTTTTGGGACACAACTGGCGTATAGTGATCACAGTCAAGAGTCGTATTTTGGATTGCGCACCTATGATATTCGCCACAAAAGCGGATTTGCCAATCTACTCTTTAATTCTATTCTTGGAAACACCCTTCATAAGTTTAAAACAGGCATACAGTTTGCTTATGATGCCTATGACGAGCTGATTGTAACCCAAACCGCAAACCGAATTGACCGTTCAGTTGGCGCATTTTTCGAATATAGTTATGATAGCTTGGAGCGGCTCAATATGGTATTGGGACTTCGTTTTGACCACCATAACAATATTGGCAGTTTCCTAACCCCTCGTGCGCATCTCCGCTATGCATTTTCAGATACATCCAGTTTGCGGTTTTCTGCTGGAAGTGGACGTCGAGTTGCTGCGGCTTTTGCTGAAAATCAAAAATTGTTTGGCTCTGGAAGAACAATACAAACGCCAAATCTTCAAAGTTATGATTTTGGGTTAGCCCCAGAACATGCATGGAACTATGGAGTTAGTTTTTTGAAGGGATTTCAAATCGGTTCCATTCCCTTAAACATAAATGCAGATCTGTATCGAACAGAGTTTGTCAATCAAGTTGTTGTGGATTGGGAAACGCTGGGACAAATCTCGTTTTATAATTTATCAGGTAAAAGCTATGCAAATAGTTTTCAACTGGGTCTTGACACACGTTTATTTCGAATTTTAGATGCTCGTTTTGCCTATAAATACTACGATGTCCAAGTTGACTACTCATCGGGGCGTATGCAAAAGCCCTTACAGCCAAAAAAACGCTATTTTATGAATATAGGATATATCAGCACCAAATGGCGCATGGATGCGACCTATCACCATACGGGGTCTCAACGTATCCCACCAACGATAGTAAACCCAAATGGGTTTGAAAGTGA
>NHEI02000031.1 GCA_002171575.2 Flavobacteriaceae bacterium TMED81
AATCGAAAAATCACTCCAAAAAAGCCAACAGCATTTGGCAAATGGAGGCACCAGCGTTGAAGCGGTGCGAATTGCAATCAATATTTTAGAAGACTCCCCCCTACTTTAACGCAGGAAAAGGGTCTGTGTTTACCTCATCTGGAACCAACGAACTGGACGCCTCGATCATGAACGGATAGAACGTGCAAGCAGGCGCAGTGGCAGGACTTACAAACATCAAAAATCCGATCGACGCTGCGATTGCTGTCATGGAGCATTCTCCCCATGTATTTCTGATTGGGAAAGGAGCCGAGGAATTTGCAGTGACCCATGGCATGGATACCGTACCGCAAAGTTATTTCTTCAATGAATATCGATACCAAGAACATCTTGAGGGATTGAGTGAAGACAAGACAAAGTTTGGTACTGTTGGCGCTGTAGCGATTGATCGCAATGGGAATATAGCTGCTGGAACTTCCACTGGCAGAATGAACAATAAGCGTTTTGGGCGTGTGGGTGATGTTCCAGTGATCGGAGCAGGAACCTATGCAGAAAACGGAATTGGGGGCTTGTCTGCAACTGGTCACGGGGAGTATTTTATACGAAATGTGGCCACCTATGATATTGCTGCACAGGTCAAATACGGCAATGAAACCCTAGACGAAGCGGGCTATAACACCTTGATGAAGAAACTGAAAAGTCAGGGTGGTGACGGAGGTGTCATCGGGCTCGATAGCCAAGGCGGTGTGGTCATCTATTTTAATACTGTAGCCATGCCTCGTGGGTATATTAATAGCAAATGAGAAACCGTTGTATTAATTGATGTGGACTAGTGCTTATACACCTACTTCCTCAATGAATTTTGAAGACAATCGCTTATACAAACCGTCGTTGAGTCGTTCGCGAATGGTTGAAAATGCCTCGAGCGTTTCATCGATATCTTCCATCGTATGCGAAGCAGTCGGGATCAATCGCAATAAAATCAATCCTTTGGGAATTACTGGGTAAACAACGATTGAGCAGAAAATTCCAAAGTTTTCTCTCAAATCTTTGACCAAAACCATGGCTTCAGGTACACTTCCTTTGAGATAGACTGGGGTGACGCAACTTTGCGTCGATCCCAAATCAAAACCACGCTCACGAAGACCCGTTTGTAGTGCGTTTACGTTTTTCCAAAGATTCGCTTTGAGTTCGGGCATGGAACGCAGCATATCCAATCGCTTTAACGCCCCTTTGACAAGCACCATTTGCAGTGATTTTGCAAACATCTGTGAACGCATATTGTATTTGAGGTAGTCAATAATGTCTTTATCTGCTGCGATAAATGCTCCAGTACTTGCCATTGACTTGGCAAATGTGGCAAAATAAACATCGATATCATCTTGGATACCTTGTTCCTCTCCTGCGCCAGCACCAGTAGCTCCAAGCGTACCAAACCCATGTGCATCATCGACAAGCAAGCGGAAGTTGAATTTTTCTTTTAGGGCAACGATTTCACGCAAACGACCTTGCTCACCACGCATGCCAAAAACCCCCTCAGAAATGACAAGAATACCACCACCCGTTTCCGCAACGACTTTGGTCGCACGAATCAAGTTTTTCTCCAAGCTTTCAATGTTGTTGTGCTGAAAAGTAAATCGCTTTCCCAAATGAAGTCTCACTCCATCTACTATACAAGCATGCGCATCGACATCATAAACAATGACATCATTTTTGGATACAAGGGAATCGATTGTTGAAAGTATACCCTGATACCCAAAGTTCAAAAGATATGCAGCTTCTTTATTGACAAAAGCCGCTAGTTCTTCTTGCAATTGCTCGTGAGCACTGGTGTGCCCTGACATCAGTCGCGCACCCATGGGGTATGCAGAACCATAATCTTCTGCTGCATCAGCATCAACTTTCCTGACCTCAGGATGGTTGGCCAATCCGAGATAGTCATTAACACTCCAAGTAATGACTTCCTTACCTTGAAAATACATGCGATTTCCGATAGGCCCTTCTAGCTTTGGAAATGCAAAATAACCCTCTGCGAGTGAAGCCCACTTCCCTAGGGGGCCTCTGTTTGTACGCATTCTGTCAAAAATATCGTTGCTCATTGTTTTTAGTTTTTGTTCAGTGTGATTGAACTATTTAATATATTCAATTGCCTTTTCATCTTGCAAGTGGTTTGCATCGAAAAACCCTTGTTCTTTCATCCATTGATCACTGTAAATCTTACTCATATAACGAGATCCATGATCGCAAAAGATTACGACCACTACACTGTCTTTATCAAAAAATTGATTTTGTTGATTTAACTGTCGAATGGCCTGAAGTGCCGCACCAGAAGTATATCCAACAAAAAGACCTTCTTTCTTGGTAATTTCTCTAGCAGAATGAGCACTTTCCTCATCTGTCACCTTTTCAAAATGATCAATATATTCGAAATGAGTCGTTGAAGGAATCAGATTTTTACCCAGCCCTTCAATTCGGTAAGGATAGATTTCGTTTTCATCAAACTCAGACGTTTCATGAAACTTCTTCAGAACCGATCCATAAGCATCAACTCCAATGATTTTGACCTTCTCATTTTTGGACTTTAAATATCGTCCAATACCTGAAATCGTGCCTCCTGTCCCACTTGCTGCCACCAAATGAGTTACCTGACCTGAGGTTTGTTTCCATATTTCGGGGCCAGTTGTGCGAAAATGTGCTTCGGTGTTGAGTTCATTAAAATACTGATTGATATAAACAGAACCTTTAATCTCGTTGTGCAATCGCTTAGCGACTTGGTAATAGGAGCGTGGATCATCAGCTTTCACATGACCAGGGCATACATAGACGGTAGCTCCCATGGCACGAAGCATATCAATTTTATCGGGAGACGATTTAGAGGAAACCGCCAAAACACATTGATATCCTTTGATGATGCTGGCCATGGCAATACTATAACCAGTATTTCCTGAGGTCGTCTCAATAATGGTATTTCCGGGCTTGAGAATGCCCTTTCGCTCTGCTTCTTCAATGATGTACAGTGCGATGCGATCCTTATTGGAGTGGCCTGGATTGGTAAACTCAGCTTTCGCGTAATAGCTACCCTGAAACCCTTTTACAGTTTCATTTAGCTTGATAAGTGGGGTATCACCAACAAGGTCCAGAATACTTTCGTGTGCCTCAATTGTTTTTTTAGTCATAAATAACAAGCCATTTGCTTATTGATTCGCCCCAAATTTACAGAAATTTAATGGTTTTAGGAAAAAACAGATTTGATAAAAATGATTGTTTAAAGAAGGTAAAACAAAATTTAAACAAACAGATGTGGAATAGATGTTCGTTTTGTATTGAGTTTATTTATCTTCGTGAAAAAATTGCAATGTTCACTTCTGAACTTTATCAAAAAATTAAAGATCGCCTGGCTGCGTTAAGGAGGTCTCTTTGACGTGGACTCGCTAACTATCGACGTTCAAAACAAAGAGGAAAAAACCTTAGCTCCTGATTTTTGGGATGACACTTCAGCTGCTGAAACTTATATCCGAGCTCTTCAACCCAAAAAACAATGGCTGTCAGACATCAATCAGTTAACCTCTAAAATCGATGATCTCTCTGTGCTAATCGAATTCTCAAAAAGTGGTGATGATGTAGCCGAAGAGCTTAACTCCCTATTCGCTGAGGCGACAAGCTTTATTGAGGAACTCGAGTTTAAAAATATGCTTTCAGAAGAAGGGGATTCGTTCTCTGCTGTACTGCAAATCACTGCGGGAGCAGGTGGAACAGAAAGCTGTGATTGGGCTTCAATGCTAATGAGAATGTATATGATGTGGGCAGAAAAGAAAGGGTTTAAAGTTCGGGAACTCAATATGCAAGAAGGTGACGTAGCTGGCATCAAAACCGTTACACTTGAATGCAAAGGAGATTATGCTTTTGGTTGGCTTAAGGGAGAAAATGGTGTCCACCGATTGGTAAGGATTTCGCCATTTGACAGCAATGCAAAACGACACACCAGCTTTGCATCTGTTTATGTTTATCCACTCGTAGATGATACAATACAAATTGACATCAACCCTGCTGATATTCAAATCACAACTGCCCGCTCAAGTGGAGCTGGAGGACAACACGTAAACAAGGTTGAAACCAAAGTTCAGCTTACCCATAAACCAACTGGGATTCAAATCAGTTGTTCGGAGACAAGGTCCCAACACGAAAACAGAGAAAGAGCCTTGCAAATGTTGCGCTCCCAACTTTATGAGATTGAGCTTCAAAACAAAAGAAAAACAAGAGATGCAATTGAAGCCAATAAAATGAAAATCGAATGGGGATCGCAAATTCGAAATTATGTGATGCAACCCTACAAAATGATAAAAGATGTAAGAAGTGGACACGAATCAAGTGATGTCAGTTCAGTCCTAGATGGAGGGCTAGACCCTTTTCTCAAATCTTATTTAATGATTAATCAAGAATCTAAATCTAATGAACTATAATGATGAATACAATTGTTTTTGACCTCGGTGGCGTTCTAATTGACTGGAACCCTGAATATGTTTTTCTCAAAGAATTTCGCGGTGATCGTGAAAAAATGAATTGGTTTTTTGAGAATATTTGCACCTCTGCATGGAATGAACAACAAGATGCTGGTCATAGCTTGGAGCAAGCAACTCGAGAACGAATTGCACTCTTTCCAGAACATGAGCGTCTTATTCGAATGTATTACGGTGAATGGGAACAGATGCTTGGCTATGAGCATACTGGAACAGTCGAAATTTTAAAAAAATTACATCAATCCCCTGACTATACAATTTACGCATTGACCAACTGGAGTGGAGAAACTTTCCCTGTTGCCCTGCAAAAATTTTCATTTTTGTCATGGTTTAAGGGTATTGTTGTTTCAGGCGATGAGAAACTTGTGAAACCAGACCCTGCAATCTATAAATTATTGTTAGAGCGATATGGTTTAGATGCAACGACTTGTGTTTTTATCGACGACCGTGCTGACAATGTTCAGGCGGCTGTTGATTTGGGATTTAAAGGAATTCAATTTTCAAACGACCGCAAACTTCACAAACAATTACTAGACTTAAATATCAAAATATAATGATAAGAAACACAGCTTTACTTTTTATTCTTTTTCTATTTACCCTCACAAGCTTTGGCCAAGCCCGTCAAATTGTTTTGAGCGGAACCATAACCGATGCCGAGAACAGTGAACCCCTACCCTATGCCACTGTGTCGATTTATAATCGCAATGGGGATTTAGCAGACGGAGGAATCGCTGACGAAAATGGAATTTTCAAACTCAATATATCTCCAAATGACTATTCGTTGAACTTTGAGTATATCGGATTTGAAAGCATAACAACAGATGTAAAGCAATATATGAAGAGCACCAATATCGGAACTGTTCAGCTCGTTTCATCGGTTGAGTCACTGGAAGGTGTCGATGTGGTAGGACAAAGTGCAGAGGTCGAAATTCGTTTAGATAAGCGTGTTTACAATGTTGCCAAAAACAACCTCGTTCGAGGGGGGACAGTATCTGATGTGCTGGAAAATGTACCTTCTGTTTCCGTTGATATTGATGGGAATATCGAACTTCGAGGAAACAATAACGTACGAGTTCTAGTTGACGGTAAACCGTCAGGGCTATTCGGACTCGGTGGTATTGACGCATTGACAAGACTACCTGCAGAATCAATCGAGAAAGTTGAAGTAATTACCTCACCTTCTGCTCGTTACCAAGCAGAAGGTACCACAGGGATTATCAATATCATTTTGGCCAAACGATTCTTAAAGGGTCTAAATGGGGTATTCAACCTTTCCGCAGGAAAAAACGACACCTATAACGGATCAGCCAACTTAAATTATCGAAAAGGGAAGCTTAACTTTTTTACCAATTCGGGATATAGTGACCGCACCAATAAAGGACGGGCTTTGCAAGACAATGTATATACAAACCCTCTTGAATCTGTAGATCGTTATGTTGAGGAACGTTTTTTCGATCGCAGAAGACAAGGATTTAATATCAATATGGGATTGGATTATGAAATGACTGAAAAGACTTCATTAACCCTTAGCTACCGCATAAACGAAAGAGATGGAGATGACAGGACAGTAAATGAGCAGTCTCAATATCAAACGGATGAGATTTTGATAACAAATCGCTATGAAAATGAAATTGACCGAGAGGATAGCAATCAGTTTAGTGTAGATTTTGAACATAAATTCAACAAACAAGGACACAAGTTGACTGCAACCTTACAAACAGAAAAAAATGACGAATCGGAAACTTCTGACATCAATTCATTTTATCAAAATGGGGAACCTTCAGACGATAGTGAAATCAACACTACGGTAGAAAGTCAAGAGAGAAACCTGGCACAAATCGATTATGTGTATCCCATCGACAAAAACACACAATTTGAGGCGGGATATCGAGGAACAGACAACAAAAGAATAATCGATTTCGAGGTTGAGATTATAGATGAAAATGACATCGCAACGACCGATGAAAACCTTTCGAATGTTCTCGATTTTGAACAAGAAGTTCATGCTTTATATACCCAGTACGGAAAAAAATTCAACGCTTTCTCATTTCTAGCTGGATTGCGCTTCGAAAATACAAGGGTATTTGTTGAACAACTCGAATCCAACACGCCTGTCAACAACGATAGCTATAACGGATACTTCCCTACGCTCAACTTAGGTTACGAGATCAGTCCTACCGCAAGCATCACCTTGGGATACAATCGAAGAATCTCACGACCAAGAGCGCGGATGCTTAACCCTTTTCAATCAAGATCGAGCAAAACCAGTTATTTTCAAGGAAACCCAGAACTTGATCCGAGTTACTCCAACGGTATTGATATTGGCTATTTGAAGCAGTTTAAAAAAGTTACGTTAAATACTTCTGTCTACTATCGCAAGTCAACGGATGCCATAAGCCGGGTTGCTATAGTAACCGATGAAACCGTTTTTGTCAATGATATCGAAACTCCTGTCATCCGTCGCTTGCCAATTAATCTGGGTACAGTGGAACAATTTGGAGTTGAGTTTAACACTTCTTTACGTTTGGTTAAAGGAATGCGTACCAATGCAAGTGTAAATTTCTTTAGACGCATAGAGGAAGGAAATTATCAAGGCACATCCTATGATACAGACAACACAAGCTGGTCAGGAAATCTAAGAAACTCTTATCTCTTGCCATTCGATATTCAATCTCAGTTCTCAGTGCGCTACCGAGGTCCAAGCGAATCCTCATTTGGCATTAGCAAAGGGTTTTTATACACCGATCTCGCTTTGAGCAAAGATGTCTTCAATGATGATGCAACGCTAAACTTACGATTTAGCGATTTGTTTAATACAGCCAAATATGACTACCAAACGACTACACCAGTCGCAGTTACAGATGGAATTTATCAAAGGCGTGAACCCACATACACCCTAACCTTTACATACCGATTCAGACAAGACAAAAACAGAGAGCGTGGCCGCAGAGGATCTAACGAGCAGGGAGACTTTGGAGAATTTGAATTATAAAGCTACTCTGATTGTTTCGCTTTTTTTCTTTCTTTAAACCACTCGATCAGGTTACCACTCAACCAGTAAGGAATCACAAAGCCAATGAGGAAAATCATAAGCCAAAATCCCGTGGTGAGTATTGTTAGAAAAAGAATAAATCCAATATATTGTTCAAACGTAAACATAGATGTCTATTGATGTTGCAAATTTATTTAGAAAGTTTGATGCACACAAGAAAGGTTGATAAAATCCGCATTTGATTTTTCTTACCTTTGCATAAAGATTCATTTCCATGTCATTCCGAGCCGAAAAAGACACCTTAGGAGTTGTAAACGTACCCGCAGATAAGTATTGGGGTGCCCAAACCGAACGTTCAAGAAACAACTTTAAAATTGGTGATCCAGGGTCGATGCCGATTGAATTAATTTATGGGTTTGCCATTCTTAAAAAGGCAGCTGCCTATACCAATGCTGAGCTCGGTGAATTGGAAGAACGCAAACGAGACCTCATTGCCCAAGTCTGCGATGAAATTACAGAAGGCAAGCTTGACGATCAGTTTCCACTCGTGATTTGGCAAACGGGTTCAGGAACGCAGTCTAATATGAATGTCAATGAAGTCGTTGCTAATCGTGGTCATGTGTTGGCGGGTAAAATTTTGGGGGAAGGTGAGAAAACATTGCACCCCAATGATGATGTAAACAAGTCGCAATCCTCCAACGACACCTTCCCGACTGGAATGCACATTGCAGCGTATAAGCGAATCGTTGAAAATACACTCCCAGCATTGCATCAGCTCAAAAAAACGCTTGCTGAAAAGTCGAATGCATTTACAGATGTGATTAAAATTGGGCGAACGCATATGATGGACGCTACCCCATTGAGCTTGGGGCAGGAGTTCTCTGGTTATGTAGCACAAATTGAATATGGGATCAAAGCCATTGAAAACAGCTTACCGCATCTCGCCGAGTTGGCATTGGGAGGTACGGCGGTTGGAACAGGAATCAATACCCCTGACGGCTATGCAGAGCGTGTTGCCGCCTATATTGCAGAGTTTACCGGGCATCCGTTTGTCACAGCGCCCAACAAGTTTGAAGCGCTAGCAAGCCATGATGCTTTTGTAGAAACACATGGTGCTTTACGTCAAGTTGCCGTGTCACTTAATAAAATCGCACATGATATTCGTGTCATGTCAAGTGGTCCAAGATCAGGGATTGGCGAGTTGTCGATACCAGCAAATGAGCCAGGGAGCTCGATCATGCCTGGAAAGGTCAACCCGACACAGTGTGAAGCCCTAACCATGGTTTGTGCACAAGTCATCGGAAACGATGTTTCTGTTGCGTTTGGTGGTGCACAAGGCCACTTTGAACTCAATGTGTTTAAACCACTTATGGCTAATAATCTTCTGCAATCAGCTCGCTTACTTGCCGATGCAGTCACAAGCTTTGACATGCATTGTGCTCAGGGCATCGAACCCAATACGAATGTCATTCAAAAGCTTGTTGACAATTCCCTGATGTTGGTGACCGCACTCAATACGAAAATTGGATATTACAAAGCCGCTGAAATCGCTCAAAAAGCACATGAGGAAAACACAACACTACGCGATGCTGCCATAGCGACTGGATATGTAACAGGTGAAGAATTTGATCAATGGGTTCGCCCCGAAGACATGATCGGTCGTTAGACCCTCCCTTTTAGCGCATTAAAAGCCCAACCGACAGCGATAAAGCCCGTGCCTGTCAAGCTAAATCCAAAAGAATATTCTGGGTACTTAAGCGCACCTAACAAGATAATACCGATGCCTATCAATGTAAGAATGAGTGAGGCAATCCCGAAAATCACATTTTTATTAAACTTCATGAAAAGTCGATTGTTTGAAGGGTTTGGTGTCGAAGAATTTTTCCATTAGCACGAACGAAATGCGAAAGTACGAAATAATCCTTTGGCTTCTCGTACCTACTGAGTGTATCGAGTTTTGAAATGATCCTTTTGATTTGATTTGGCGCTTGCCCTTCAAACACGATAGACAAAGACTGTCCCAATTGTTTATCTGGTTTTCCAAATACAAAAAACGGTACTGAAATAACCGCTGAAAGCACTTTCTCAATCTGTTCAGGATGCAATTTAATCCCACCAGAGTTAATCACATAATCACTCCTTCCTCTCCATACAAACTCGGTGGGGGATATCAAATCCACACAGTCTGTCGTAATAAGTTTTTCGATACCAATATGGGGCGCATGAACGACCAAAGCATCTCCTTGCATATAAAATGTCACATCGCCAACCGCCGTGTACTGCCTTTCCCCTTTACTCAGGTTTTGAAGGGCAACATGACTATAGGTTTCTGTCATTCCATAGGTAGAAAAAATACGACTGGCATGCCCCTTTACCGCAGCTCTCAGGGAATCATCGACAGGAGCTCCTCCGACAATGATTTGTTTAAATTGGTCAATGTGGTCGATAGAATTGTGCAACTGGTGTGGTGTCATTGCCGTGAAATCGTAGGTTTTGGAAACCCCAAGCGTTGCGGTTGGTTCGATAATATCGATCCATAATCCGGCCAATAAAGCCCGAATGAGCATCATCTTTCCTGCGATATGCCGAACAGGCAAACACAAAAGAGCCTGCTGCTTCGGTTGCAGATTGAATGCCTTGATTGTTGTCATCGCAGAAGCAGACAACATGGTTTTGGGAGCGAGAATTTGAGTGGGTTTGCCGGTAGAACCGCTCGTTTGGAGCACAAGATCGGGGTCATCGGAAAACCAATCCAAAATAAAACGACCCAATTCGCTTAGGTATTCCTGCTTTTCGTTACTGAGCTCATGTGCATACGACAACAGATGGTCACGATCATAGGATACTCCATTGAGACGAAAATCAGAATGCATCAGGAAGGATTTGAAACAGAACCCGTCAATTTTAATTTCCAGGCACTCCACTTGTATTTTTTGCTGAGAATAAATCCAACCAATGAATATATGATCAATGGAAGGATAATATATTCTGCCAATACAGGGTCTGAAACATCTTTGTAAAGCGAGTTTGTTTGAAAAGCAGTCCAATCAGACGTCACCAACAAAGCGATGACTAAATTATTGGCAGCGTGGAAACCGATAGAGAGCTCAAGTCCTTCATCCATCAAGGTGATTATTCCTAAAAATAGTCCTGTGATGATGTAAACTGAAATCAAGCCATACCCCAATTTTGCTACTTCTGGATTCAAGGAGTGAAGAAGTCCAAAAGAAATGGAGGTGATCAACAATGGAGCCAATCGATTCTTGAGAGCTACACCTAACCCTTGAAACAAATAACCCCTCATCAACAATTCTTCAGCTGTAGTTTGCAAAGGAATCATCAATACGGCAATTAGCATAAGTCCAAAAAATCGTTCAGGTTCATAGTTCCAAACATAATCATCTGGGGATAGTGCCAAATCGATAGCTAGGGATAAGACCGCTAAAACAGTCACTACTAAAAACGAAAAAGCGACACGACTCCAGTCAAAGGACGAACGACTCGTCACAAGAAATTTGAGTGGATGATCGTGTAATAAACGAGAAATCACGAGAATCCCAAAAAAAGCAAATGCAAAGGGCAAAAGCATATAAAATAGAGTCGTATTCGGTTCGAGAACAGAAAGCATTTCGGTTTCTGACATGCCAGCTAACTTTCCAGCACCTGCCTCTGCCATTAAGGCAATCCCAAATGGCATAGAAGCTATAAAATAAATCAATACAATTAGAAAAATACCAACGATATACCGCCACGCATCTGATTTTCCTTTATATGCATTTTCTATAAACATGTTTTCAACGTAAAATCCGAGAGTTTATTGGGATCAAATCCCATATTTTGACCTCTAAGATACAAAGGTGTATCGATATTGTTTGTAAATAATCCACCCGTTCCAAGCCCTTGTGGCCGATTAATTTGTTTTGTGCTTGCCCATTGGGTAATTGCATTGAGCCCAATATTGCTTTCAAGCGCACTTGTTGCCCACCAGTCAACAGTAAGCTTTTCGGCTATTGACACCCACTGATCAGCACCTTGCCACCCTCCTACCAAACTCGGCTTGATAATAATATATTGTGGTTTTGTATCTTGGATCAAAGTTACTTTCTCCTGTTTAGAGGAGATACCGATCAATTCCTCATCCAGTGCGATTGGAATTGGCGAATTTTTGCATAAAGTGGCCGTTTCTTTCCACTGACCAGGAGCAATGGGCTGCTCGATGGAGTGAATGTTGTACTCTGAAAGTCTGTTCAATTTTTGCATGGCGTCTTCAGGTTGAAAAGCACCATTTGCATCTAAGCGAAGCGTAAGATCGGAACTGTGAAATCGTTTTCTAATATGGGCTAAGAAATTACATTCTGATTCGAAATCAATTGCACCAACTTTGATCTTGATACATGAAAATCCTAGTTTAATTTTTTGCTCGAGTTGAGTCATCATGGTCTCAACATCGCCCATCCAGATCAATCCATTGATTGGAATCATTTGTTGTTGATGAACAAACGGCGTGTCAAAATGCAATAAAGGATGATGTGAGTCTAATCCTGAAAAAGCCATTTCAATGGCAAACTGCACAGCAGGTGCTTTTGAATAATGTTGGAGAAGAAACTCCTTTCCCTCGTTTAGATATTGTGGAATTTCCTCCAAAATGTTTTGGACAATCTGTGGAGACTCTGGGCTAAGCCCTTCAATGATGCTACATTCGCCGATGCCATATTGATTGCCTTTGGAGATTTGAATCAACCAACTGTCTTTGTGACGCAAAACCCCTCTTGAAGTTCCGCCAGGAGTTTTGAATTGAAGTTGATGTCTAGTCCATGAGAATTCCATACTCAAAAGACAATTAACAACAAACTAAACGAAATGGCATAAAAGAAAGTCAACAAAGCGATTTTTTTGAGTTCTGGGTCGAAGTTTTTCTCGTTATGTTTTTGAAACACAACCTTAATATGGAGCGAAATCGGAATCATCATTATCAACGACATTACAACAAAGGCAATGGCATGGTAGATCAAGCCGTAAACAACTGTTAAAACAATTGGAATACCAACCAGTGCCAGTTGATATAAGGCCGCTTTTTCAGCACCCAAACGAACAGCAATCGTGGTTTTCCCAAATTGCTTGTCGTTTACTCGGTCGCGCATATTGTTAATATTTAACACTCCCACAGATAATAACCCGATCGAGATCGCTGGAAAAATCAACGAGAGATCCAATTCGAATGTATATAAATAATGGCTGCCTAAAACACTAACACACCCAAAAAACAGAAAGACAAACAAATCTCCAAAACCCTTATATCCATATGCATTAGAACCAACTGTGTATCGTATGGCAGCAACGATGGCAAGAAAGCCCAATCCGAGAAAAGTCAAAGCAGTTTTACTCAATCCAAAAGCACTGTAAACCAGTAAAATCGTCAAGAGTACAGCAACACCAGAGATGATAAAAATTGCTTGGCGGAGCTGCGTTCTAGATATCAGTTCAGATTGAAGGATTCTTTTTGGACCAAGTCTTTCATCATTATCTGTTCCTTTGATACCATCGCCATAATCATTGGCAAAATTGGAAAGCAATTGATAGCAAACCGTAGTGAGAATAGCGAGTGTAAATACGCTAACATTAAACTCATTTTTTAATAACGCTGCCGCTGACCCAACTAATATTCCAGAGATGGAAAGCGGAATGGTTCTCAATCGAGCTGCTCTGATCCAAGTCATAAAAGTCACCCTATTCAAAAATTTGATTGTTCACTAAGGGAATTTAGGGTATTTGTTGAAATCAGGCCGTCGCTTTTCCAAAAAAGCATTTTTACCTTCTTGTGCTTCTTCCGTTAAATAGTACAATAGCGTTGCGTCCCCAGCGAGTTGCATCAAACCGTGTTGCCCGTCTAATTCCGCATTCAAACTGCGTTTGATCATGCGAAGTGCCAAAGGACTTCGTTGTTGCATAAGCTCACACCATTCCAGTGTAGCAGATTCCAAATCTTCCAAAGGGACAACGCGGTTCACCATACCCATATCTAAGGCCTCTTGCGCGCTGTACTGCTTGCATAAAAACCAAATTTCACGTGCCTTCTTTTGCCCGACATGGCGTGCCAAATAGGACGATCCAAACCCCCCGTCAAAGCTACCTACTTTTGGGCCAGTCTGTCCAAAAATGGCATTTTCACTCGCAATGGTCAGATCACAAACGACATGGAGAACATGACCACCTCCGATGGCATACCCATTGACCATGGCGATTACCGGCTTGGGCAACTCCCGAATTCTTTTGTGTAAATCAAGTACATTCAAACGAGGTACACCATCATCTCCAATATATCCGCCGATTCCTTTAACATTTTGATCCCCACCACTGCAAAAAGCTTTATCACCTGTGCCTGTAAAAAGAACGATGTCGATATCATCACGCTCTCTGCAAATTTCGATGGCTTCAAGCATTTGCGTATTGGTCTCGGGACGAAATGCATTGTAAACCTCTGGACGGTTGATCGTAATTTTAGCAACTCCGTTGTAGATTTCAAACAAGATGTCGGAGTAGGTTTCTATGGGCTTCCAAACTGGTTTCATATTCAATTTTTTACAAAATTAAGACTTAATCTGAATGTTCACTTAAAAACTTAAAATAGGATTGTAAAACTAGGTCATTGGTCGTTGAAGGCGTTCTAATTTCCAATATTTTTCTACGATTAGATTTTGAAAAAAATCGACCTAAAGCCAACCGCAGACCAATGCTAGTTCGCACACTTTGATAGGACAAGTCATACTGTTTTGCCATGTGTTTTACAGTTCGCTTATGCTTGGTTTCAAAATAAGTTTCAAAGCCAGGCGTTTCTTTGGCATTTGGTAATATCCTAAAAATACCTCCTCCGCCATTATTGACGACAATCAACCTGAAATTAGCTGGAATATTTTGATTCCAAAGGGCATTTGCATCGTAAAAGAAACTCAAATCACCTGTGATTATCAAAGTTGGTCTGTCACTACCTACAGCTGCGCCGACCGCTGTCGAAATACTTCCCTCAATTCCACTTGTCCCTCGATTGCAAAAGGATTGGGAATCTGTTGGCACAGGAAATAACTGCGCATATCGAATCGGGGAACTGTTTGCCCACTGAAGCAAATAATTTTTTGGAATCGCACGCATGATTTTATCAAAAACCAACAGATCACTGAATGGCGTGTTTGCAAGAAAACTATTGTGTGCGATCTCTCGTTGTCGAGACAACTGAAGCCACTGATCTTGATAATTCGCTTTGGAGTCAGATGAAGAGGTCAGGTCAACAAAAAAAGAATTTGGATCAATCTGAAGGTACTGAACGCCCAAATAATAGGTGTCAAGCGGTCGATCAGTTCCGACATGATGGTGTGAGACTCCTTTGTATGATCGCAAC
This sequence comes from Flavobacteriaceae bacterium TMED81, assembly GCA_002171575.2. Lineage (GTDB taxonomy): Bacteria > Bacteroidota > Bacteroidia > Flavobacteriales > Flavobacteriaceae > UBA724. The sequence goes on from NHEI02000031.1 coordinate 14,882, forward strand.
AACGATTTTATCTTTTTCGAAACCACCATACCCCCCATTGTGATAAGAAGGTCTGGGGCGAGTGATTGAAAAATCTCTTGGCTATTTTTTTGCTTCTCTATCGGTAAAATCACCCGATCGATATGGGAAATAAAGTTGTGGTGATGAAGATTGGAGGTGATTTCATGTAGGACGACAACCCTTGGGTCATGCGCTAAAACCGAAATGCTCTTTGCATCTAAAGCATCTGGTGAAAGCGTTCCCACCACAACAAGGATACGTTTGGATTCATTCCACTTTGATTGAACGGATTCGAGGTTTTTTGGTTGCGGGTTTTTTGGCTGTTTCACTCGCTCGACTACGAAGTCATTTTGATCATGAAAATCGTAAAGGGGTTCTTCCAAAGGGATATTAACGTGTACTGGACCTTGTTGAGAAAGCATTTCAGAGAGCACCTTTTGAAGGTATTTTGTGTTGTTCTTTTCAATTGTTTTTTGTTGACTCTCTACCTCTTGCAGAGTAGATTGCACATCAATCAATTGCTGCGTATTGCTCTCAATAATTGCAGATTGATTATGTGTGATATCCTGTAAAAGCGAAGTTTCTGAAATGAGGTGTTTTGAAAACACACCAGATTGCCTAATGGTTTGACCATTTCCAATATCGATTTGATACGTTGGACGATCAGCGCTTATTACCACAAGTGGATACCGACTGTAATATGCTTCTGAAACAGCTGGATAGATGTTTAAAAGTGCAGATCCTGAAGTACACAGCACAGCAACTGGCTGATGAAGTTGTTGAGAAAGTCCGATTGCAAAAAAGCCAGCAGAGCGCTCGTCAACAATACTGTAAGTCGTAAACGCTTTGTGAGTTGTTAATCCAACTGTAATCGGGGCATTTCTTGAACCAGGTGCAATAACGATATGGTGAACTCCATAATTGAGAAGTTGTTGAATTACCAAGCGAACAACGGGTATGGTTGAGAGGTTCATAGCAATGGCAAAGGTACAAAATGCTCCTATTGTTCACTAGCCAATATACGCCCCATCGTGTTTGCCTTTTGCAGCACCTCTTGCCATTCGTCTTGTGGATCGCTTTTTTCGGTGATTCCACCCCCGACATACACTGTCGCCATATCGTCTTGGATCGACATACACCGGAGATTAACATAAAGACTTGTTTGCTCTGGGCAGACAACCCCCAAAAATCCCGAGTATAAAGATCGATTCAATCGTTCATGACGACATATAAAGTCAAGTGCCATCTGTTTTGGCACTCCCCCAACGGCCGGGGTTGGGTGAAGTGCTTGAGCTGCATCAATCGGAGAAATTGACAATTCTGCCGTTATCGTTGTCCGTAAGTGCTCCAAATGACCAGCACGGATGGTTTCAGTATCAGAATATTCTATGTGATCACTTGTAGTGTATTGCTCTAACGTGTTTACAATTTCTCGAACAACAAACTCCTGCTCTTCCTTCTCCTTGTTTCCCCATTCACTTGAGCCATAAGGTCGCGTCCCCGCCAAAGCCATCGTTTGCAAACGATGACCGCTCATTGTGATAAGCCGTTCAGGAGTTGCTCCCATCCATACCCCATAATCGGGGTGAAATAATAGGTAGTTGAAGGTGTTTGTGTACTGCGCTAGGATCTTTTTAAAATAAGACAATGGCGAATTTACTGCACCATTGTATCGAAGGGAAGTCGCCAGCACAACTTTTTTGAGAGGTGATTCTTGAATACTGGAAAGGGCCTTACCAATCAGGTTGGTGTGTTCTATGTGCTTATTTTCTAAATCAAGCCATTCTATTTCTTTCGATTTAGGCGTTGCAATTTCTGAATTGTAGTCAAGATCAAGAATCTTGTGGGAGTGGATCGAAAAATACATTGAAGAGTCAAAAGGGCTTACAATAAACTTTTTATTTGATTTTTCAGATGTCCCGAAATCGAGAAAAGCTGTCAGCTTGCTTTGATTTGGTTGTCGAAAGACAACAAATGGCAATTTGTTGTGAAAATGGTGTTCAATACCTTCAAAAAATGATTTCGAGGTCAAAACCGTTACTTTTTAATCGGAAGGATAAGCGTGGTCAAGGAGCATGTTGATACCAAACGATTTTGATCATCTGTAATTTCAATCGACCACACTTGCATCGTTTTCCCTTGATGTGTAGCCATTACCTTGGCGTGTACAAATCCAGATCGAACACCTCTTACATGCTTAGCAGACACATCGATTCCACGCAACATATGGTCTTTTGGAAGGCAAAATATAGCAGCCGCTGAACTTCCTACAGTTTCGGCAAGGGCAGCAGTTGCTCCTCCGTGAAGCACGCCATCTGGCTGATGTACTGCTGGACTCACAGGCATACGAGCAACCAAATAGTTTTCTCCAATTTCTGTGAATTCAATCCCAAGGGTCTGCATGAGTGTCCCATGGTTTCTGTCATTGATTTTTTTGAGAAGAATTGATTTGTCCATCGTGATTGCTAAAATACAAAAACGCACTGCGATTTGCAGTGCGTTTTTAAATTAAGAAATAAGATTTTAAAGAGGTTATTTGACTTCTTCGAAGTCAACATCTTCTACGTCTTCATCATTGGTCTCTCCAGATTGCGCACCTGCATCTGCTTGTGGCTCTGCGGCACCGCCCTGATCGGCTTGTGCTTTGTACATCTCTTCCGAGGCATTTTTCCATGCCTCATTGATGCTGTCTAGCGCAGGCGTAATCGCTTCTAGGTCTTTGGCTTCATATGCTTTTTTCAAAGCTTCTAGAGCGTCCTGAATTGGTTTCTTCTTGTCGTCTGACAATTTATCTCCAAATTCAGTCAACTGCTTTTCGGTTTGAAAAATCATCGCATCAGCGTTGTTTAGCGTATCCACTTGCTCTTTCGCCTTTTTGTCGGCTTCTGCATTTGCTTCGGCCTCCTTCTTCATCTTTTCGATTTCTTCCTCTGTTAATCCAGAAGAAGCTTCAATGCGAATGTCTTGAGACTTGTTTGTGGCCTTGTCGAGCGCAGTGACCTGAATCAAGCCATTGGCGTCAATATCAAAGGTTACCTCGATTTGAGGTGTCCCTCTCGGAGCTGGTGGGATTCCATCCAGGTGGAATCTTCCAATGGTTTTGTTATCAGCAGCCATCGGACGCTCGCCTTGTAATACATGAATTTCTACAGAGGGTTGATTGTCAGCTGCGGTTGAAAACACTTGTGATTTTTTTGTTGGAATCGTTGTGTTTGCGTCAATTAACTTGGTCAGTACTCCACCCATGGTTTCAATTCCCAATGAAAGGGGAGTTACGTCAAGCAGCAATACATCTTTGACATCTCCCGTGAGTACACCTCCCTGAATCGCAGCGCCAACGGCAACAACTTCATCGGGATTTACTCCTTTAGATGGTTTTTTGCCAAAGAATTTTTCAACTTCTTCTTGAATCACAGGAATTCGAGTTGAACCACCTACCAAAATAACTTCATCAATCTCATCAGTTGATAGTCCTGCGTCTGAAAGTGCGTTCTTAACAGGCGTCATAGAGCGTTTAACCAATTCAGCCGACAACTGCTCAAATTTGGCTCTTGTCAATGTTTGAACAAGGTGTTTTGGTCCAGATGCAGTTGCCGTTACATAAGGCAAATTGATTTCGGTTTGCGTTGACGATGACAATTCAATTTTCGCTTTCTCAGCAGCTTCCTTCAATCGTTGAAGGGCCATTGGATCTTCTCGTAGGTCAACATCCTCGGCAGATTTAAACTCCCCAGCTAGCCAATCGATAATCACCTCATCAAAATCATCCCCACCAAGGTGAGTATCCCCGTTGGTTGATAATACCTCAAAAACACCATCTCCGAGCTCAAGTACTGAAATATCAAAGGTTCCACCACCAAGATCATAAACAGCAATTTTTCTGTCACTTCCGCTTTTGTCAAGACCATAAGCCAATGCGGCCGCTGTTGGTTCATTGATAATTCTGTGAACTTTTAAGCCAGAAATTTCTCCTGCCTCTTTCGTAGCTTGACGTTGCGCATCGTTAAAATAAGCAGGAACAGTGATCACAGCATCTGTCACTGACTGACCAAGATAGTCCTCTGCAGTTTTTTTCATTTTTTGCAAGATCATCGCAGAAAGCTCTTGCGGGGTATACAAACGCCCATCGATATCAACACGTGGCGTGTTATTATCGCCCTTTACAACAGCGTAAGGAACGCGTTTAATCTCTTTTGTTGATTCGGAAAATTTGTTTCCCATAAATCGCTTTACGGAGGAAATCGTTTTGGTTGGGTTTGTTACAGCTTGGCGTTTTGCTGGATCTCCGACCTTGATTTCGCCTCCTTCAACGAATGCAATGACAGAAGGAGTTGTTCGCTTGCCTTCTGCGTTGGGAATAACAACAGGCTCGTTCCCTTCCATCACGGAAACACAAGAATTTGTTGTTCCTAAATCAATACCGATTATTTTACTCATGATTTATATTTTTTTCAACCATATTCAATGACTATGCCATGAGGGATATACTGACAGGGTGTCAGTCATCGTTTGGGTTTCAGCTTTATAATGTATTTTTGGACAAACTTGTGCAATGTCCAAGAGCAACAAAGAATATAAACGAGTTACGACGAACAGTCTCATTGAGATGAAATCGTCAAATGAGAAGATTTCTATGCTAACCGCATATGATTATTCAATGGCCAGTGTCGTCGATGCTGCAAACGTTGATGTCATCCTTGTTGGAGATTCTGCTTCCAATGTCATGTCGGGCCATGAAACAACCGTACCCATTACGTTAGATCAAATGATTTATCATGCGTCAGGAGTGGTGAAGGCGAGTAAGCGCGCTCTTGTCGTTGTTGACTTGCCATTTGGCAGCTATCAATCCGACGCGCAAGAGGCACTTCGGTCATCGATTCGAATTATGAAAGAGTCAGGTGCACATGCTGTCAAGCTAGAAGGTGGCGAAGAAATTGAACAATCGATTACCAACATTCTCAATGCTGGAATCCCAGTCATGGGCCATTTGGGTCTGACCCCGCAATCGATCTATAAATTTGGGACTTACTCCGTTAGGGCTAAGGAAAAAGAAGAAGCTCAAAAACTTATTTCGGATGCAAAAAAGTTGGAGGAGCTTGGTTGTTTTGCAATTGTTTTGGAAAAAATCCCTTCGTCACTAGCAAAACAAGTTGCCGAATCTGTGCGTATCCCCATCATAGGAATCGGAGCAGGTTCTGATGTCGATGGGCAGGTGCTCGTCATTCATGACCTCATTGGCTTAACCAATGCGTTTAATCCTCGTTTTTTAAGAAGGTATATGAATCTTTATGAGGACATGAAAAAAGCCATCGAAAACTATGTTTCTGATGTCAAATCCGTTGACTTTCCGAATCAAAACGAGCAATATTAATTGTCTGACTTATCTGTAATATACGAGGACAATCACCTCTTGGTTGTCAACAAGGCAGCTGGACTGCTTGTGCAGGGCGATCAAACAGGCGATGAATCACTGGTCGATATTGCTAAGCGATACATCAAGGACAAATATAAAAAGCCAGGCGATGTGTTTTTGGGTTTAGTCCATCGTCTCGATCGCCCAACGACTGGCGTCATTGTACTCGCGCGAACATCAAAGGCACTTACGCGACTCAATCAGCAGTTTAAGGATCGAATACCCAAAAAGGTATATCGAGCCATTGTTTCTGGAACCCCAGAATCAAGTGCAAGACTTGAGCATTATTTAAAAAAAAACAGCTCTCAGAATAAGTCTTTTCAATACCCAAAAATTACCCCAAATACAAAACACGCAATCCTACGCTATCGCCTTGTGGAGTCATTAAAAACATACCATGTTTTAGAGATTGAACTGGAAACAGGACGCCATCATCAAATTCGCGCACAATTGGCAGCAGTGGGACTGCATATCAAGGGAGATTTAAAATATGGGGCAAAACGACCAAATCCAAATGGAAGTATTCATCTTCATGCCCGATCTCTCCGATTTGTCCACCCAACAAAGAAAGAAGAAATGGAATTTATCGCTCCCTATCCCGATGATATGTTATGGAATGCGTTAACGGATTAGCAAAGATGCCTTTTCGCGTATGACCTCCCCTATCGATCGATTTTCAATCTTACTTTCGAGCCAAGACAAAATATCGAGATACAAAAAAGATCGTTTTTCATATGGGTCATTTTCAAAACGCTTTAATGAAGCGTGGAGCTGTCGAAAAGCTTGCTTGAGCTCATTTGGATAAATATCGGTTAGACTTCTCATAAATCGTATCAATTCTTTCTGAACCGCTTGCAGCTCATCCATTTTAAGTAAAAACTTATAGGTTTGCTTGACTTGCGTCTCTAGCTCATAGTCAAGTCCTGCGTCATAATGAGCAACAACATTTAAAACTCTTGAAAAACACATCAAGTCTTGATGTACTCGCAGTGATTTGTCAGAAATGATTAATTGCAAATACTCAATGCATTTTTGAAGATTTCCTGCGCCAAAATAAATACAGGCGATTTTATAATACAACACCATAATGTGGTGCTGATCGAGCTGGTCAGCATGTTGTACAACTCCGTTTAACACTTCTGGAATCAAAGGAATGGCCTCGTCAAAACTCCCTTCCAAAAAATGAAAATTGATTTTGTTGTTATACCTACCCATAAAGATATAGGGTGAGATATTGTGATTTTTAGGAAAGCTTGGCTGAGCTAATGTTGATTCAAATCGCTCCAATGCCATTTTGAATTTGGACATATATTTCAACAAATACAAAATTTCAAATAAGTGTTGGTGACCACGAATAAAAAAGACTGGATGTAATTGAATCATGTCGGGCGACATATAAAAAAGTTCAACCCATTTATTGGCAAACTTATAGGCCGACAACAAATCTTGAACCAATATGCTATACAACAGATGGGATTTATAATACCAGAAGGACTCGGAGAATCCTGCATTTTCAAGATCGATTTCTTCGATGTGTGATTCAAAAAACCTTGTGATATCCCTGAACTCCTTATCATTTTTCACATACCCATAATGCACATTTTTCGCATAGAGCAACAGAGCTAAGCTCGATAGCTTTGCAGTTACTTCGTTGTGTGAGGCAATTTGTTTTGATTGGGTTGCAATCTCACTGACGTAATCAAAACTTGTTTTGGACAGGTACTGTGTTTGCACAGCTTTTTCGAATTCAATCGCTTGAAACTCGGTAGCCCTTTCGTCAAGCTTAATGGCTTGTGCTTTTACACGTTGGAGCATTTGCAAACTTTGCTCATACAAACCCTTGTTGTAAAGGATATACACATAATCCAATTGTTCCCTTAGCTGTAATCTTTTATTCGTAGAAGATATCGACAAACGTAAGCTGACCAAAATTTGCCTGTACAAATGACTTTTTACATTTGATAACTGCTCTCGCTTAACGATTTTTGAATTTGCAATTTTTTGCTCATCATAAACCGACATTTTGTCCAGCAAATCGAAAAGAGCAATAAACTTTTTGTCGGTATTGGATTCCAATCGATTTACATAAAGCTTAAACTGTCTTTTTTCTGATTTGGAAAGAGATTTAACCAACCGAAACAGGGACTCTTTTTGGGTCTTAGGCATAGAAAAAATTCATCAAGTCAATCGAAAACAAATTAAAATTGCGTAATTCATAAATATACATTTTTTTGGGCCATATTTTTAAATTAAATTTGTCTATCCTAAACGTTAGGAAAATCCTATGGCGAAAGACAAAGTCCACATTTTTGACACAACCCTACGTGATGGCGAGCAGGTGCCAGGGTGTAAGCTAAATACCGACCAAAAACTTCATATTGCCAGTCGTCTTGACGAGCTTGGCGTTGATGTAATCGAAGCTGGATTTCCCATTTCTAGTCCCGGTGATTTTCATTCTGTAGAAGAAATATCAAAGATCGTTTCCAATGCTTCTGTTTGTGGCTTGACCCGTGCTGTGGCGAAAGATATCGATGTTGCTGCACAAGCCCTCAAACATGCAAAAAAACCTCGAATTCATACTGGTATTGGGACCTCAGACTCCCATATCAAGCATAAGTTTAACTCCAGTCGTGAACAAATCATAGAGCGTGCAGTCGGAGCTGTCAAGCACGCCAAACAATACGTTGAGGACATTGAGTTCTATGCTGAAGATGCTGGCAGAACCGATAATGATTTTCTTGCGAAAGTTTGTGAAGAGGTCATTAAAGCAGGGGCTACCGTTCTCAACATTCCAGATACAACTGGCTATTGTTTGCCTGAAGATTACGGTGCGAAAATCAAGTACTTGGTCGAGAATGTAAAAGGAATCGACAAAGCAATTATTTCATGCCATTGCCACAATGATTTGGGTTTGGCCACCGCAAATTCAATTGCAGGTGCTGTCAACGGAGCTCGTCAAATTGAATGTACAATCAATGGAATCGGAGAACGTGCAGGAAACACCTCGCTAGAAGAGGTTGTGATGATTATGCGTCAGCATCCTCATCTTCAGCTAGACACAAATATCAACACCAAACTTTTGTATGATACTTCTCAAATGGTTTCTGAAGCCATGGGGATGAATGTACAAGCCAATAAGGCAATCGTTGGGGCAAACGCTTTTGCGCATAGCTCTGGGATTCATCAGGACGGTGTGATAAAAAATAGAGAGACCTACGAAATCATTGACCCGCATGATGTTGGTGTTGAAACCTCTGCAATTGTCTTAACCGCTCGCAGTGGTCGCGCAGCACTTGCCTATCGAGCTAAAAATATTGGAATCGAACTCACGAAACTCCAACTGGATAAAGTTTACGAACAATTTTTGAAATTTGCAGATACGCACAAAGAAATCAACGATGATGATATACCTGGAATTGTTGGTCTTGCAAATCTAAATGCATAAGAAAACAATAAACAATGGGGGAAACACTCTTTGACAAGGTTTGGGATAGCCATGTCGTCGATCAATTGGAAGACGGTCCAGATATTTTATACATCGACAAGCATCTGATCCATGAGGTGACAAGCCCACAGGCCTTTTCTGCCCTTAACGATAAGGATATTCCAGTTTTCAGACCGCAACAAATTGTAGCAACTGTTGATCACAACGTGCCAACGCTCAACCAACATTTACCCATAAAAGATGAGTTGTCGAGAAATCAGGTAGCGAAATTGCGTAAGAACTGCGAAGAACACGACATTGAACTTTATGGCTTAGGTCATCCTTATCAAGGAATCGTGCATGTCATTGGACCAGAATTGGGGATTACACAACCTGGTATGACCATGGTATGTGGAGATAGCCATACTTCAACACATGGGGCGTTTGGATCGATCGCTTTTGGAATTGGAACCAGTCAAGTTGCGCAAGTTTTTGCAAGTCAATGTTTGTTGGTGAGTAAGCCAAAGAGTATGCGAATTACCGTCGATGGTGAGCTCAAAAATGGAGTTCATCCAAAAGATGTCATTCTATACATTATTGCCCGACTCGGTACAGATTCAGGGACTGGCTACTTTGTTGAATATGCAGGTAAAGTTTTTGAAAATATGAGTATGGAGGGCCGAATGACGGTCTGTAATATGAGTATTGAAATGGGTGCGCGTGGAGGCATGATCGCACCTGACCAAACCACATACGACTATATTGAAGGTCGGGAATTTGCGCCTTCACAAGCAGAGTGGCAACAAAAAATTAAAAATTGGAAATCCTTACCCTCAGACCCTAATGCGTCATTTGACAAAGAATACTGTTTTGATGCAGCTGAAATCAGTCCGATGATTACCTATGGGACAAATCCAGGCATGGGAATTGGAATACAAGAACAAATCCCCTCATCGCAAAACGAATCTTTCCAAAAGTCTTTGGACTATATGGGCTTTAACCAAGGGGATACGCTGAACAATCTGCCCATCAACTACGTGTTTATTGGGAGTTGCACCAACTCAAGAATTGAGGATTTTAGGGTTGCCTCTGCCTATGTCAAGGGAAAGAAAAAAGCGGAAAATGTAAATGCTCTCATCGTTCCTGGCTCACAGCAAGTTGCCAAGCAAATTCAGGACGAGGGCTTAGGTATAATTTTTGAAGAAGCAGGCTTTTTAATCCGTCAGCCAGGTTGCTCGGCCTGTTTGGCGATGAACGATGATAAAATCCCAGCTGGAGAATACTGTGTGTCCACTTCGAATCGAAATTTTGAAGGACGACAAGGCCCTGGAGCACGTACAATTTTAGCAAGCCCACTCACTGCGGTTGCTGCCGCTATCGAAGGTAAAATCGTAGATATAACCCAATTATAATGGAAAAGTTTACCCGACTAGAACAAACTGCCATTCCGTTAGACATCGAAAACGTTGATACAGACCAAATTATCCCAGCGCGTTTTTTAAAAGCGACTGACCGCGAAGGATTTGGTGAAAACTTATTTCGTGACTGGCGATATGATAAAAACGATAAGCCCATTGCTGATTTTGTTTTGAACAACCCAAACTTTGCAGGACCTATCCTTGTCGCTGGAAACAATTTTGGTTGTGGTTCGAGCCGTGAGCATGCTGCTTGGGCATTGACAGATTATGGGTTTAAGGTGGTAATTTCCAGTTTCTTTGCTGATATTTTCAAGGGGAATGCCCTGAACAACGGACTGCTTCCTATTCAAGTTAATGACAGCCAGCTCCAAACAATTTTTAAAGCCATAAACGAAAATCCCAGCTGCGAATTTATTATCGATTTGGTGGGTCAATACATTGAAGTGCCCTCTATTGGTTTACATATCGACTTTGAGATTAACAGTTACAAAAAAACCTGCTTAATCAATGGCTATGACGATATTGATTATTTGATCAACAACAAGCATAAAATAGAAGAATTCGAAAGGAAACGAAATGCATAAAAAAATTGCCGTTTTGGCTGGAGATGGGATTGGTCCTGAAATCATTACAGAAGCCATAAAGGTTTTACAAGCAATCGAAAAAAAGTACAACCATTCTTTCAGTTTCGAGCACGCACTGATGGGTGCAGTTGCCATTAACGCAACTGGCAACCCACTTCCAGAAAAAACCATTGAGATTTGCAAATCAAACGATGCAATCTTATTTGGGGCAATAGGAGATCCGAAATATGATAATGACCCCAACGCAAAAGTACGTCCCGAACAAGGGCTGCTAGCTATTCGAAAAGCACTAAATCTTTTTTGTAACGTGCGTCCTGTTACAATCTACGATCGTCTTATCGAAAGTTCACCACTAAAGCGAGATCGAATTGAAGGAGTGGATTTAGTGATCTATCGGGAATTAACAGGGGGGATTTATTTTGGTCAAAAGAAAGAAGCGGATGAAAAAGGGGTTGCATCTGATTTGTGTATGTATTCCAAGGAAGAAATTTTACGAGTAGCCCATCTTGCCTTTAAAGCTGCTGCGAAACGCAAAAATAAACTGACATTGGTTGATAAAGCAAATGTTCTTGCCTCCTCTCGGTTGTGGAGAAGTGTGGTGACCGAGCTACACAGCAAAGATTACAGTGACGTTGAATTGGATTTTCTGTTTGTTGATAACGCAGCCATGCAAATGGTATTAAACCCTGCTCAATTTGATGTTATATTGACTGGAAATCTATTTGGTGATATCATTTCAGACGAAGCAAGTGTAATCGGCGGATCAATTGGTTTGTTGGCTTCTGCTTCCATTGGGGGTCGTTATGCGTTATTTGAACCGATTCACGGTTCCTTTCCGCAAGGCAAAGGAAAAGGGATTGCCAATCCGATTGCTGCAATTTTGTCAGCTGCGATGATGCTGGATCACTTTGATATGACTCAAGAAGCCAATGCCATTCGTGACGCTGTACAAAAAACCATCAACAGTGATATCAGAACTCCCGACATCACACCTGATCAAAGTTCCACAACAGCAGAGGTTGGATCGTATATCAGCAACATCATTCTTGCATAAAAAAAAGGCGCTAAAAAGCGCCTTAATTTCTAAACAGTAGAAGGACTATTACTAGCCATTTTCTTCTTCGTTCATCTTCTTTTTGAGATCAGCTAAGGCATCGATATCACCAAGGGTTGAAACCTCCGTTTTGGCGGCAGCTTTCTTCTTTGCTTTTTTCACGATTTCTTGCTCCATCTCTTTGTAAACTGCACTGTGTGATAGTACCACACGCTTGTAATCCTTGTTGAACTCAATGACCTTGAACTCAGCAGATTCTCCCTTTTTCAGTTTATTTCCGTCTTCTTTTTCAAGGTGACGATTGGGAACAAAAGCAGTAATGTCATCGTTGAGAATGACCGTTGCTCCTTTGTCGACGATTTCATAAATCGATGACTCAACGAGAGTTCCCTCAGAAAACTCACTTTCATATTTATTCCAAGGGTTATCCTGTATTTGCTTATGACCGAGACTGAGCTTTCTGCCGTCGACGTCCAATTCAAGAACGACAACTTCTAAGTCTTGACCAACTGTAACTACCTCAGATGGGTGCTTTACTTTTTTGGTCCATGACAACTCTGAGATGTAGATCAATCCGTCGATACCTTCCTCAAGCTCTACAAAAACACCAAAGTTTGTGAAGTTTCTAATCACACCTTTGTGCTTCGAACCAACAGGATATTTTGATGTGATATCCGTCCATGGGTCTGCAGAAAGCTGCTTCATACCCAATGACATTTTTCGATCTTCACGGTCGAGTGACAAAATGGAAACTTTAACCTCATCACCAACGTTTACAAAGTCTTGCGCAGAACGCATGTGTGTGCTCCAAGACATTTCAGAAACGTGAACAAGACCTTCAACACCAGGTGCGATTTCGATAAAAGCTCCATAATCAGCAATTACAGCAACTTTTCCATCAACGATGTCTCCCTCTTTGAGGTCTTCGCTAAGCGCTTCCCATGGGTGTTGACTCAATTGTTTCACTCCCAGCTGGATGCGTGATTTATCATCATCGAAGTCAAGAATAACAACATTGAGCTTTTGATCGAGTTCAAGAATTTCTCCGGGATGATTGATTCGATTCCAAGACAAATCGGTAATGTGAACAAGCCCGTCAACTCCTCCAAGGTCGATAAAGACTCCGTAAGAGGTGATGTTTTTGACCGTTCCTTCAAGAACTTGTCCTTTTTCGAGCTGACTGATGATTTCCTTTTTCTGTTCTTCGATATCCGCTTCGATCAGTGCCTTGTGAGAAACAACAACATTTTTAAATTCATGATTGATTTTTACAATCTTAAATTCCATGTTTTTGTTCACGTATTGATCATAGTCACGGATTGGCTTCACATCGATCTGTGAGCCAGGTAAAAACGCTTCGATTCCGAATACGTCAACAATCATACCCCCTTTGGTACGACATTTGACAAAACCAGTAACCACCTCGCCTTTATCGTGGACTTCATTCACTCGATCCCACGCTTTGATCACACGAGCTTTTCGGTGTGAAAGGACCAATTGTCCCGTTTTGTCTTCACGAATGTCAACGATGACTTCAACACTGTCGCCAACTTTTAAATCGGGGTTATACCTAAATTCATTTAATGAAATAACACCCTCAGATTTCGCATTGATATCAATAATGGCCTCACGGTCAGTCATGTGTGTAACTGTACCTTGAATTACATCTGTGTGTTGGGTGTCTACAAAATTCTCGTGTACAAGCTTTTCAAATTCCTTATACTTCTTTTCGTCTACAGTTTCGGCAGCTTCTTGGTAAGAAACCCAATCAAAATTTGCTAAAAACTCTTCAGAAGATTGTGTTGTGGACTGAGATTCGTTTGTCTCGTTGTCCGATACAGAGGGCTCGGCGTTTTCTACTTGAGCTTCCTCGTTTACATGATCAGTAGTCATGATTTTAAGTTTTGTATTTTGTTGCTTTTAGAAAATTGACGTTAAGCAACAAAAGCGGTTATCAAATAAACTAAGGGGTATTTTCTATCAGACGCTTCCCTTAGGGTGGGCAAAATTAACCCTTTTCAATAGACAAGCAAATAATTAGACCTTAAAGTTTATCGTAAATGTATATCTATTTCTGCTGTAGCAATATTGAAAAGGCCAGTTAAGCCCTCTTTGTCGTTGCTTAACACAATCGCATTCTCTGGAATTATGAGGGGGGAATCGTCCCTGCTGGAATCAATATGGTCGCGTTTTGCAATGTTAGCATGAACTTCTTCAACACTAACCTGCTCTCCCTTTTCGATCAGTTCTTCATATCGGCGATTGGTTCGAACTTCCATCGAAGCTTCAAGAAAAAATTTGATTGTCGCATTGGGAAATACTACACTACCAATATCTCTGCCGTCCATGACAACATTTCCTTTTTCACCCAATTGTCTTTGCTTGGCCACCATAAATTGTCGGAATAATGGTTCTTTTGCCACTAAGCTGACCTTATTGGACACCTCCATTGAGCGAACTTGATCCTCGATAATTTTACCGTTTAGCGTGATTTCATCCGCATTGGTAAAATCTATATCAATGGTTGGTAAGTGATCGATTAGCGTATCAACGTCAAATTTATGATCGTTAAGAAGATTGTGATCCTGTGCATATAAGGTCAATGCGCGATACATCGCGCCAGAGTCAATGTGTTTGAAACCGTAATGTTTGGCAATGGCCTTTGCCAAAGAACTTTTACCTGTTGAAGATGCCCCGTCTATTGTGATAATGATGCTTTCCATTCAGGGCGCAAAGGTAAGACCTAAAAAATTAGTGTTTCCTGCGGCGCTAAAACGTGCATGACTGTAATTAAACCTAAATTTTCGCAAGTTGATCCCAAAGCCAAAACTCAAACCTGAAAAACTTCGAAGTTCTGCAATTGAAAGCTCCGCAGAACGCAAAAAATTATAACCAATCTGTATGGAAAATGCGCGATCGGGAAACAACTCAGCACCAAAGACAAGGTGTCTAAACAATTCGTCGAAAAAGTTTGGGTCTTCATCTACCAACTCTCCTTCAAAATTGGTTTGTTGCTGATTGGGGTTAACATAGGCAAGGTTCCAATTTTGTAGATGATCAATCGATAAGTGCCAACGGAGAGGGAGATACTGTAGTTCATTCGAAATGCCGAATGACAAAGAAAACGGAATACTTTCTTTTACACTGTCATAGGTGCGTATTTGCGATCCAATATTGCGAGCGACCAAGCCAAATCGGTAACGAGAAGATGGCGAATTATGATACAGTCCCAAATCCGCCGTAAACCCAGTTGAATTGTATTCTGCTAGCGTTGAGCTAATTAGGTTTAACCTTGCGCCCACAAAGAGATTTTTGGAAGGAAAATGGTGCGCATAAGCTACGCCCAGAGCAACTTCATTTCCCGAGAATTCGCCTATTTTCTCTCCAAAAGTATTCGTTTCATCAAATGTACCGTAATGTATAAATCGGGTGTCTACTAAAATGGAACGTCCTTCTTTTAAGCCAAAAACAGCAGCTGCGGTACCACGGTTGATTCCCGCAAAATAGGGCTGGTAGTTCAATACGACTTGACCCTGTATGGAATCTGAAACCATTGCTGGATTTGCCAAGGCACTGTGAATGGAGTTTGGAGATAAGGTCGAAACCCATGTCCCCAAAGCCATATGCCTTGGGCTTGGAGACAACTCTAAAAATTGATAGGTGTTTGACCCACCTATTTGAGCAGATATGGACGAACAACACAAAAAAGCGCAAATTGCAATCAACCTCATATAGACAAGAAACGCATTGGATTGATAATTATTTGATTTTGCGGAGTTGATTTGTCGCTTTTTGAGATGTCAATGCAAAATCAATGACATCAATCATGGAAGAAACGTACTGAAACTGTAATCCACGAAGATAGTTTTGGTTGATTTCTTCTACATCTTTTTTGTTGTCAGCACACAAAATAATCGTCTTCACATTTGCGCGCTTTGCAGCGAGAATTTTTTCTTTAATCCCTCCTACTGGGAGTACTTTTCCTCTTAAGGTTATCTCCCCTGACATCGCAATTCGACTTTTTACCTTTCTGCGAGTCACAGCAGAAACCAGTGAGGTCAACATCGTGATTCCCGCACTTGGACCGTCTTTAGGAGTTGCTCCTTCAGGAACGTGAATATGAAAATTGTATGAATTCAATTCCTCAGCACTCGTCCCGAGTTGGTCCGCGTAAGACTTGATAAACTCCAGTGCGATTGTCGCTGATTCTTTCATGACTTTCCCCAAGTTTCNAGTTAAGGAAAGCTTGCCAGAGCCTTTTGTGATCAGAGATTCAATAAACAAAATATCGCCACCCATCTGCGTCCATGCAAGGCCCGTGACAACACCTGGAACATCATTGTTTTCATACGCATTCATTGAAATTTTTTCAGGTCCTAAAACCGTTTCAACATGCTTTGCTTCAAATACTGTTTCAAATGTTTCTTCGAGGGCAATGGACTTCGCTCGATTTCGAATCACTTTCGCAATGGTCTTATCAAGACCACGTACGCCAGACTCACGCGTATATCCAGAAATCAGTTTCTTCAAAACAGGCTTCCCGATTTTAATATCTTTTGTCGTCAAGCCGTGTTCCTTGATTTGTTTGGGTACAAGGTATTTGTTTCCGATAGAAACTTTTTCCTCGAGAGTATATCCACTCACACGGATGATTTCCATTCGATCTAACAAAGCGGGTTGTATTGTGGACAATGTGTTTGAAGTTGCGATAAACAGNACTTTTGAAAGATCGTAACCCAACTCCAAAAAGTTNTCATAAAATTCACTGTTTTGNTCTGNATCNAGNACTTCAAGTAAAGCNGANGAAGGGTCNCCANTAGNNCCNGACGANAGNTTATCAATCTCATCGAGAACAAAAACGGGNTTTGATGTGCCTGCNTTTTTGATATTTTGCAAAATTCTNCCTGGCATTGCGCCAATGTAGGTTTTTCGGTGACCNCGGATTTCGGCTTCATCTCGCATNCCNCCAAGGGAAATNCGNACATATTCTCTGCCAAGAGCTTCGGCAATCGATTTACCCAAAGATGTTTTTCCGACTCCCGGTGGCCCAGTCAAGCATAAAATGGGAGACTTCATGTCGTTTCGAAGTTTTAAAACTGCCAAAAACTCAATGATTCTCTTTTTGACCTCTTCTAAGCCAAAGTGATCTCGGTCAAGAATACGTTGAGCGCGCTTTAAATCAAATTTATCCTTCGAAAACACATCCCAAGGCAGATCGAGTAACAATTCTAAATAGTTTCGTTGTACGCCATATTCAGCAACTTGAGAGTTCATCCGCTCAAGCTTTGCCAATTCTTTATCGAAATGAGTTTTTACCTTTTTACTCCACTTCTTTTTCAGAGAGCGTGTTTTCATTTCAAAAACATCCTGATGGGATGAAGCGCCACCCAATTCTTCTTGAATGGTTTTCATTTGCTGATGAAGAAAATATTCACGCTGTTGCTGATCTAAATCATTACGAACTTTAGACTGCACTTCATTTTTCAAGGATAGCTTTTGAAACTCCACATCCATGTGTTTCAAACAAAGCAGTGCACGAGTATGGAGATTGTTGCTTTGGAGAATCTCTTGTTTGTCAGTGGTTGCCATGCTCATATTGGAGGAAACAAAATTGACCAAAAAAGACTCACTTTTAATATTGTTGATTGCAAAAGACGCTTCTGATGGAATATTAGGACTGTCAGCAATGATTTGTAGGGACAAATCCTTAATCGAATCAATAACAGCAGCAAACTCTTTATCTCCTTTAGCAGGTCGCTCATCTGGCAGTTCTGAAACTGTCGCTTTCAGATAATTCGATGATTCTATAAAACTTTCAATCTGAAAGCGTTTTTTTCCCTGTAAAATAACCGTGGTATTCCCATCTGGCATTTGTAAAACTCGAAGGATACGAGCAAGTGTGCCAACCTTGTGAAGATCGTTTTGATCAGGGGATTGCACTGACGAGTCGAGCTGTGCGACAACTCCAATCAGTTTATTAGACGTATTGGCATCACGAATCAATTGAATCGATTTGTCACGAGTGGCTGTTATTGGAATCACAACCCCAGGGAACAACACCGTGTTTCGCAAAGGTAAAATTGGAATTACTTCTGGAACGGGCTCTTTTGAAATTGCCTCCTCATCGTCAGTGGTCATTAATGGAATTAGTTCCGCATCAACTTCCAATTCTTCTAACGAAAGGTCATCTAGTGAGATTAGTTTTGTTTTTCCCATGGGCTATGTCATTTTGTCGCACTTTTTTGCAAATACGCCTCATTTGTCAGTAATCTACAACTGATCATATCAGACATATTACATATTTCGCATGCATCTANTATAATTCAATATCCATGCCACCACTTAGATTATTAAAAATTTTAATACATTTACAAAACCAAATCTGAATATCAAGAAATATCTATTTATTACGCTTGTGCTGACAAGCTCTATCATTTCTGCCCAATGGCAAGACGCAATTTCTGGAAACACAGTCCTCGATTCTCTTCCCCAAGAGGTTTCAAAATTTGATACGATTGAATTCTTAGGTCCTTTTGAAATTACACTGCAAAAAGGAAATCGTCACAAGATCACAATCGCTGGAGAGTCCAATTTAATACCTCACGTCGAATTTGATGTCAACAAAAACAAACTCGTTTTGCGAACATCTAACAACAAGCGACTTCACAGCAAAACAGGAAATCCTATACAAATTGCTTTGACAGCAAAAGAGTTATCTGAAATATATGTTATCGGTTCGGGTAAGATTTCAAGCTCAAACTCTTTATTTTCAAAATATCTTCTGCTAGAACTCATCGGCTCTGGAGAAATACAAATCCCTGTAAAAAGCCAAGCGGTTTCGGTGCATATCACTGGATCTGGGCATATTTCTCTAAATGGGAGCTGTAAAACCATAAAGGGGAAAATCATTGGGTCAGGCCATCTTCACTCGGAGGAGCTAAAAACCGAAAACTCATTTTTACGTCTCACTGGATCAGGACAAGCAGACATCAATTGTTCCGACAAATTAAAAGCGATGATCGACGGAACGGCAGATATCGTTTATACAGGTAACCCCAAACGTGTTGAAATATCAACCTGGCTTGGTGGGGATAAATATATATTTTCAGACCGCTGATCTACGGTGGAGGCGAATCAGTAAAAAGGCGCCAATCAAGAAAAAAGAAAGAAAAAATAAAATTGAATTTCGCATCGATCCAGTGACTTGATCAATCGTGCCAAATAGTAGCATCCCGAGTACAATTCCTGTCATTTGAGAGGTGCTGTATAAACTAAAAAAGGACGCAGTATCGTCGGTTTTTGGTATGTATTTGGAATATGTTGATCGGGCTAAAGACTGTATCCCGCCCATTGATAAGCCTACAAAGCCTGCTGCTATGTAAAATTGTATAGGTGTCCTAACAAAAAAAGCATACAAACAAAGACTAACCCATATAAAGTTTAGGGCGATCAGCACTGGAAGGTTGCCAAATTTTTCTGAAAAACGAGCTGTTAGTATCGCACCGACAATCGCAATCAGTTGGATAATCATAATACTGACGATCAAACCAGTTTGTTTTTCGCTCATACTCCCCCAACTGACCTCTTGCTCACCAAAATAAGCCGCAATTAGCATGACCGTCTGTACTGCCATACTGAATACAAAAAAAGCTCCGATATAGCTTTTTAAAATTGGATGATTTGAAAAACTCTTCCAAACTGAACGAAGCTCTCGATATCCATTAAAAATGATGCTTTTCGTCAATGCATTGGATTTATTACCCTTTGGCAAAAATCGAAAGGCGATTTGACTAAAAAGTATCCACCACACCCCAACGCAGACAAAGGAATATTTCATGGCCTTAATCGACGCTTCCGTGGCACTGCCTTCAATTCCATACATACTGGGGTTGAGAACCATACTCAAATTGACGAGCAACAACAACACGCTACCCACATAGCCCAATGAATAGCCCAACGCACTCGCTTTGTCCATCTGCTTGGGATGAGCAATATCTGGAAGATAGGAGTTGTAAAACACCCAGCTCAGCCATGCACCAACAGAAGCGAAGAAATAACACAGTAAACCAATATAAATATTGTCAAGGTCAAACCAATACAAACCAACACAGGACAACGCCCCAACATAGGTGTAGAATTGCATAAAAGACTTTTTGTTTCCTATATAGTCAGCAATTCCAGATAAAATAGGAGACAAAACCGCAACAACAGCAAAGGCAGCCGCCGTTGTGTAACTTATCAAAGCAGTGTTTTTTAAAGACTGCCCAAACAAATCAATATAAAGGTTATCGCCAAACAAAGAACCGTAATATATGGGGAATATGGTGGAAGTAATCACCAAAAAGTAAACAGAATTTGCCCAATCGTATGAAGCCCAAGCACGGATGAGTTTTTTACTTCCTTTTTGTAAATCGTCCATAATTGGATTTAGTTGACCAAAATAGTGAAAATAATATGTTTGTTTTTTCAAATTGATTAACTTTATTTGCGTTTGCTATGGAAAATAAGAAGAATACAAGTCCCTTATTGCGGATTCCTACTTGGATTCGGTTCGGAGTTTGGCTTTCACAACAACTGTCAACTTCCCTTGCAACTCAGTTCGCTTTATATCTATTTTTTCGACCCCAGCGTTTCAAAAGACCTGTTCGTGAACAAGAGATGCACCAGCACGCATTACAAACCAGTTGCTATGTTCCAGAGATTGATAAAGAAATTCAAGTATTTAGATTCACTGGAAAAGGAGCCAAGGTTCTGTTACTGCATGGCTGGAGTGGTCGAGGAACTCAACTCTTTGCCTTTGCAGATGAATTCAGAAAATCAAATGCTGAAGTTGTCACATTTGATATGCCCGCCCATGGCCAATCCTTGGGGAATAAAACAAATATCGTTGAACTTGTCGCATGTATCAAAGAAGTCTATGCAAAATATGGGCCTTTTGACCATGCGATCGCACACTCTATAGGCAGTATGGCATTACTTCGTGCTCTGCGAGATGGCATTCCGATGAAATCAGCAGCAATTATTAGTAGCGGAGATAAAATTCGAAATGTGTTTTATCGCTTTTCCGAACAACTTCAATTTTCTGATAAGGTCACCGAACAAATGATACAAACTGTAGAGAAGAAATTTGGCATGAACCTTGAAAGCTATTCATCTAGTATGAGTTTAGAACACCTAAAAATGCCGCTGCTAATTGTCCATGACAAAGACGATAAAGAGACCCCTTTTATTTATAGCAAAGACCTTCATGAAATTGCAAACAACTCTGAACTCTTATTGACAACAGGGCTTGGACATCATCGGATTCTGAGGGATTCTAAAACGGTACAACACATTGTTCAATTTATTAATCAACACCCATGAAATCCATCCTATTTATTTTCACATGTATTTGCTGTTCTGTTTACAGTCAGAACCCAAAAACTCCCAATGCACCAGCACAAGACTTATCTTGCCAAAAGACAGATGCAGAATGGAAAGCCCAACTCGACGACAACACCTATTATGTATTGCGTGAAGCGGGTACCGAAAGACCCTTTTCTGGACTGTATAACAACCATTATGAGCAAGGTCTTTACAAATGTGCAGGTTGTGATGCGCCACTATATGTGTCAGATCACAAGTACGATTCTGGAAGCGGCTGGCCTGCATTTGATAGAGCAGTAAAGGGAGCTGTTTCCTATCGAAAAGACAACAAACTCGGATATACAAGAATCGAGTTGATTTGCTCTAGTTGTGGCGGTCATTTGGGGCATATGTTCAGCGACGGTCCCCGACAAACCACAGGGCAAAGGCATTGTATCAATTCTGTTGCTTTATCTTTTGTTTCTGACGATGAATAAATATCCTTGTCACAAATCGGAGCAAGACTGGAAAGAACAACTCGATGAGGAGTCCTATCGTATCTTAAGAGAAAAAGGAACGGAATATCCACATTCAGGAGTTTTTAACTTGCATTTTGAAGACGGTACCTATTTGTGTAAAGCTTGTAAAGAACCTCTTTTTGCCAGTAACGATAAGTTTGAAAGCAATTGTGGATGGCCAAGATTTTCAGAAGCGATTGGTGGCAAAATACGTTATGAGCCTGACTATTCTCACGGAATGATCCGTGTTGAGATTCTATGTAGCAATTGTGGGGGGCATCTTGGGCATGTATTTCCCGATGGTCCTACCCCATCTCAAAGAAGATATTGCGTAAACTCAGCAAGCTTGGATTTCAAATCATAGGAATCCCATTTTTCCCTATTAAGTTAGTATTTCGTTTCGTATTTTCGCCAAATAAAATTTTGACATGAGTAAGTTTGATATTATTGTTTTGGGAAGTGGTCCTGGAGGGTATGTAACCGCAATTCGCGCATCTCAGTTGGGCTTTAAAACCGCTATTATTGAGAAGGAAAGCTTAGGCGGTGTTTGTCTAAACTGGGGATGCATTCCCACAAAAGCGCTTCTAAAATCTGCTCAGGTCTTTGAATATCTCAAACATGCAGATGACTATGGATTAACCATAGAAAACTATGATAAAGATTTTGATGCGGTTGTCAATCGAAGTCGAAATGTTGCTGGAACAATGAGTAAAGGTGTCCAGTTTTTGATGAAGAAAAACAAAATTGAAGTCATCATGGGCTACGGCACGCTCAAAGCCGGTAAAAAAGTAGCTGTTGCCAGTGAAGATGGTACCGAAACAGTATATGAAGCCGATAACATCATTATTGCAACTGGTGCACGTGCTCGAGAACTTCCGAGTCTTCCACAAGATGGGAAGAAAGTGATTGGCTATCGTGAAGCAATGACACTGCCCAAGCAGCCAAAAAAATTGATTGTTGTAGGTTCAGGTGCGATCGGCGTCGAATTTGCATACTTCTACAACGCGATGGGAACAAATGTGACTCTTGTCGAATATATGCCGCGAATTATCCCTGTGGAGGATGAAGAAATTTCAAAACAAATGGAGCGAAGTTTCACGAAAAGCGGAATCAAAGTGATGACGAGTGCAGAAGTCACCAAAGTCGACACCAGTGGCAAAGGGGTTAAAGCAACCGTAAAAACTGACAAAGGAGAGGAAGTGCTAAGTGCAGATATTGTTTTGTCTGCTGTTGGGATCAAAACAAACATCGAAAATATCGGATTAGAAGAGCTCGGTATTGCTACGGATCGAGATAAAATCATCGTAAACGATTTCTATCAAACCAACCTCCCTGGCTATTACGCCATTGGTGATGTTACTTCTGGTCAAGCATTGGCTCATGTTGCCTCTGCTGAAGGCATACTGTGCGTTGAAAAAATTGCAGGCCAGCATGTAGAACCTATCGATTATAACAATGTCCCAGGTTGTACCTACTGTTTTCCAGAAGTCGCTTCAGTCGGATATACAGAGGAGCAAGCCAAAGAAAAGGGATATGAAATTAAAGTTGGTAAATTTCCTTTTACGGCATCTGGAAAAGCACAGGCCGGAGGACATACGGATGGTTTTGTGAAAGTTATTTTTGATGCCAAATACGGCGAATGGCTGGGTTGTCACATGATTGGTGCTGGAGTAACGGATATGATTGCCGAAGCCGTCGTTGGGCGAAAGCTCGAAACCACAGGTCATGAAATCTTAAAAACAGTTCACCCCCACCCGACCATGAGTGAAGCGGTAATGGAGGCAGTTGCTGCTGCTTATGACGAAGTGATCCATATTTAGGTCATAGCGTTTACAGTATCGTTTTATACTGGAAAAATCAAAAACCATGGTAAAAAACGTTGTCATCACAGGAGTTTCATCAGGCATCGGTAGGGCCTCCCTTGATATTTTACACGCAAAAGGGTACCATATTTTTGGAAGTGTCAGGAATCAAGCTGATGCAGATCATCTTTCAAAAATCTACCCAGACCGATTTACCCCACTGCGATTCGATGTGCAAAACCATGATGAAGTTGTCAAAGCTTCAAAGGTTGTTTTTGAACAATGTGAAACTTTATCAGGATTAATTAACAACGCTGGTATTGCAATTCCGGGACCATTAGAACACCTTTCAGAAGAGCAATTTGAAAAGCAACTCGATGTCAATGTTAAATCCATACGTCGAATTACCAATCTTTTTCTCCCCCTACTTGGAGCCAAGCCCAATTCGAGCAAACCGCCTGGGCGCATCATCAATATCAGTTCTGTTTCAGGTCTGTTTAACTCTCCCTTTAACGGCGCATATAGTATTTCAAAGCATGCTTTGGAGAGTATGACGGATATTTATCGCAGAGAACTTAGACAATACGGCATCAAAGTGATCGCGATAGAGCCTGGCCCAATCAAAACCGAAATATGGAAGAAGAATCTGAACAAAATGGATGAGTTTAAAGATTCTGATTACTATGAAGTCCTTCAAAAAGCGGATAAAATCATAGAGAACGCCGAACGTAATGCCCTACCTGTAGAAAACGTTTCCAAATTAATTGCCAAGTGTTTGGTCGCAAAGAGGCCAAAGACACGATATATCGTCCACAAAGGCAAGTTTGTATTTCGATTAATGGCTTATTATTTTCCAGATAAGCTATCGGATTGGTTGGTACATAAAACCCTTAGCTCTACAAATCGGCACCGTCCGATTTAAGATTTCGGCAAAAAGCTTTCGATCGCCAAGCGATAAACGTCCAATCCGAATCCGAGGATTAACCCTTTTGCGTTTGGTGTTACAAATGAAGTATGGCGAAAATCCTCTCGGGAAAATGTATTCGATATATGCACCTCAATAACAGGTGCTGCTATTGCTTTGATCGCATCTCCAATACCAACGGAAGTGTGGGTGTATGCCGCAGCATTTAAAATAATTCCATCAACGTCAAAGCCCACGCGCTGTAGCTCATTGATGAGCTCCCCCTCCACATTGGATTGATAGTAAGTCAAATTGATTTCTGGAAATAAGGACTTTAATTGATCGAAATATTGATTAAAATCTTTGTTTCCATAGACCTCAGGTTCTCGTTTTCCCAACAGGTTGAGGTTTGGACCATTAAGAATCGCTATATTCATCATAGGATTGCAAAAATAGACATAAAGCCGTTGTAAATAAAATGTATCTTCGAATATGAACTGGAGTGAAGGTGTTCAAGCTTTTAAATCATACTTACTTCTCGAACGTGGGCTCTCTGAAAACACGGTGGTTAACTATGTGTATGACGTGCAAAAACTTGTTGCTTATTTTGAGACCAACAATATCGCAATTGGTCCGACCAAAGTTTCGTCTTCCGATTTGCTACAATTCATTTATAAAGCTGCCAAAGAAGTGAAGCCTTCGTCTCAGTCTCGCTTGCTTTCTGGTCTTCGGACATTTTTTGACTTCCTTATGGTTGAGGGTTTGCGGAGTAGCAATCCCGTCACTTTAGTTGAACCGCCTAAGATCGGGTCTATCCTACCAGTTACCTTATCCACGTCTGAAGTCGAAAAACTTCTCACGAGTTATGCTGAAGATCGACCCATAGACATCCGAAATACAGCCATACTCGAAATGCTATACTCATGCGGTTTGCGAGTCAGTGAGCTCGTTAATCTTCGTTGTTCGGATTTATTTTTTGACGAGGGTTTGATCAAAGTAGTTGGTAAGGGAAACAAAGAGCGATTTGTCCCCATTGGACGGATAGGTCAAGAGTCTGTTCGGCGATATTTATCGATACGGGCAGAAGGAAAAAAAGGATTTAGTGATATCTTGTTTCTAAACAACAGAGGAACAAAACTCACACGAAATATGATTTTTATAATCGTCAGAAAAGGGGCAGAAAATGCTGGGGTCGAAAAAACCATTGGTCCACATAGTTTACGTCATTCGTTTGCAACGCATCTCGTTGAAAATGGTGCTGATATCAGCTCTGTACAACAAATGCTGGGTCATAGCAGTATCACAACAACTGAGAGGTATTTGCACATGAGTAAAAAGCATTTACAACAGACGCTCGAAAAATTTCACCCACGTTCTTAGCTCGTGATCAAGCGGAAACCCTCTCCGTGAATATTTGCAATTTCAACTGAAGTGTCTTGGCGAAGATACTTGCGTAACTTAGCAATGTATACATCCATGCTTCTGGAAGTAAAGTAATTATCATCATTCCAGATTTCTTCCAGTGCTTTGTTGCGAGACAACAAGTCGTTTTGGGTTTCAACCAACATGAGTAGTAGTTGATTTTCTTTTGGTGAGAGGTTTGTTGGTGTATCCTTCTTGTATGTGAGCGTTCGCAGACGAGGATTAAAAATAAAGTCCCCAATGACAATTCGAGATTTGGGTTTGGATTTTTGTACACTTTTTTCGGCACGTTGAATCAAGACTTCTAATTTTTTCAGGAGGATTTCTGCGTCGAAAGGTTTTGTCAAATAGTCATCGGCACCTATTTTATATCCCTTCAACACATCCTCTTTCATGGACTTTGCAGTCAAAAAAACAATGGGTGTGGTTTTGTCTTTTGATCGAATTTCTTTGGCCAGGGTGAAACCATCTTTGTAGGGCATCATCACATCTAAAATACAGATGTCAAATTCATTTTTTTTAAATTTTTCAAAGCCCTCAAGTCCATTCCGTGCCAGCACGACTTTATAGCCATTTAACTGAAGATAGTCTCTTAAAACCGTTCCAAAGTTAACATCATCTTCGACCAATAATATCTGCTTGTTCTTCGAAATCATTTGATTCGTTTATTTATAGGGTAAAAATACAGTAAATGTGCTTCCTTGGTTAGGGATACTAGAAACAGAAATCGTGCCAGAGTGCATATTCACAATTTGCTTGACATAAGCCAACCCCAAACCATGACCCTTCACATTATGAACATTTCCAGATGATTCTCTGTAAAATTTATCAAATATTCGCTTGCGAACAGTTGCACTCATCCCAATCCCCTTGTCCTTGATTTTCACAACAAATCCCTTGTCATCAACGATAGTTTCTACATCAACGACCAGTTGTTCATTTGAGTATTTAATCGCGTTATCCAGAAGGTTTACCCAAACATTTGTCATGTGGACTGGCGAAATCAATAATTGGATGGATTCGGAGGTAAAACGCTGACTGAGCTTGCCACCGCGATTTTCGATAATCAAACGTACGTGATCTAGAGCGTTTTGTATGGTTTTATGTGGGTCGATATTTTCTTTGGCTAAGTCGAGTTCTTGTTTTTCCAATTGAGAAATTTGCAAGACGTTTTCGACGTGGGTATGTAAACGTTTGTTTTCCTCTCTGATCATATCTAGATAACCAAAGGATTTCTTTGAGTCCTTAAAAACATCTTTATTTTTCAATGCATCTAGAGCCAAATGAATTGTCGCGATTGGGGTTTTAAACTCATGCGTCATATTATTGATAAAGTCTGACTTGATGTCTGAAATCTTTTTTTGCTTAATAATCTGATAAAGGGATGCGGCAAAAACAACAATGATGATAAAAGTAAACAGCAGCGACAGCAAAAATGTATTGTAAACAGATTCTTCAATAAATCGATCTAAATTGGGGAAGGCCAACCGCAACTCGTAGCGGTGTGTTTCGTCGTCCCGAATAAACAAAGGAGTCTTAAACTGACTTTCATTAAGGACAGAAAGGTAGTTTTCAGAACCGACGTCTGTAACTTGATTTCCATCAAAAACGCGAAATTCAAAGGGAATTTTGATTTTACGAAGAAGAAGCTCTTGCCTTAGGAGGAGTTCCAACTCTAGGTTATTTATCCGCATTTGGATTGGCTTTGTTTGTGCAAAGTCCATGAAAATCGTTTCATAACGAGCTTTATCCATTGTCGACATTCTTTCAATACGCTGTAATCGTTCGGCAGAACTCATGTTTTGAACCTCATTTTCAAAACTCTCATCAATAATGGTTAGGGACTTAATCCTGCGATAGTCGAGGATGGGAGCAGAATCGTTACTTAAAGAATCGAATGTTTGGAGTGAAATATCATAGTTATCTTCAATGATTCCTTGTTGGTACAAATAAGAAATATCAGAACCGGGGCTTCGATCGATATATTCAAAAACCTCTGTCAGCTCTGAATACTTTGGGGTGCCAATACTGTCAATCATTTTTTGGTACACAGATAGATAGTCAAGTAATTCTCTTTCTTTAATCTGCGATGAAACTTCGGAAATAGCGGCACTGACACTCAGTCCAAACTGTCTTTCAAAATTACTTTCATTTTTGTTGATCCATGAACGTTGGATGAGAATAATCCCAATCAGAGAAAGTGTCATCAATGAGATTAATAAAGGAAAGAGTCCACGTTGCATACTCAAATGTAATTAATCTATCAGGAATTGCTTGCGGATCAATGACAAAACGGTCTTGACTTGTTGCTCAGTTTCGGAGAGATTGATATTTTCAATGACATGGTCAGCAAGTTTGCGTTTCTTTTCATCTGGCCATTGAAAACGTGTCCTTGACCGAATCTCGTCTTGTGTCAAGTCATCTCGTTGCTGTATCCGCTCCAGGCGAAGTTTTTCTGGGCAACTTACGAGGATGACCGCGTCGAATTTTCCTTCATTGCCACGCTCCAATACAATGGCAGACTCGTAAGCGACAACGTCTTGCGATTGCTGATTTACCCATTCAATATAATCTTGACGAACAACGGGGTGAACCAAATTATTTAGGTCGTTCAATGCCTTGGAATCCTTAAAAACTCGTTCGGCTAGCCATTTTCGATTAAGCAAACCATCGCGGTAAGACTCCTTGCCAAAACGTTTTTCTATGTGTTGAATCAAGGATTCGTCTTGGTTCATCAATTCTTTGGCACGATTGTCAGAAAAATAAACGGGGATGCCTTGCGAAATCAACATCTCACAAATTGTAGTCTTCCCACATCCCATATTCCCAGTAACTGCTAGCTGTACCATCAATTTATAAAATAACGTACTTGACTTGGTGTAATTTCATTGACTACAATATTGTCAGGGATTTTCTCAAAGTTGACTCCAAGAAACTCAGAGACGGTATCAATGGGCAACCGACAACCCAATATAAATTGGGAAGGGTCGATCTGGCGTGCTTGCTGAACTGGAACCCGTAAACTGACTTGCGCAAAAGCAGGAATTACACTCACATCAATATTTTCAACGGGATCGAGTACCTCAATGGGAAGGCGAAGCTCGATTTGGGTGTAACGTGAAATTTTTTGAGTAGCATGCACCTGGGTTTCACTCCATTTGTAGTTTGCTTGTAAATCGGAGGTCAAACTGAGTTTCTCATCCAAAGATGTTGTAAACTCCTTATTGGTTGGGGTAACAACAAATGCGTATGCTAAAGAGTCCACCATTTCAGGTGAACCAGAAACATATAAGGAATCAGGAATAAAATTCAGTTCACTAGACCAAGCATACCCGTCTGCAAGCATAAAATCTTCTTGAAGCCGAACTGGAACTTTCTTAATGGAAGATGCAAAAAATGGCGTATCAAGTCGGTCAAGCATAAGTTGATTGACACGTAAAACATTTCGATAGTGTAATTCAACAGCAGAAATCAGAGCAGGCTTGGAAAAATAAAGCCCGTTGTCGTCCGTCTGAATATCTGTCATCGACAAATAGACTGTTGGCGTAAATAGTCTTGCGAAAAGTAAACGGAAACCCGTCCCAGAAATAACGAATTCAACAGCTTGAGCTGGCTCATCAACTCGGTAGGTTTCAAAAGTTTCATCGGAGTAATCAAAATAGATATCTACTTTGGCCGTATGGACTTCTGACATCTTGGAGGAGAGCCATACAAACAAGGAAATCAGAAAAAAAATAACAATCAACCGCAACTGCTTTAGCGACCCAATCCGCTTGATAAGACCGCTAAATAAAGACATAGCTAATCGATTAAATTTATTTGTTGTTATCGACCATATCCATTACGGCATCGCTAACTCCCATATTTGAAAAACCGCCGTCATTATAGAGGTTTTGTAAAGTCACTCTTTTGGTTAAATCTGAAAATAGGGTAATCGTATAATTTGCACAATCCAGAGCGGTTGCGTTGCCTAATGGCGACATTTTTTCTGCATAGGAGATAAAGCCGTCAAAGCCCTTGACTCCCTTTCCAGCTGTGGTTGGTGTTGGTGATTGTGAAATGGTATTGACTCTTACTTTTTTATCTCTTCCAAAGAAGTAACCAAAACTACGGGCAATGGATTCAAGATAAGCCTTGTTATCTGCCATGTCGTTATAATCTGGGAAAACACGTTGCGCAGCCATATAGCTCAAGGCAACGATACTACCCCATTCGTTCATGGCGTCTTTTTTGTATAGCACTTGCATCAGTTTGTGAAACGAACCAGCAGAAACATCCCATCCTTTTGCGGTCCAACTGTGATTTTGGTCAGTGTAGGCCTTTCCCTTACGCACATTGACAGACATGCCAATGGAATGTAAAACAAAATCGAGTTTTCCACCTAAAATCTCAACCGACTGATCAATCAGGTTTTCCAAATCTTCAATACTTGTCGCATCGGCTGGAATGACCTGTGAATTGGTTTGCTGTGAAAGTTCATTAATCGCTCCCATACGCATCGCAACTGGTGCGTTTGTCAATATAAATTGACCCCCTTCTTCGTGAACGCGAACTGCGGTTTTCCAAGCAATAGAATTTTCATCTAAGGCACCAAAAATGATTCCTTTTTTTCCTGTAAGCAAGTCGTAAGACATAAAAAAAATTTTGCTAAAGATAGTACTAATTCAATAATTTTTCTGCGTAGGTACGTGCAGTTTGGGTAATTTGATTCCCATCGATCATTTGTGCAATTTCCACAACTCGATCTTCACCCTCCAATCGTTTGACATATGTTCGGGTGGTATAATCGTCAGAAGATTTATATACTTTGATATGCGAATTGCCCATTGCTGCAATTTGTGGTAAATGGGTAATGGCGATCAACTGTGTATGTTCACTAATATCCTTCATAAAACTTCCCATCGCTTTGGCCATCTCACCAGAAACGCCTGCATCAATCTCATCTAAAATCATCGTTGGACAATGATCGTTTTTGGCCAGTATTGATTTGATCACAAGCATAATTCGTGATCGCTCCCCGCCTGAAGCGATTTTACGTAGCGTTGAAAAATCGATTCCTTTATTGGCAGAAAATAAAAGCGTTAACGAGTCTGCTCCAATTGGTCCTAGGGATGACTCAGCGTCCAATTGAAAATCAAACCGCGCATGCTCCATACCAAGTTTGACGAGTCGAGTGCTCAATTCATTGGACAGTTTTTGCGCATGATCTCTTCTTCGTTTAGCCAAATTTGTCGCGAGTTTCCAAGCTGTTTTTTCGGCTTTATCAAGTCGTTGTTTTTGCGCTTGGATTTCTTCATCCCCTTCCAAAACCACCTGGCATAATGCCTCCAATTCCTGTTCTTTCCCCATTAACCCTCTGATGTCCTGAACTTGATGCTTTTGTTGGAGAGAATATATCTTGCTCAATGTTTGATTGACCGCTTCTAAGCGCATGGGATCAACGACCAATCCCTCGTCCATATCAGATAAGTTCGCTTGAATGTCTGTCCACTCATACCACAAGTTTTGTATCCGCTCTGAAAATATTTTATACTGATCGCTGTAAGATTCTAGTTTTTGCAAGTCCATTCTACATTGACTCAATTGGTCGGTCAGACCACTGTTTTCCGTGGACGAGATCTGTAATATATGCTGAATCGTTTGCTTAATATCATCTGCGTGTTGCAATAAATTGCGTTCTTCCTCTAGCTGCGTTTGGATGTCGATATGAAGTTGCAATTCTTTTAGTTCTGCCAAAAGAAAGGAATTGTAATCATAGGATTCTTTGGCACTTCGTTGGGCTTCTAAAAGCCCGTGATAACGCTTTTCTTCTTGCTTAACCACTTCCAAAGTCTGTTGATAGTCAGCTCTCAATTCTAAAGCATCTGAAAAAGCATCAAGAAGATCAAAATGGAACCGAGGGTCTGCCAATTGTGAAGTTTGGTGTTGCGAGTGCAAATCAACCAACTGAGAGCCCAAAGTGCGAAGTTTTTCAAGCTGGACTGGCGTATCGTTGATAAATGATCGTGATTTTCCAGAGGGCAATATCTCTCTTCTGAGAATGGTTTCTATTTCAAAATCAACTTCCAAATCATCAAACACATGTTTGAGGGTGGATTTGGAAAGATCAAAAACTGCTTCAACAATACATTTTTTGGTAGCATCGCGAACAGCTGATAAGTCTGCTCGAGCACCAAGCACAAGAGACAAGGCATCCATGACGATAGATTTACCCGAACCTGTCTCCCCTGTAACTACATTGAGCTGACGGCCAAAATCGGATTGAATGTCATCAATAAGCGCAAAGTTTACGATAGAAATAGACTGTAACAACTGATAAAATATTATTGAAACTCAAAGATAACTTTTTCAGTGATATTCAACTATCTAATTTCAGCCCACTTGGCAGAAAAGAAGGGAGCTACTCGATTTAAGTCCTCCCGAAGCTGAGAGGTGTCAAATAAAGGTCCTCCAGAAAAAATCTGTACAACCTCATCTGATTTCGTGTCGAAAAACAATTGTACAACAAGACTATTTGGGCGACTTTCGGATAAACTTTTCAGGTCTGAGATGCTTTTTGAAATGGTTTGCTTACCCACTTCAGGTTGGTTGGCCATCACGTCTAATCCATTGAGATGATAATCATAGATTGCTTGCCGAAAAAGCGAAAAAGGATTTGTACTCAGCTGATCAATAAGCCAATACCGATTGGTCTTCTTTTCAGATTGTTTCCAACCAGAAAATCGATTGGTCTGAGACAAATCAACAATTTTTCGAGCTTGTTCATAATATGGATCGCCTCCAAACAGAGCAAAGGAGTCTGCATCAACCCCCAAAATCACAAATACGTAATAACTTATTAGAGAAACTAAGGTGGTGTTGGTGTTATTAGGGTTGAAATTTAAGGATTCAAATTCCTGATAAGAAAAATTAAAATCATCATCTTTTCGGTTCAGAAGTGGCGTGACAAAAGTCGATCCGAACACAGGGCGTGAAGACTGAATTTGCAAATTTGCCTGAAATTCATTGTTCGCATAATTTTCGATAGTAATCAACATGGTGCAGTTGATTTTGTTGTAATCTTCTGATCGAACATCAACCCATGAGGTCGAGTTGACAAACTCGTTGAGCTCTCGCTCAAGGGTTTCAAAAATTTGGCTGTTGGTTTGATCGACCAGATCGGCATTAATACTGACTTTACAATCCAATACTTGGGCAAAAGAAAAGCAGCAAGAAAGAATGAACAGCAATATTTTATGCATCTATCATCGATTTAATTTGCGTTAAAATATCTATTGCTACATCAGATTTATCTTTTAAAGGATAAGCTGTATGCTCTCCTGTAGCAGGAATAAATGTGATTTTGTTTGTCGTATGTTGAAAACCAGCACCCTTGTCTGCAAGAGAGTTGAGAATAATCGCATCGAGATTTTTCTTCTTTATTTTTTCTTTGGCGTTCGATAGTTCATTGTCGGTCTCAAGTGCAAATCCAACAAGAACTTGATTTGTCTTCTTTTTTCCTAAACTCTCAAGAATATCAACGGTTTTTACGAGTTCAACCGAAGTAATTTCCTCTTCTTTTTTGATTTTACCTTCTGCCATGTGCTTGGGTTTATAATCAGCGACTGCCGCTGCCATGACGAGGATATTACAATCCTCAAAGTGGCGCAAACATGCGGTGTGCATATCATCGGCCGTTTTGGTCTGCACAAGCGTAACGCCTGGGTGAATAGCAAGGTCATCGGCGGGTCCAGAGATGAGAATCACCTCTGCGCCTTGTAAAGCAGCTTCATTTGCAATTGAGTAACCCATTTTTCCTGAAGAGTAGTTACCAATATAACGGACTGGGTCTAACGGTTCGTATGTAGGACCGGCAGTAACCATCATTCTGGTTCCAAGAAGTGGCATTTTGGAGGATAGATCTTGCTCTAAAAAATCAACAATTTGATCGGGTTCTTGCATTCGTCCAACTCCTTGAAGACCACTGGCCAACTCACCTTCTTGTGCTGGAATATGGATGTTATTTCGAGAGACTAATCGTTGGATGGCATCTTGAGTTGCTGGGTGCTCATGCATATCCAAGTCCATTGCCGGAGCGAAATAGACAGGACATTTGGCAGAGAGATAAACCGCTAATAACAAATTATCGCACGTGGCTTGTGCCATCTTTGACAAGGTGTTAGCCGATGCAGGCGCAATTAGCATCAGGTCAGCCCAAAGACCCAAATCGACATGGTTGTTCCACAACTCATCCTCACTTTCGACAAACTCTGAATAAACTGGCTTATTTGACACTGTAGATAAAGACAATGGAGCGACAAATGACTTTGACGAAGGAGTCATGACAACCTGCACTTCAGCACCAGCTTTTACAAGGGCACGAACGAGTAAAGGGGTTTTATATGCAGCAATGCT
This sequence comes from Flavobacteriaceae bacterium TMED81, assembly GCA_002171575.2. Lineage (GTDB taxonomy): Bacteria > Bacteroidota > Bacteroidia > Flavobacteriales > Flavobacteriaceae > UBA724. The sequence continues at coordinate 49,160 of NHEI02000031.1, forward strand.
ACCAGAAATGCCAAGAATGACCTTTTTGGCATGTAGGGCAGGAAACATTTATTTGCTTGTTTCGTCAGTATGACGATAGTATACTTTTTCTGCTAACCACTGCTCAACTGCTACAGCGTGAGGCTTGGGTAACTTTTCGTAAAACTTAGAAACTTCGATTTGTTCTTTGTTTTCAAAAATTTCCTCAAGTGTTTCAATTGGGGTAGCAAACTCTTCTAACTTTTCAAATAGCTCTGTACGCAGCTCCTCATTGAGCTGGATTGAACGTTTGGCAAGTATAGAAACGGTCTTGTAGATGTTTCCAGTTGGCTCATCTAGCTTATTACGATTGTAAGTAACCGTAGTATCAGGTGCATTAGAATTCTTTATCGACATACCGTAATTTTAATTGGCTGCAAATGTAGTGATTTCTTTCTCGATATCATTCATTATTGAAATACTCTCACCCAAAAATTCGGATTCAGGGTAAGCCCTAACAAAATCATCAAAATAGGATGCAGCGGTATCTAAACGCTCCTCTTTTTTTGAAAAGACACTATTGATTGCCAAAATTGAAGCTGCTCGAAACTGGATAAACATTGCTTCTTCACGAAAAGGAGTGCCTGGGAAATCGCCGATAAAGTTATCTATCGCCTTGATTGCTGCCTTATAATCCCGAATCGTGTAAAATTGTTTGGCATTTTCAAAAGATTTTCGCTCGAGTTTGCGCAACAATTCTTCTACAATACTATTCACTTCCACCATCCGCTCACTATCAGGGTAACGATTGATATATTCTTGCAACTTGTTCAAAGCTTCTTCTGTATCTTTTTGATCCAAACTATAAATCGGAGAAATTTCCGCACTAGCATAGGCGATCAAATAATAGGCCACCTCCAATTTATCACTTTGAGGAAAAGCTTTTGTAAATGATTCAAACTCGTAAGCTGCTGTAATATAAGAGCGTGTATTGAGTAAACAATTGGCATAGAAGTAAATGATTCGTTCCGATTGGGGTTTGCCTCTGTATAGTGGCTTTAGTTGTTCAAAAAGGCCTTTGGCTCTTCGATAATCCCCTTCATCATAATATGCTTCAGCCAAATCATATTTAAGCTTGGTGTCTTCACTTTTCAATGCTTTTTGATATGGCCCGCAAGAAGTCATCAAAAGAATTACAAGCCCGATAAGAGATTGGATCGTTATTTTACTTTGCATGGTGTAAAGTTATACATTTGAACAACATACCCAACTCATCAATTGTATTGATCAACATAGGTTTTCAACTTTGCACTAACAGCGTTAGAAGCAGGAACTAAAGGAAGTCGCAACTTGTTTTCGATAAGTCCACGTTGATGAAGTACAGCTTTTATCCCGCCAGGATTTCCCTCCACGAATAGCAGGTCAATAATGGGTTGAGCAAGTGTTGCGATTTCATTGGCTTTGTCGTCATCTCCTTCAAGCGCAGCAGCTACGCCATCGCTAAAAAAGCGTGGAAACCCACCACCAATGACAGAAATCACACCTTCGGCACCTGATTGAATCAAGGGAATTGCAGTTTCATCGTCACCAGACAATACAATAAAACCCTTTGGGCGTCCATCGAGAATGGCTTTTCCTTGATCTAAATCTCCACTGGCATCTTTGATTCCAATTACATTTGGACAATCATGTGCGATTCGCAAAGTAGTCTCAGCACTGATGTTTGAAGATGTCCTTCCAGGAACATTATACAAGATAAGCGGTAAAGGCGTCACCGCATCAAGTGCTTTGTAGTGTTGATAGATTCCTTCTTGGGTTGGTCGATTGTAATATGGAGAAACCGAAAGGATGGCTGAAAAACCAGTTGTGTCAACCTGTTGCAGTGCGCGTTGGAGTGCCATGGTGTCATTGCCACCAAGTCCCATAATTAAGGGCACTCGACCGTCAACGGTTTCCACAAAACAGTCAAAAATCTGTTTTTTCTCCTCAATAGATATTGTTGGGGACTCTGCTGTTGTCCCCATAGCAACCAAATACCGAATATCACTGTCAATTAAATAATGGATGAGGTTGTGTAAAGACGTATAATCAACTTTCAAATCAGCAGTAAAAGGGGTTACAACTGCAACACCTGTACCAAAATATGGGGACTTATTCATCGGTATTGATTTTAGAGAAAAAGCTGTTAAATGTATTGAAAAATTGTTCTGCTGTTTTGTTTTCTTCCCCGAGCATAAGATCGTTTAGTCGGTGATCGGTTGTGAAATAACCAACCCGAAATCCTGCTTTGATTTGCGAGGAAATTGACTGAAGAATAAGATTGTCCTTCCAGAAAAAATTAAACAGTAAATCGTACTTTTTCGACAAAACTTTCTTTTTCATGGGATGAAGAAGCGTTCCGTCCCAATGTAGATGCCGGTTGTTAAATTGCGGACGATACAAACTCAAGTCTTTGGATTGTTTTGGTGCATAGTAAATCGTTGTAATTCTATTCTTTTGAATTTGAAAAAGCTCCTCTATGTAGCTGTCTAATTCTATATCTGCCATAATACTGAGATCGACAAGGCACGCAACTGAATGAATGGACTCTGGTTTAACCATCGTTCGGTGAGACAGCTCGGTTAAGGCCTTTTCAACAACTCGTTTTCTAAACATATTTTGGGGGGCTAAATTAATCAATCCCGAACTCTAAATGTGCAATTTATCATTCTTTTTTTAAAATATACACAAAATGTTTTATTTATAACACTATAAAGAAATCATCGAGAGAAAAGTAGTTTCGTCAATAATGACAATTCCGAGGTCGTCGGCTTTGATTCGCTTTTTAGGACCCATATTCTCACCCGCTAGCAGAAATGATGTTTTGGAAGACAATGAACTTGAAACTTTTCCACCATGGTCTTCGACTAAGGTTTTGATTTCATCTCTGCTGTGTGAGGAAAAGACACCTGAGATGACAAAAGATCGACCCTCAAGCTTATCAGAAAGAGGTTTAAATTGATTCAATTGGCTTTCGAGTTGTAGACCATATGCTTTAAGTCGGTCAATAATTTGAATGTTAGATAAGGAAGAGAAGAATTCGACAACGCTTTCTGCGATCCTAATGCCGATTTCATCAACTTGAGTTAGTGTATCAAGATTTGCTTTGGCTAGGGCATCCATTGAACCAAAAGATAAGGTTAGCTTTTTGGCTACGGTCTGTCCAACATATCTGATGCCAAGACCAAAAAGTACTCGTTCGAATGGTACCGTTTTTGATTGATCAATCGCGTCCAATATATTTTGTACAGACTTGTCAGCCATTCGCTCGAGTGGAATGAGTTGATCATAGGTCAATGTGTACAAATCCGCATAAGACATCAGCAAGCCCTGGTGATAGAGAAGTTCAATCGTTTCATTTCCCAATCCGTAAACATTCATGGCTTTTCGGGAAATAAAGTGCTGAATTCTACCAATGATTTGAGTTGGACACCCATCGTTGTTTGGACAATAATGGTCTGCCTCCCCTGCCATCCGCACCAATTCTGTTTCACAATCGGGGCAATGTGTGATATAATGTACTTTTTTTGCATCTGCACTGCGTTTACTACTTTCCACAGATGTGATTTTTGGGATGATCTCCCCTCCTTTTTCGATTGCAATAGAGTCCCCGTAGTACAAGTCAAGTTTTTCGATTTGATCCGCGTTATGCAGAGATGCGCGCTTGACAACCGTTCCGCCTAAAACAACAGGGTTTAATATGGCAACAGGCGTAATCGCGCCTGTACGACCGACTTGAAATTGCACAGATTCCAAAATTGCAAAGGTACTCTCTGCCTTAAACTTATAGGCAATTGCCCAGCGTGGAGACTTGGATGTGTAGCCCAATTCATCTTGTTGTGCAATGTCATTCACTTTTACCACTACACCATCGATTTCATAAGGGAGATTTGAACGCTCTTTATCCCAGTGTGTGATAAACCGGATGACATCTTCAATCGTTGGTGCAAGTGTATGGTGTTCTGGGACATGAAATCCCAGATTATGCGCAGCTTGTAAACTCTCAATCTGGGTAGAAAATAACGTTCGATTAGCAATCATTTGATACAAAAAGCACTGAAGTGGTCTTGCCGCAACCAAGGTGCTGTCTTGCAATTTTAAACTCCCCGAAGCAGTGTTTCGCGGATTTCGATAAGGTTCTTCTCCTTCGGCAATTCGCTGTTTATTCATTTTATTAAATCCCTCAATAGGGAGAATAATCTCACCACGAATTGCGAAACGTTCTTTAAAGTCTCCGCGTAGTTCTAGCGGAACTGTAGGAATGGTGCGGATATTTTGGGTAACATCATCCCCCTGTGTGCCGTCTCCTCTTGTAACAGCTCTTTCCAACACACCACGGTCGTAGGTCAAACTAATCGAAGCACCATCATATTTCAATTCGCAAGTGTAGGAAACTTCATCTGTTCCAAGTCCTTTTTGCACACGTTTTTCCCAATCAAGCAGTTCTTGTTGGCTATATGCATTGTCTAAAGAATACATTGGGGATTCGTGAACCACCGTTGGAAAGTCTTTGGTAACCCCGCCCCCCACACGCAAGGTGGGCGAATTGGGATCATGATATTCGGGGTATTGCTTTTCTAAAGCGGTGAGTTTCCGTAAACTCTGATCAAACTCATAGTCACTAATAATGGGGTCATCGAGAACATAATATCTGTAATTATGATCATGCAGTGCTTTGCGTAATGCTAATATTTGCTCTTTGACCTCTTTCATTTCTTCGTTTTCGCAACCAACATTCGAGCTTGGTTTTGCATATCATTTTCGACCACAATATCGACAAAATCCGTCGTTTTTAAAAGAGAAATCACCGCTTTAGCAGTATTGGGATTGAGCTCAAAATACAGTCGTCCACCTGGACTTAAATGCAGCGCTGCAAATTGGACAACTGCACGATAAAACTGTATTGGGTCTTCTCTTAAGGTGAATAATGCCAAGTGGGGTTCATACTCAAGTACATTTGCGTGAATTTGTGGCTTCTCCTCCTCCAAAACATAAGGTGGGTTTGACACAATGACGTCCCATCGATCTTGGGTTTGAGTATGTTTTAGAATATCGACTTGCGAAAAGCTGACATTTGAACCGATCGAGGCGGCAGTTTGCTTGGCAACTGTCAAAGCTTTGTTTGAAATATCCCAAGCGGTAACCTTGGCATTGATATGATCTTCAAGGGCAAACGCAATGCATCCACTTCCCGAGCAAATGTCTAAAATGGCTAAGTCGTCTGGCTCTCGACTTTTGATCCAATACACCAAACTCTCTGTTTCAGGTCTTGGAATCAGAACATGGTGATTGACATGAATTGGTATTCCCGCAAAACTTGTTTGTCCTATTATATATTGTATTGGTTCTTTTTTCTCTAGTCTATTCATAAATTGAACGACATCATTCTGAACATCTTGATTCAACTCTGTATTGACGTTTAATATAATTTCCGCACGACCGATGTTGAGCACATGTTCCATCAATTGAAAAAAAAGAGAATCAATTTCCGCAGTTGGGTATACAGACGCCAATCTTTCGTTAAAGTTCTGTCGAAATACTTTAATCGTCATCTCGAAGGGATTTAACCATCCAAACCGGGCATGAGCAATGACCTGTATTCCCTAAAGGGTGGTCGATGTAGGTGTATCCCCATTTTTTGTACAGCTTTTGCGCATCAATCATGTTTGGCATGGTTTCTAAATAGCAATCTGTATAACCATAAGACTTGGCTTTTGTCAGACATTTTTGAATCATTTGATTTCCTAGCCCCTTCCCTCTTGCGTCGGGTAGAAAATACATTTTCTGTAGCTCACAATACCCACTCGGGCCTTCATGCAATGGTGCAATCCCAGCACCTCCCAAAATATGATCTCCATGACAAACCACCCAATAGTCTGCATTGTCTTTTAAATAAGCATCATAGATTGTATCGAGTTCAGGGTCAGCAAAAGCAGTGCCTTGCTTAGGAACATTCATTTCAATAAGCACCTCTCTGAGCACCCGAGCCAGGACGTGATTATCGGATTGACGAACCAAACGAATTTTCCATTGGTCTGTTGCCATTTGTTTAGCTTATTTTTGTTGTTTAAATGTACAATGAAATTAGGTATGAGTGTATCCAAATTTATGAACAAATGTATCGCCCTTGCCAAGCAAGGGCTCGGCAATACATACCCAAACCCCTTGGTAGGTTCTGTGGTCGTGTACAACGGACAAGTCATTGGTTCTGGTTGGCATCAAAAGTCTGGTGAAGCACATGCCGAGGTTCTTGCCATCCGGTCTGTTTCCGATCGATCCTTGTTGGCTGATTCCACTTTATATGTGAACCTAGAACCCTGTAGCCATCATGGAAAAACACCACCCTGTACAGATTTGATTGTTCAAAGTGGGATTCGCCATGTCGTTATTGGCATGCAAGACCCTTTTGAAAAGGTAAATGGAAGGGGCATCCAAAAACTACGTCATGCTGGTGTGCGTGTTGATGTCGGAATTGAAGTTGCTGCATGCAGAGAATTAAACAAACGATTTGTCACAACTATTGAAAAACAACGCCCTTACATAATAATAAAGTGGGCAGAAACAGCAGACGGATTTCTTGCACCCAAAACCAAAAGGACAAACGAACCAGTGTGGATAAGCAATCTTTTATCCCGAACTTTAGCACATCAATGGCGAGCTGAAGAACAATCGATTTTAATCGGCAAGCAAACTGCATTGGATGATAACCCCGCATTGACCACCAGGTTGCACAAAGGTCCTTCCCCAATTCGACTGTTAATTGACCCAAAAGAAGAAGTGGACCGCAAAGCGAAAGTGTTCAATCCAGACCAAAAGGTCATTGTGTTTACTGCAAATAAAAGTCGAACGGAAGACCATATTCAGTATGTAGCTATTGATTTTTCCGCAAATGGATTACAGCAAATCCTCAAGGCTTTATTTCAAAAAGGGATTCAATCCATGATTGTTGAGGGCGGCTCAATTACACTTCAACATTTTATCGATTCTAGATTGTGGGATGAGGCCAGAGTGATCACAGGACAAGAGAAATTTGGAAAGGGAATTACTGCACCAAACACGACATCATTTTCAGCGAAACCAAACGCAACAACAGCCTTAGAAGGAGATGTATTAAAACAATGGGTTAATCACCAAGCGCTTTGAGAAACACCTCGGGGCATCGCATGATTTTTCGAGTATCTGCATTCACAAAAGCCAGGCGGGTTTTCGCTGTCGTGCAAAGCACTTTGTCTAGATTAAAAATTTGATAAGAAAAATCAATAATTGAGGTTGGATCACTATCCAAACAAATCTCGATTTGAATCTGATCTTCGAAGTAAAGCGGGTGTTTGAATTCTGTTGAAAGTGACAATACTGGTAACAAAATGCCCTGTGTTTCCAATTTAGCGTAGCTCAACCCCAAAGCGCGCAACCACTCAATCCGAGCCAGCTCAAAGTAGGTTGCGTAAGTGCCGTGATGGATCACACCCATTTGATCGGTTTCGGCATAACGAGTTGTCAATTGACAAACAAATTTTTTCTTACACACAATAAGTTTTTTCTTACAAAATGGGATTTTAATGTACGTTCATAATATGCATAAAAGTTTCTAAAAATTCAATACTAAAAAAGTTTTTTTTTCAATTTTTTTACATGCATATTTGTTTCAAAGTTTTAGTTTAAACTTTTAATCAATTGCTCCATTTACAATAACCTAAAACAACTGTTAAGACGACAAAGAATGCAGCAAACCTCTGAATCTGTTTGGAAAAAATGCTTGAGCTTCGTTGAGGATAATATTGACACTCAAGCTTTCAAAACATGGTTTAACCCTATCGTTCCTGTCAAACTGAAAGACAACGCCCTCAACATCGAGGTTCCCAGTAAGTTCTTTTACGAGTGGATTGAAGAGCATTACATCAAAATCCTTAAAACCGCTCTTCACAAAGAGCTGGGTGATGATGCCCGCTTGGTATACATAATACGGATGGAGAATACGTATGGGAGTAAGTTGCCTTTTACGCAAAAAATTCCGAGTAGCAGTCGTACAGGGATTCACCCGCAAAACATTGAGGCGCCAAGTCAAGGGCAAACATCGGAACTCAAAAACCCGTTTATCATTCCAGGAATCCGAAACCTTAAAATTGAATCCCAATTAAACGCAAACTATAACTTTGACAACTTTTTGGAAGGTGACTCCAACCGGCTTGCTCGCTCTGCAGGTATTGCTGTAGCGAATCGTCCTGGTGGGACTTCATTTAATCCACTTCTCATTTTTGGAGGAGTTGGACTTGGTAAAACTCACCTCGCACATGCGATCGGAGTTCAAGTCAAAGAAAATTATCCTGAAAAAACTGTACTCTATATTTCAGCTGAAAAATTTACGCAGCAATACATTGATGCCATAAAGAAAAACAATAGAAATGACTTCATTCACTTCTACCAACTAATCGATGTATTAATCATTGATGACGTACAGTTTTTATCAGGAAAGTCTGGAACGCAAGATGTCTTCTTTCACATTTTCAATCATTTGCACCAAAACGGAAAACAAGTCATACTCACTTCCGATAAAGCACCTGTTGACATGCAAGACATTGAGCAGCGATTACTCTCTCGTTTCAAGTGGGGACTTTCGGCAGAGCTTCAGAAGCCCAACTATGAGACGCGTGTTTCGATTTTGAAAAACAAACTATATAGAGATGGTGTTGAACTTTCAGACGAAATTATATCTTATGTTGCCAAGTCAGTCAAAACAAATATTCGTGAGCTTGAAGGAGCCATTATTTCGTTAATCGCTCAATCGTCTTTCAACAAACTTGAAGTGACTCCTGAGCTTGCCAAACGAGTAGTTGAGAAATTTGTGAGAAACACCAAACGTGAAATTTCTATAGACTATATTCAGAAGGTGGTTTCAGATTATTTCCAAATGGATGTGACTACACTACAGTCCAAAACCCGGAAACGCCATATCGTTCAAGCGCGTCAATTGGCGATGTTTTTTGCAAAAAAGCTCACCAAAGCATCCCTTGCAAATATCGGACAGCAAATTGGACATCGGGATCACGCCACTGTTCTCCACGCGTGTAAAACGGTAGATAACCTCGCCTTTACCGATAAGCAATTCCGTAAGTACGTAGAAGACCTGACGAAGAAATTCTCAAGCTAAATTTCATGTCCAAGCGAATCCTTATGGTCTGCTTGGGTAACATATGTCGTTCCCCACTGGCTCATGGAATTATGACTGAAACATTACCAAACTCTTTTGTCGATTCGGCTGGCACAGGCTCATACCATGTTGGTAGCCCACCCGACCCCAGATCCATTCAAGTTGCACAAGACAATGGGATTGACATAAGCCATCAAAGTGCGCGTCAGTTTCAGCCCAATGACTTTACCAAATTTGATCATATCTTTGTGATGGATCGGCAGAACTACAGAGACGTGATTGCAAAAGCAAAGCACCAAGATGACATTGACAAAGTTGAACTACTCTGTGTAGCTGCTGGCTTGGGAATGCGTCCTGTACCCGATCCATACTACGGAGGTAATGAGGGGTTCCAGAACGTTTTTGATCTTGTAAAAACGGCATGTCATCGCATTGCAGAACAATGGAAAGAAGACCATGAATAAAGTCATTGGTAAATTGTTTCTAATTCCGAATACACTTGGTGATATTTCGCCGCAAGATGTAATGTCACATTCCATTCGTGATGCCATACATACGACCCAACATTTTGTTTTTGAAAAAGAAAAAATTGGTCGTGCGTATATCAAGCGATGGTGTCCTGAAAAATCTCAGAACAAAATCGATGTACAAATCTTAAACAAACACACATCTCAACAAGAATTGTTGCAGATGCTTAGTCCGTGTTTGTCTGGTCATAACATGGCTCTTATTACGGATGCTGGTTGTCCAGGAATAGCTGATCCCGGGGCTGACTTGGTGCTTCTTGCACATCAATCCAAAGTCCATGTTCAACCGTTAGTAGGGCCCTCCTCAATTCTTCTGGCGCTGATGGGTTCTGGGCTTAATGGCCAACAATTTGCATTCAATGGATATCTTCCGATTGACAAACAGACATGTAAACAAGCCATCAAAAATTTTGAACGAATCTCATCGAAAAACAACCAAACCCAGATTTTTATAGAAACGCCGTATCGAAACAGCCGTTGTTTTGAATTGTTGATCAACCATTTATCCCAAAACACCCTACTCAGTGTCGCCTGTGATTTAAGCCTACCAACAGAGTTCATACAGACAAAAACCGTTAAAGATTGGAAAACAAACCAACTCGACCTTCAAAAACGACCAAGTATTTTTTTGTTTTTACAACCTAGCGCATAATCCGATTATCATTTAACCAGCGTACATACACTTTTCGGTTAGCGAGGTGCTCGTTGTAGGTACTCGCAAATAAATGGTAGCCTGGATTTTTGGGATCAACAACAAAAAAGAGGTAGTCGTGGGATTCGGGACTTAACACAGCATCAACCGAACTAATATCTGGCATGGTGATTGGCCCAGGAGGTAATCCGCGATATTTATAGGAGTTATAAGCCGATTTGATTTCCAAATCTTTATACAAGACTCTTCGAACTACCAAGTCAAAATCATTGGCTTGACGTTTCATCGCATAGACTACTGTTGGGTCAGCTTGCAGCTTCATTCCTCTGCGTAAACGGTTGAGATAAACCCCTGCTACACGAGGACGTTCATCCACTTTTCGTGATTCTTCATTCACAATAGCCGCTAGCGTAATCACTTCAGCTCGACTCATGTTAAGTCGTTTCCGTTTTGACTCTCTGCTCTCATTCCAAAACAAATCATTTTCCCTTTTCATGCGCTGACAAAATTCAGCAGCAGAAATATTCCAATACATTTCATAAGAATTTGGCAAGAACAAACTCAACAATTCTTCTCGGTTTAAGTTTACCGAATCCATAAAATACGGACTCTCTATTTCCTTGATTAAAGACAAACTGTCCAATTGCAATTGTTCTGCAACACGACCGGCAAGATGCGCAATGGTTTGCTGGTTGTTAAACACAACTTGTATAGGTGTGTTTACAGAACGTAAGGCATTGATGATTTGCTGATTGCCCATACTGGGTTTCAGTACAAAGTGTCCAATACGAGGGGTGTCAAACCGCTTGGCTTTTGCAGCCAATGAAAACGTAATTGTACTTCTTAAATGAGGCTCCAATATCTCTTTTAATGTTGCAAATGATGTGCCAGTAGGGACAAAAATCGATTGACTCGTATCAGCAACTTTTGTATTGGGAAAATAAAAAACGGTCAATAGTGAGATAAAGATGATTCCAGTACCAATCAGCGCAAATCGGATAGAACGTTTTATGGATTGTAGCATTGACTAAAGCTCTAGTGTTCCTGAAAAAACAAGTTCTGTGGGACCAGTCAAAACAATGTCTGAAAACCCTTTACCACTAGGGGTAAAAGACACGGTCAGATCACCGCCAAGCGTGTGAACTTCAATATTATTATTTGTGACTTTGCCCGTAGAAAACGCTGCCAAAGCAGCCGCAGTAACTCCAGTACCGCAGGATAAGGTTTCATTTTCAACTCCTCTTTCGAATGTACGTACCTGAATTTCCCTAGCTTCTCCAACCTCTACAAAGTTTACATTCGTCCCTTCTACACCATAGGTATCGTTATGGGCAATCAATGTACCTTGTGTAAGTACATCTAGATTCTTGGTGTCTTTGACAAACTCAATATGATGAGGAGAACCTGTATCCAAAAAAGTATGAGTAGGATGCGTCTGTACATGATCGACATCTCGCATAGAAAGCGAAACAATGTTTCCGCTGATCGTGGCATCATGCAGCCCGTCAAAAGCGGCAAAGTTTGTTTGTTTATCAATAATCCCTAAATGCTTCGCAAAAGCAACGACACACCTTCCCCCATTTCCACAAAACGAACCAAGCTGACCATCCGCATTAAAATAATGCATCACAAAATCGGCTGTATTGTGATTTTGGAGTACGATAACCCCATCAGCACCAACTCCAAAACGTCGGTCACATATAGCAGCAATACGCTGTTGATCTTCCAATGGAAATTCACCCATGCGATTGTCAATCATCACAAAATCGTTTCCAGTGCCTTGATATTTAAAAAACGGAATATTCACAGTGTAAATATATCGCTTAATTTTCATGGATAAAAAGGATGTTAAAAGGAAGTTAAAAAATGAAAACATGGCACGATATCTGCTAATTTTGTTAAAAAAATAATCGTTATGTCTTCTCTACTTCGTCATTTTTTTATTTCAATATGTGCCGCAGGAATACTGATCGGTGCATATCATTTTGCATTCTCGACAAAAGAAATCATTGTTACCCAACAAGCAACGCCTATGGTGCAAACGAACTATGAAACACCAATAGTGGTTCGTGATTCTGCAGAAAATACAGATTTCACAGTGGCTGTCGATCGCACCATTGACGCAGTCGTTCACATTACAAATACGGGCAAAAGCAGTTCACAATCCTATAGTTTATGGGATCTCTTTTACAGTTCGCCAAAAAACTATCCCCGCATCGGGATGGGGTCTGGAGTCATTGTTTCACCTGATGGGTACTTGATCACCAACAATCACGTGATTGAAGATGCAGACCAAATCGAAGTCACAACCAATGACAACCGTGTGTTTTCTGCTGACTTGATTGGAACAGACCCAAGCTCAGATATTGCGGTGCTTAAAATTATCGGAAATGACCCATTTCCATATGTGCGCTTTGCCGACTCTGACCAAACCAGAATTGGTGAGTGGGTACTTGCGGTTGGCAATCCATTCAATTTAAACTCGACGGTTACTGCTGGAATCATCAGTGCAAAGGCACGTGATTTGAATCCATATGATGCAACAAATCAGTCCTTTATACAAACCGATGCTGCTGTAAACTCTGGAAATAGCGGTGGTGCTTTGGTCAACACAAATGGCGATTTAATCGGAATCAATACGGCGATTACAAGTAATGGAATGGGGACATTTATTGGGTATTCCTTTGCCGTTCCAAGTAACATTGCGCGTAAAGTTTATGAGGACATTATTGAATATGGAGGTGTACAAAAGGCACTCCTTGGCGTCAGTGGCAATGGACTCAATGATCGGATTTCAAAAGAGTATAATCTCGACATAACCGAAGGGTTTTATATCGCTTCTGTAGAAGAAGGTATGGGTGCCAAGGAAGCTGGACTGCAAGCAGAGGACATTATTATTGGGGTGGACGATACCAAAGTCAGCTCGTTTGCAGATATGACCGGCTATCTCAACAGCAAACGCCCTGGCGATAAAGTCAAAGTCACTTATTTACGGGTTGGAGACACCATGAAAACCGTGGTTACGCTTAAGCCAAATCCGTTTTTCGATTACTTTGGAATGCGCTTGAAAAACCTTACAGCTGACGAAGCTGATCGTTTTGGCGTAAAGAAAGGTGTAAAAATCGCTAGTAATCGAAACGAACGTTTACGCAGACGGGGTATCGGTCAGGGTATTTTGATACAATCAATCAATGGTACAGCGATTGAGTCGACTGATGATTTGAAAAAAATTGAGGAAAACGAAATTTATGAAATCGAATTCATGAATCAAGACCAAGAACCTTTTCGATTCTTTTTTGATTGATAGAAATCAGTTTTAAACAATCTTTTGCTTATCTAAATTTTTGATGTCGCTTTAAAATACCATCTTTGCTGTATGCGTATCGATATACTTTCCGTCGTTCCAGAGCTTCTTAGAAGCCCGTTTGAAGCCTCGATTCTCAAACGGGCACAAGATGTCAAATGTGTAGAAATCCATCTCCACAATATTCGAGATTATTCTGCTAACAAATACAAACAGGTTGATGACTATCCATATGGCGGGGGTGCTGGTATGGTTTTGATGATTGAACCCATTGCCAAATGCATTGAAGCTTTACAGAGTCAACGTGAATACGATGCCATAGTGTATATGACCCCAGACGGTCAACAACTCAATCAAAAAATTGCCAATCGCTGTTCACTTTTTAACAATATGATTGTTCTGTGTGGGCACTACAAAGGCGTTGACCAACGTGTGAGAGACCTATTCGTGACTGACGAAATTTCTATTGGGGATTACGTGCTTTCGGGTGGAGAACTCGCTGCTGCTGTCTTTTGTGATGCCATCATCCGACTCATTCCGGGAGTACTTGGAAACGAAACCTCTGCTTTGACCGATTCTTTTCAAGACAATCTTCTTGCCCCACCGATTTATACACGACCTGCTGACTACAATGGACATAAAGTTCCCAACATACTCAGATCTGGAAATACGCCAAAAGTAGAACAATGGAGAGAACAACAAGCTGTCGAACGGACAAAAAAATTACGTCCAGATTTATCCTAAAGCATATGGACAAGATTATTACATTTTATTTTAAATTTTTATTTACTATAATTCCCATTTTAAGTTTCGGACAAGTCATTAGCCCAACCAATCCGTATACCAAAAACTTTGTGAGTACAACAATGGGGTCTTCAGGACTTGTTCGACAATCAGCACAACAACAAGCACCAAAATTATCGGATATTGAAAGTGCTTTTGACGCATATTGGCAAGGGAAAGATTACACGGTAAAAGGGAGTGGATATAAGCCCTTTAAGCGCTGGGCACACCACTGGCAAGACTATTTGCAGGAAGATGGCACGATTGCTCCTCCAACCATTTTATGGCAAGCATGGGAAAGAAAACTAGAGGGAGAATCACAACAAGATCCATTTGGAGTTCCTGATGAAAATACCATTAACTGGTCTAATCTAGGCCCCGCAGTAGTAACCAACTCTTCGGTTTCTATTAGCGGACAAGGTCGTGTAAACACTATTACTAAAGATCCTAGTAACGATCAAACGCTTTATGTTGGTGCACCCGCAGGGGGGATTTGGAAATCAACGGATGATGGCGTGAACTGGACTCCCCTATCCGATAACCTACCACAGATTGGGGTTTCAGGAATTGCAATCGACCCCACAGATAACAACATCATCTATATCGCAACTGGTGATGACGATGCAGGTGACTCCTACAGTGTTGGGGTTATGAAAAGTATAGATGGTGGGCAAACATGGAACCCCACAGGCCTCTCCTATCTTTGGTATAATGGAAAAGGTACAAGTGAAATTTTTATTGATCCCACCAATAGCAATCATATATGGGTTGCCTCAACCGATGGGTTACAAAAGTCTGAGGACGGAGGCCTTACTTGGGAAATCAAACAAGACGGAAATATCGTTGACTTTAGACTCCATCCCAACTATTCAGATACCTCTATAATCTATGCGGTTGGGTACAAAAACAATAATTCAAAATTTTATCGCTCTACAGATAAAGGGGAAACTTTTTCTGAAATTTCAAGCATACCCTCCAATGCTAATCGAATTGTGGTAGAAACGACTCCTGCAGCAGTTGACAATGTTTATGTACTGACCGCTTACGATAACGGCGATGGCACCTATAAAGGAGAAAATTCTTTTCAAGGTGTTTATGTATCTAATGATGAAGGTCTAAACTTTACAAAAACCGCTGAAACTGATGATATTTTTACGAGTGCTCAGTCATGGTATGATATGGCACTGACTGTTTCTGACTCCGATCCAGATGTCCTCTTTGTGGGTGTATTAGATATATGGAAATCAACTGACGGAGGTGATGATTTTACACAAATCAATGCTTGGAATCAACGTACCAATGCCTTTACCCATGCTGATATTCACTTTCTACGCTATTTCGACGGAGTTTTGTATGCGGGAACTGACGGAGGTGTTTATCGCTCAGCTGATGATGGGGTCAATTTTGAGGATCTCAGCAATACGCTTTCTATCGCTCAAATCTACACCGTGTCGACTTCGCGTCCTGATTCTTCAAAACTTGCTGGTGGTTTGCAAGATTGTGGCGGCTTTGCATTATCGGGATCTAACTGGAACAGTTATCACGGTGGAGATGGTATGGGGACTGCCGTTGATCCATTTGAAGAAAATACTTATTATGGAATGACACAATACGGGGGGAGTTTAACCCGCACCACCACTGGTGGAGATGGTGGATGGTCAAACAATGAATTCATTGCCTCTGGTCCTGTAAAAGGGGAATGGGTTACTCCTTTAGAGTTTGCGAAAAGTGGTGATCTTTATGCTGGATATGACCAATTGTACGTGTTGAACGGAGGACTTTGGAAACAATTGTCTAATCACGACTTCGGTCATAATCTCAAACTGTTAACAATCGATCCAATCAACATAAATAACATCTATGTAGCGACAGAATACAATGTGTATAAAAGCACAGATGGAGGCATCACATTTACAAATATCTTGCAAACAGATAATTATGTTCAAGATATTGAAATTCATAAAACAAACAATAATCAAGTTTGGGTGCTTAGCTCTGCAACAGTCTATTCATCAGCAGACCAAGGGCAAAACTTTACTTCAGAAAGCACTGGTCTAGAATCAGCGCGGACGATAAGTCATCAACAATACAGCCCAGATGACTCACTTTACCTAGGGACAATCCTTGGGGTGTACTACACCGATAAAGAAGTCAATGGCTGGCATTCAATATCTGGTAGTTTACCAAATGTTAAAGTTTCGGACATGGAAATCAATCCCTACGACAACATTTTAACTGTCTCTACTTACGGAAGAGGGATTTGGCAAACCCCTATTCCTGCAGTAACTCGCCCGAGTTATGACCTAGATTTGGTTCGAATCAACTCAGGGCTTGGCTCAGATTTCCGATGTGAAAATGATTTTCAACTGAGTTTTGATGTGTATAATAATGGAACCTCATCATTATCAACTTTTTCAAGTGAAACAATTCTAAATGGTCAGTCCCAAGGGGTAGAAAATTGGACAGGAAATCTGGCACCTGGTCAGAAGATGACGATTACCCCTAGTCTTCAACAATCCATAAATTTTGGCGATAATTCGCTATCCATTAGCTTATCTAATCCGAGTGAAACGCTAGTAATTAACAATGTCGGCACTGTAAACTTCAAACTTCTTGACCCGCCTAATTCGTATGGTCAAGCAAATACAACCTATTTGTTTGAAAGCAATGAAGATGACTGGTTAATCGTAGGAGATCCCGTTTGGGAAAAGGGTATTCCCACTGGCGCGTCTCTCAATCAAGTGAATTCAGGAACCACTGCCTATGCAACAAATTTGGATGGAAATTACCCTGATAAATCCTCTTCAAGCTTGGTGTCACCATGTTATGACTTAAGCCAATTGGAAAGTGGTAATATTCGTTTCTTTATGGGTTATGAGCTAGAAACTTATTATGACTTTATCTACTTGCAGTATTCAACTAATCGAGGAGAAAACTGGTCTACCATTGAAGGATTTAATGGGTTTGATGGAGCGATGAAAGAATATAATTATCCCGTTACAGAAAATATGATATCACAAAATATCATTTTTAGATTTCATTTCCTCAGTGACTCACTTGAGAATGAAGAGGGCGTAGTAATTGACGACTTTATTGTTGAAGGAACCGTTTTAGGAATTGAAAATGAGATCGACCTAGATATTGCCATTTATCCCAACCCAACAATTGGGCGATTTACCATTGACACAAACGGGCAGTTTAAACTTGAACATATTAAAATTTATTCCATTGAAGGCAAACAAGTTTACGACAACAACTTCTTCGTAGAGCACTCCAAGAAAGAGATTGATTTAAGTAATCAGTCTAAAGGACTTTATTTCGTTGAATTATCAACGTCTGATCAACGTAAGATCATTCGCAAACTCATTGTAGAATAAAATTTTGTTCATAAGTCAGTACTGTATTAGCAGTCTGGATTGAGGGTTCTGTAGTTAAGAAAAGATTAAAATCCTGAAAGACGGAATTTATTTCAACTTTTACTTCCACTATAAATCGGAAAATAGACCAAACGGCTTTCCAATTTTCCGTTAAACAGTTTGATTTTGCGAGACGTCCGTAAACCAAATTTTTTAAGTCCCTCCATGCTCGCTGTGATCATCCATACATCTGTATTGGGATATTTTTGCTTAAAGACATCTCCCATTTGCATATAGAATACACCGGCGTCAACTGCCAATCGTTCGCCATAAGGAGGGTTGGTTAGGACGTGTAGATATTGTTCGGGATGATCCTTTTGGGTTTTAAAAAAATCCCTTCTATGAATACTGATATAATCCGAAAGGTTTGCCGCCTCTATATTTTGTTGTGCTTTTCTCACAGCAGATGGGGCTTTGTCATAACCCATAAGTGGTACAAAACATTCTTTGACCCGATTGAGCATGGCCTCACGGATGGTGGCAAATAAATCTGCGTCATAGTCATTCCAATTCTCAAACGCAAACTGCTTACGGTTGATTTGCGAGGGGATATTACAGGCCTGCATGGCTGCTTCAATAAGCAGGGTTCCACTACCGCACATAGGGTCGAGCAACGGGCTGGTGTGTTTCCACCCAGAAAGTGTTACAAGTCCCGCAGCTAGTACTTCATTGATTGGAGCAATATTCGTCTCGGTTCGATATCCACGCTGATTGAGAGGTTTGCCAGAACTATCAATCGAAACTTCCATTCCCTTGGGTGAAAGATGAATAAAAAAGGTGATGTCGGGATCTTCCCTTCCTACACTGGGACGGTTGCCTTGTTTTTTTCGAAACCGATCAACCAATGCATCTTTGGCGCGTTGTGCTGCAAACATCGTATTATCAAACATGGGTACCGACTGAGTAAACTGTATCGAAAAACGTGTGTCAATGGACATATATTCCTCCCAAGGAAGTCGTGATAAACTGTGATAATACGAATCAACTGACTTAACTTGATCAAAGTAGATCGGTTTTAAAATTCGCAATGCCGTACGACAACACAGGTTGGCCTTGTATAGAAAGCCCGAATCACCCCGAAAACGCACATTTCGTACGCCTTGTTTGACAGATGTTGCTCCTAAAAGTTTGAGTTCATTTTCTAAAACTTGCTCAAGCCCAAATAAGGTTTTGGCAATCATATCAAACTGGACTTGTTTCATCTTGCAAAGGTAGGGAATCGTTTGCTAGCGCAAGACGGAGCCTTGCGCTAGAATGGCAGATAGTTCGAGGCTCTGCCGCGAACTATCTCTCATAACTATTGCTTATTTTTGTGTATGCATAACGTAAAAGAATGGTACTCGTCTTGGTTTGATTCGCCCTATTACCATTCACTTTATTCTCACCGAAATCATCAAGAAGCCGCCGACTTTGTTTCGCGACTTCTCGATTTGATTCAACCTGACAAAGACGCACATATCCTCGATATTGCTTGTGGACGTGGGCGTCATGCCCTCGAATTACATCAACATGGGTACGCAGTAACTGGGATCGACTTGTCTCCAGAAAATATCAAATATGCCAAAGAAGAAGCCAAAAAAAAGAAGGCAAGTGATGCTTTGCAGTTTATCGTTCACGATATGCGCAATCCCTTAGACACACAGTTTTCTCATGTGTTTAATCTATTCACCAGCTTTGGCTATTTCAAAGACCCAAACGATAACATTCGTACGCTAGAATCCTTTCGTGCGCAGTTGGCACCTAATGGTGTCGGGGTAATTGATTTTTTAAATCCAAGTTGGGTGCTTACAAATCTGGTTAAAGAAGAAAGTATTGAGCGTGACGGGATAAAATTTTCGATTCAGCGTTACACAAAAGGCAAATGGCTTTGTAAGGACATTCAGTTTCAAGTCGATAAACATAATTATCAGTTTCAAGAGCAAGTAGAATTGTTAGAAATCAACGATTTTATTAATTTGTTTTCTCAAACAAATCTCCAATTGTTAGATTTGTTTGGTGATTATCAACTCCAGGCATATGACAAGGAGTTATCTAACCGACAAATCCTTATATTTCAATGAACATTTACTTTCCTCCAATATTCGCTGTGCTTGTTGGCAGTTTAGTCGTATTTTTTTGGCAACCAAGAGAGCTTCGATCGATCAAATTATTGTTGGCGTTTAGCGGTGCTTTCTTACTTGGTACGACCCTAACCTCTTTGCTGCCATCGGTATTTGCCAACGGCAAAGAGCATATCAGCTATTGGATTCTCGCTGGGATTATCATCCAAATTGTGTTGGAGCAATTGTCTAAAGGTGCCGAGCATGGTCATATCCATACAAGCGAAAAGAGAATTCCGATGACACTTGTGACTGGGCTTTATTTACACGCTTTTATTGAAGGATTCCCCATACATAAACACAATGATCTGTTATGGGCAATTGTCATTCACAAGCTTCCGATAGCGATGTTGCTCACCCTAGCAATATGGCAGACAAATTTTAACTTTTCGAAAAAAGTGATTATTCTCATTGGATTTGCAATCATGACCCCCTTGGGAAGTTATCTCAATATCTACAC